>DATKEI010000062.1:0-8251 GCA_035544455.1 Binatia bacterium | reverse complement strand
GGCGGCCGACTGGGTCCGGGCGATCCTGGACCCGGGGCCCGCCTCGTCGGACGTCGCCGCGACGATCGTGCAGCTCGCGGCGCGCACCGGAGATCCCGCCCTGGACCTCGACGAGGACTTCTGCCGCGAGGTGCACGGCCGGCTGCTGGCGACTGGCATCCGGCCCGACGCCCTGATCCGCCTGATCGAGGTCCAGCCGCCATCGGACCTCGACCGGGCGCGCGCGTTCGGCGAAAGCCTCCCGGAGGGGCTCCGGCTGCTCGAGCCGGCCGAGCCGGGCGAGGGTTGCGCCCCTGGGCCCTCCTCGTGACGCTCTCCGACCGTTGCACGGCGGCCCTGGCCGGCGGAACATTGTCTGTCACAGACCTGCGGGCGTGGCTCAGGAGCTGATGCCACAGCGATCAGCCCCGTCGTGCGGCGTCCTGACCCGACGGCCCTCAGCGGCGGGCGGTTCGTCTTCGGAGTCGTCGCGGGCTGGGTGGCCGCGGAGAGCGCCGCGCTGGAGGAGCCTGCCGAGCGCGGCGTCATGACGGACGAGTACCGCCTGGCGCTGCAGAAGCCCTGGCCACCCGCGAGCCGAGGTTCGACTCGGCTGCCGCGCCCCGCGAGACGACCGGCTCGGCGCACCTCAGACCTCAGAACCGCAATCAGCTCTTGAAGGAAGCAGTCAGGACTTGTAGACTCCCTTCTCGGACGCTCGCGCAGATGGCTCCTCGTATTGTCGTGTGCATGCAACCTGCCCTCTCTGCATAGGCTTTCTGCATAGAAAGGAGCCCTCATGGGTCTCTTCGGAACAATCCTTGAGAAACTGGGGTTCGGCAGTTCCACCGCGCCAGCACCGCAACAGGCGACTCCACAGGTTGCGCAAGTACCCGCGGTGCCTACACTCTCGACCCTGGAAGCATCGAAGTCGATACCCGTGGTTGATGTCGTCGCCAAGCTCGAAGGTCTCGCCGCGAAGCAGAAAGAGAAGCTGAACTGGCGAACGTCGATCGTGGACCTTCTCAAACTGTTAGGGATCGACAGCAGCCTGTCGGCGCGCAAGGAACTGGCCAGCGAACTCGGCTGCCCCGCCGAAAAAATGGGCGACTCGGCGCAAATGAACATGTGGCTGCATAAGACCGTGATGGAGAAGCTCGCCGAGAACGGGGGCAACATTCCGAAGGAACTGTTGAGCTAGTCGGACCGGAGGCGCCCGGAGCATATTCCTCATAACTTGGTCGCGACCACGGTGGAGCGGAGACGAGTCCGGGCGCACACGACGCGAAACAGCTCGTTGGCCGCCTCGCGGGTGAGGTCGGCGAAGCCGGCGAGCTGGTGCTGAAGTAGGCCCCGCGGCCCAGGCGTGCGTACGGCGCGCGCCGGATCGACGCGCGCGGCGGAGGGCTGGTCGACCCCCCGGGGCGTACACGGGCGTGGGCGCGACGGGCCCAGACCTCCGGGCCGCCCGCCGCCGGCGAGGTCGAGGTGTCTCAGGGCGTCAGGACCTCGGCGCCCGGCGCGGCTTCCAGCTCGCAGGCGTTCACGGTCATGGCCAGCATGGCGTAGTAGCCGATCGCCGCGGTGAGCTGGATGAACTGGTCGTCGCCGAACCTCGTGCGCAACGCGGCCGCGGCGGCCTCGTCCACGCGGTGCGTGCGGAGGAGCGTCCGCGCGAAGTCCACGATCTGCGCGTCGTCCGGCGCCAGGCCGCGCGAGTGCTTCTCGCGGATGGCGCTGATCGTCGACTCCGGCACGCCCTGCGTGCGCGCTGATGCCGTCTGCGCGCCCCACACGTAGACGGCGTCGAGCTCGCGGGCCACTGTCATGGCGGCGAGCACCCGCACGCGCATCTCCAGGGTGCCCTCGAAGCGCACATACGCGCCCAGGTGGGCGACGCGGCCCGCGATCTCGGGCGAGTGGAGGAACATGTTGAAGGGGCCGTGAATGCCCCCGCGGCTCGTCACGATGTCGTCGACGATCCCGTGGTGCTGCGGCGGGACCTGATCCTTGCGCGTGATTGACGTCAGCCTCGCCATATCGTCTCCTTGTCTCTCCCCCGCTATCCCGTGGCGGCGCCCGGCGGCACGCCCTGCCGCGTGTCGGCCACAATCAGGCTCAATCACACGCGCGGGCTTGCCATGTTACGCCCCCGTCGTCCAGATCGTCCAGGAGCGCACCACCGGCAGGACCTCCTTCGCGTAGAGACGGAGCCCGGATTCGGCCAGATCGAGAGGGGTGCCGCCGAAGCGGAACGACGTGGCCAGCTCGAAGTCGCCCACGATGGCCCGGCGCGCCTCGAGCGTGCGCAGGATCCGGTCGGGCGTGCCCCAGACGGCGGCCTGCATGAACGCGGAGACGATGCCGTCCATGCCGATCTCCCTGGCCATCGCGATCTTCTGCGCGTAGGCGTCGTACCCCTTCACGGTGCTGAAGTGCGGCCCCAGCAGCTCGCAGTGATAGAAGTTGCTCTCCACGAACGTGCCCATGTACTGGCGCGCCTTTGCCTCCGCCCCGTCCGCGGTGGGCGTGCACACGCAGAAGTCGCTAGCGAGCGGTGGCCCGGGAGATTCTTTGTCACGCCCGTTCCTCCTCTGCCGCCGCCGCTCGGGGCGCTTGCCACAGGACGTTGCGGAATGGCACGAAGCCGCCGCGTTCGATATCCGCCAGGAGCGACGTCTCCCAGTCGAGGTACGCCGTGACATTGGCGCGCTCGTCACCCGGGCGCTCGGACGAGGCGAGCCACAGGTCGTCGCGTGGCGAGAGCAGTTCCGTCGGCCCGCTGGCGGGCGTGAGACCCGCCCCGCACCAGGCGGCCGTGCCGCCATCGAGAACCAGCACGTCCTCGCCGCCCGACTCCGCCAGGTCGCAGGCGGCGAGCCGGGCCATGACGCCGTCCGCGCTGGTGAGCACGAGGGGAGAGCCGGACGCGGCCGTGGACGCGAGAGTGCTGGCCAGGGCCGAGCGCAGGCACCAGCGCGCCCCCGGCACATGGGACAGCACGTAGGCCGCCGAGTTGCCGACATCGACGATCAGCGGCTGGCTCTGGCGGATCAGCGCATCGAGCGCCTGCGGGGTGATCGTCGCGCTCCGGGCTCGGTCGAACCCCAGGAACCTTCGGGGTTCGGGCCCCGTTTCCGTCAACGCCCCCTCGAGGCCGGCATCGTCGAGGACGTAGGGCCTGCCACGGCCTCCCTGCGACAGCCAGAGCCCGGCGATGGTCGCGCGCACGGTGTCGTCGTCGACGAGCACGCAGCGGGCGTTCTGGGTGCCGATGTAGTGGTCCGGGCTCATCGCGAGGGCGCCTTCCGGGGCGTTGCGCGCGCCAGCAAGATGCCCGGCTTCGTACTCATCGCGATCGCGCACGTCGAAGACATAGGTGGTGCGCGTCGAGTCACCTCGCCACTGCTCGAGGGTGCCGCGATCGATCGACGGAAGGCCGGCCAGCCTGGCGAGGTTGCGGGCCCGCTCACGGGCGCGCTCCCGGGCGTGCGGACTCGGGGCCGGGGCGCAGCGGGTGGCCCCCCGCTCGAGGGCCAGACCCTCGAGGCGCCAGCCCCGCGTGCCGTTCCAGAGCACATACACCTCGTTGGGCACCCCGGCGGCGACGAGGCTCGCGCCCCCGAGGATCCCGCGGGTGCGAGACATGCAGTTCACCGCCACCTTCGTCCTCGGATTCCTCACGAGATCGTCGAAACAGCGCAGCATCTGGCCGGCCGGCGCGTCGATGCTGCCGGGAATGTGGCCCACCTCGTACTCCTGGCGCGGTCGGCTGTCGACGAGCACCCAGTCCTCCCCGCTCGCGATGGCGCGTGCGAGCTCGCGCGGCGTGATGAACGCGGGGCGAGCGTGGCGCGCCACGAAATCGCCGAAGCCCTTGGACGGCACCTCGATCTCGGGGAACAGGGCCAGTCCCGCGGCAGCCCAGGCCGGAGCGCCGCCGGCGAGCACGGCCACGTTCCCGTACCCGAGCCGCGCCAGCCGGTCGGCGGCCACGGCGGAGAGCCCTTCGCCTCCGTCCGTGACGATGACGCGCGTGTCGCGGCGAGGCACCAGCCCGGCTATGTCGCACTCGATGTGCCCGAGCGCCAGATGGGTCGCGAGCAGAGGGTGACCGGAGCCAAAGGGCACGATCTCACGCACGTCAAGGAACGCGATCTCCCGGCCATCCTCGAGCATCGCCGCGACCTCGGTGGCCGTTCGGGTGATCTCCGGCATGTCCGTCCTCTCTCTCACTCGCCCGAACGGGCGAAGGCCTCGGCGGCCGGCACGAAGGAGGCCATTCCCGCCTTCTTGTCGCGGACGCCGTTCCCGTACAAGGTCGTTCTCGATCTCGCCGGCCAATGGCTCGTGTGTCCAGACCCAGGCCCACCGGCTGCACGTCGACGAGACCGTTGAAGATCAGGGTCGGCCCGTCTCAGGTTCCCCGCAGGGTGGCGATGGGGTAGTCGCGCCCCGGGTCGGCCCCCACCCGCTCGATCTCGAACAAGGCCTTCCCCGCGGGGCGCAGGGCCTTCCGCCTGCTGAGGAAGCTGGGCCCCGCCCCCTGGGGGATCGTGGGCGGATTCGCCGCGAGGGCGAGAAGGCGAGCCGGGGGCCGTGATTGCCTTCTGACCCCGAGTCATCCTGTCGCAAAGGGGGGTCATGGTCAAGGAGGGGCGCGGAGGGACGGCGCCGGGGTCAGGGCGGCGGCGGCGAGGGGCAGGGACAGCGTCGCCAGGCGCGGGGTCTAGCTGCGGGCGGCGCGGGCCGGGTGGGGCCGGGCCCGGGGACTCGCCGGGCGGGCGCGGGCGAGGTGGGTGAGGATGGCGTGGACGACGAGGAGGGCTGGCACTGTGGCGAGAACGCGGAGGCGGCCGCCACCGCGGGGACCGTCGAGGACGTCGGGATCGATGGAGCTCCCCGAGGATCAAGCATTGCCGACAGGGCGCGGCCGCCGGAGCAGCGGCAGCGCCAGGGCGGCGGCGAGCACGCCCTGGGCCAGCGCGGCCAGGGCCATGCCCCGATACCCCCCACCCCCGATGGCGGCGGCGCCCACCGCGGAGCCGATCACGAGTCCGCTCTGGTTGGTGAGCGCGATGAGCCCGAAGAGCGCGCCGCGCTGGCGGGGCGCCAGCTCGGAGCCATAGGCCAGGACCGCCGGGCGGCTCGCCGCGTTGCAGAGGGTCAGGAGCGTCGCGAGGGCGACGACCCCCGCGAACGAGAACCCCCCGCCGAAGAGCGCCAGGCCGAGGCCCGCGCTGACGATCTGGGCGATCACGAAGATTCCTGGCTTGTTGAAGCGATCGCCGAGCCGGCCTCCCAGGACGTTGCCCGCGATCGCCCCGATCGCGACCAGGACAAGGACGGGGGCGACGCCCACCGCGCTGAGCTGGAAGCTCAGCATGACGAAGGCGGGAAGGAAGATGACCACCATGGCGAAGAGCGAGCGCTCCAGGAGGTTCGCGCCGAGGAGATTCAGAAGGCGCGGCACGCCCCAGACCGCGCGATAGGTGGCCATCACGCTGGTGCCGGAGGCCATCGGCGCGATGCCCGGGAACCAGCGCCACACGCAGCCGGCCAGCAGCAGCATCACGAGGCCGATCGCCACGAAGGCCCAGCGCCAGCCGAACGCCCCGCCGACTGCCCCCATGACCGGCACGCCGCCGATGGCCGCGAAGCTGAAGCCCATGTTGAACCAGCCCATGGCGCGCGCCCGCCGGTCGGCCGGAAAGAGATCGCCGACCGACGCCATGAGGCTGGTGGGCGCGAGCGAGCCCAGCAGCCCGGCCAGGAAGCGCACCACCACCAGTGCCGCGAAGCTCGGCGCCAGCGCGGCTCCGACGCTCAGCACCGCTACGCTGACGAAGGCCGTGACAATCATCGGCTTCCGCCCCAGCCGATCCGAGAGCAAGCCCGCGAACGGCGAGAACAGCGCCTGCGGCACCCCGGCCGCCGCCGCCAGCAATCCGGCCTGGCCCAGCGAGATCCCCAGGTCCCGCGAGATGTCCACCAGCAGCGGCCCGATCATGGTCACCGACGTGACGATCCCGGTCACGCCCGCCGTGATCAGGATCATGGGGTCAGGTTTCACGTTCGTCCGAAGATGACGTCGTCCGCCTCGGGCCGGGTGCGGAAGTCCCGCGGCGCGGGCCGCCGCTCGTCGGCGCGGTCCCCCGCGTCCAGCAACGGTCCCGCGCGGGCCTCACCGGGTCCCGCGTCGAGGCCGCCGACCAGTCGACGACGACCCGCCGGAAGCTCAGGGCGTGAGGACGATCGTGCCGAACTGCTTGCCTTCCGCGAAGCGCCGCGGGGCCTCGACGCCATCCGTGAGCGGCGTCACCGTGACCACGATGGCCCGGAGCACCACCTCGGGCGGTATGGGCCACCCGTACTCATGATATAGTCAAGCCATATGAAGACAACGGTGGAGATCGCGCCCGCGCTGCTCGCTCGGGCCAAGAAACTGGCCGCGCAGCGCCAGACGACCCTTCGCGCGCTGATCGAGGCGGGGCTCCGCCACGTGCTCGCCAACGAAGGCGAGAAGAGGACGCCTTACAGACTGCGTGATGCTCGAGTGAACGGGCACGGGGTGCAGCCAGGTATCCGAGAAGGCGACTGGGAACAGATGCGGACCCTCATCTATGAAGGACGCGGGGCGTGATTGCCGCCGACACCAACCTCCTCGTGTACTCCCATCGGATCGATTCGTCCTGGCACGAGGCTGCCCGCGAGTGCATTCGCCGGCTCGCCGAAGCGTGGGAACCGTGGGCCATCGCCTGGCCCTGTCTGCATGAGTTCTACGCCGTGGTCACCCATCCACGAATCTATCACCCCCCCTCGACCCACCTCGAAGCCGTTGCACAGATCGAGGCCTGGATGACCTCGCCCCGGCTCGTCCTCCTGGCCGAGAACGACGGCTACTGGAACGAGCTTCGACACCTGCTGGACCGTGGTCGCGTGGTCGGCCCGATCGTCCACGATGCCCGAGTTGCCGCTCTCTGTCTGGTGCACGGAGTCCGAGAGCTGTGGTCGGCCGACAGGGACTTCGGCAGGTTCCCTGGCCTTCACGTAAGGAATCCGCTCCCCTGAGCGTCACGCCTGCCGCCAGGAGTTCGATACAGCCACCACGCTGCGGGTGGCATCCCGCCGCGCAGCTGCCGGCGACGCAATCGGACGGTTCGGCGCCCTCTCCCATCAGGTCCAGCGCGCAAGAGGTGCGGCGGTCAGGGCTCCGGAGTGGGGCCGGATGACCGGGGGGGCGCGGAGTGCCGGCAATCTTCCGATACGAGGGGGCTTGCCCCGGTTCGGTACGCCTCGGATCGCGGGGCGGCATCATCGACGACCCGGGTGATGGCGATAACACCGAGACTCGACGATCTGGAGGGAGCAATGACGATTCGTCTCGATCACACCATCGTGCCCGCGAAGGACAAGGTCGCTTCGGCCGAGTTCTTCGCCGAGATCTTCGGCTTGACGGTCAAGCCAGGCCAGGGGTACTTCGCCCAGGTGCAGGTGAACGACACGCTGACCTTCGACTTCGCCGACGATCCGGAAGCATGGGGCGGGATCGGCTTCGACCCGCGGGCAGGACGGAGCCATCACTACGCGTTCCATGTCAGCGAGGCGGAGTTCGACGCGATCTTCAGCCGGGTGAAGGAGAAGGGGATTGCCTACGGGAGCGAGCCCGACCGCCACAGCGACGGCCAGCTCAACACTCGTCAGGGCGGGCGCGGCTTCTACTTCGAGGACCCCTACGGTCACCTGCTGGAGGTCATGACCGTGCCCGAGACGGGAAGCTAGGCCGCCGGGATCGCGCCGGCGCAGCCGCTCGTGGGCTCTGCGCGCGCGTGGACGCTGCCGGACAGTACGCCTGGGCCGTCCGCGCTCCCGGCGGCCGCCCCCGTCTGGCCGATGCTTGTCCCCGCGCGGGCAGGGCGTGGCTTCGCGCTGGGCGGGGCGGACGGCGCGGGATTGGCCCTGCCGGCGGGCCCGGGCGCCGTGGATGGTCTGGTGGCCCGGGCTGGCGATCTTCGCGCTCGCGCTGGCCTTCACCCTGCCCGGCGCCGGCCTGCGCGACGCGGTGGACCCGCGGGACTACTGATCGCCGGCTTCCGGAAGGGCGGCCAGCGCCGCCAGCGTGGCCGCCAGACTGCGCACCTCGCCCCAGCCCACCGCGGTCATCTCGAGCGCGGGGGCGTGCAGGTGGGGCAGCGTGGTCCCCGTGCACTCCTCCACGACGATCGGCAGGAAGTCGCGGAAGCTCGCGTCCTTCGAGGTGGCCGCCACGCAC
>DATKEI010000061.1:0-4658 GCA_035544455.1 Binatia bacterium | reverse complement strand
GCCTGCGCGTCCAGCGTGGCGGCGAGGCCGCGCGCGGCCGCCACCACGGACGAGAGGTCGAAGCGCCCGCCCGCCGCCGTGGCCAGGGCCGCCGCCGTGTCGGCCACCGCCCGCGCCGCCCGCGCGTGGCCGAGAGGCAGCACCGGGGCGTTCACGAGCCGCAGGGCGGCGGCGACGTAGACCCGGGTGTCGAGGGCGAGGACGCTCGGGTCGATCTTGTCGACGGTGTCCTCCCGGGTGTGCCACCACCAGGGGAACCCGGAGGTCCCGAACAGGCGCTCCGTGGTCCGCCCGAACTCCGTGTCCTGCGGGGGGAGCTGGGACATGGACATGAAGGCCGAGGGCACGCCGATCCCCCAGAACGACTGGTCGGCGGCGCGGGAGAAGTGCCGCGCGTGCCCGCGCTGCCCGGTGACATCCGCCACCACGGCCTCCGCGAAGTCCTGCGCGTCCTCGGTGGCGTGATAGACGGAGTAGTCGGTGGCGCCGCGCGCGCCCGTGGAATCCACGTTCAGGTGGAGCACGCACCGGCGCTCGAGCTCGCGCCAGGCGCGGTCGGCGTACCAGGCCGATCCGGCGTAGCGGCCGTGGGAGTGCCCGGACCAGAAGGCGAAGCGGAGGCCGCGGCGCCACTCGCCACGCCGGGCCCCGAGCAGCCTGGCGACCTCGAGCATGGTCGCGTTGGCGGTGCCGTTGTCCATGGCTCCGTGGTGCCAGGAGTCCACGTGGCCGGAGAAGAGCGCGAAGTCCTCGCCGGCCCCGGCGAGGTGCCCGGTCAGGTGGGGGATGAGCATCCACTCCGTGCGGACGCGCGTGGCGAGGCGCACCCGCAGGGGCCCCTCGCGCAGCAGGGCGCGGAGGTGCTCGGCGTCGGCCCGGAGCACCGAGCAGCAGGGTGTCCGCGGGATGCGCCCGGCCGTCTCCGGGGTGGGCGTGCCCCAGACCGTCGTCACGATCATGTTGTGGAGGTGGTCGAGGTTCGTGAAGATCTGCCCGAGAGTGCCCGCCTCCTGCGCGGCCCACGCCTTGCCCGGCGTCGCGAAGCTGTCGACGAGGGCGAGCGTGCCGGCCGCGCGGGCGCGCACGAGATGCTCCGGAGTCCCGTCGCCGCCATCCACCAGCTCGGCCTCCAGGCCGTCTGAAGGCGTCGAGGTCGAGAACGAATGGGTGAGGGCGTCGAGCGCGGTCCCGTCGGGCAGAATCACGCGCGCCTCGAGGGGCAGGGAGATGTACGCCTCGATCTCCCGGCGCTCGACCTCGAGGCCGAAGCGCTTGAGACAGCCCTCGATGTAGTCGTAGGCCTGCGCCTCGCCGGCGCTCCCGGACTCGCGTTCCCAGCGCGCGATGGCCCGGACGTGCGTCATCAGCTCGTCGGCGGAGACGGCCGGGAGCAGCGCAGGCTCGAGCGGATCGCGATACTGCGAGTGGGGCGGGGGCGGGCCGGTCATTCGCTCGCCGGAGAGGCGTCGCTCACCGGCCCGCCGCCGCGGCGGCGAGGTCGTCGACGTTCGCCCAGTCCATCCGGCGGCGGCCGTCCTCGAGGTCGCGGATGAGCGCGATGACCCGCCGGGTCAGCGGCATCGGCACCCCGAGGGCCTCACCCCTGGCGACGAGCGGCGTGAGCAGCCCGTCCACCTCCGTCTTGCGCCGGCGCACGGCGAGGTCGCGCCAGATGCCCGTCTTCGTCTTGGTGTTCGCGCGGTAGTGATCGGCGATGGCGCTCATCGCCCGCGCCCGGGCCCCGGTATCCCCGGCGACGGCGCTCCGGTACCAGGCGGGGTCGAACTCGTCGAACGCCTGAAGGCGCACTCCCGCCTTGTCCGCCACCGCGATCCCCTCGCCCACGATGCCGGTGAGGGCGGCCCGGACACCATCGCTCCGCTCCACGACCTCGTACACGTGGGCATCGACGAGCGCGGTGGCGAACAGCGCGGCGCCGTAGACCACCTTGGCCCACTTGTACCCCCAGATGTTGTCGGTGACGGGCGTCTCCTCGACCGCGCTCAGGACGCCGGCCAGCTCGCGCACCCGCGGCGTGATCCGGCCGTCCAGCTCGCCCAGGACGAAGGCGCCGTGTCCGCCGTAGAGGAGCCGGCCTGGCCCCGTCCAGTCCGCCGCCCAGTTGACGAGGCAGCCCACCGTGCGCTCGGCGCCCACCGCGCGGGCGATCGCCTCCTCGCTGAGACCGTTCTGGAGGGACACGATCGTTCCCGTCGGCGCGAGCCGGGGGGCCAGCACGCGGAGCGCGTCGGGGGTGTGCTGGCTCTTGACGGCCAGGAAGACCATGCCCATGCCGTCACCGAGCCTGTCTGGCGTCACCGCCGCGATGCGGGTGGTGGTCGAGGTCCCATCGCGGTCGACGGTCAGGCCGTCGGCGTTGATGGCGTCCACATGCGGCTCGCTCGCGTCGACGAGCAGCACCTGGTGCCCGGCGCGCGCCAGGGCGGCCCCGGTGATGCCGCCGATCGCACCCGCGCCGTAGATCGCAATCTCCATGGGCCTCCGAGGTATCACAGCGGGCGCAACGCGTCAACCGCTCGCCCTGCCGATCGCCGGCGCGGACGCTCCGCGCGCGCCGCTATACTCTGATCCGTGGAGCTGGTGGCCATCCCCGCCGGCTGGTTCTGGATGGGCTGGGACGAGGGCCATCCGTGCGAGCGGCCCCGGCACCGCGTCTGGATCGACGGCTTTGCCATCGCGCGCGGCCCGGTGACGAACGCGGAGTACCGGGGGTACCTGGACGCTGCGTCCGCGGCGCCGCCCCCGTGGTGGGGCGACGCCCGCTTCAACCACCCCCAGCAGCCCGTGGTGGGCGTCACCTGGTTCGAGGCGGTGGCCTTCTGCGAGTGGCTCTCGGCGCGCGAAGGCGCTGGGGTCCGGCTGCCCTTCGAGGCGGAGTGGGAAAAGGCGGCGCGGGGCGGGCTCGAGGGCGCGCGCTATCCCTGGGGCGACGAGCGGCCTCCGGGCCCCCGGCTCGAGCGCCCTCCTCTGGTCGCCGCGACCCCGGCCAACGCGCTCGGGCTTCTCGCGCTCTCCGGCGTGTGCCACGAGTGGTGCCTCGACTGGGATGGGAACGAGTCGTACGCCCACTCGCCCGAGCGGAATCCGACGGGGCCGTCCACGGGAACCCGCCGCGCCTCTCGCGGAGGCGCCTGGCGCCATCAGGACCCGTGGAGTCCCGTCGCCCACCGGTCCTCGCTCCCGCCGCACCTGCGCTACGCGGACTACGGCTTCCGCGTGGTCCACACCGCCCGGTGCCGATGACCGCAGCTTGGCCCGCCGAGCCCGTCGGCGCGGGCCGTCACGACGTTTGTCCGCGCAAGGGTAGAAGTGACCCGGTAACCGTTGCCCGCACGCCCGCGCTCCGGCCGGCGCCGGGCCCGCGTCCCGGAACCCCGCCCCGTCGCGGGCCCGGGCGGTCGCCGGGGCAGCCGGCCAGCGCACACTCCTTGCACGAGCCGTTGCCGCGACGTCAGCTCATCTTCCCGACGACAGGAGAACGCGCATGACTGCATGGTTCTTTCGCCGGCCGCTGCCCTGGGTCCTCGCTCTCGCCCTCCTCGGTCCCGTCGCTCCGGCGGTGGCCGCCCCCGCTTCCGGCGACGCCTTCCTCGAGGGCTACGCGGCGGCCGTGCTCCAGCGAGAGTTCGGGATGACGTCGGCCGTGGTCCGCGTCACCGGGGGGATCGTCTCCATCCGGACCGGGGACCTCGAGGGCGTGGACCGGGAGCGGGTGCTGGCCGCCCTGTCCGGAGTGCCCGGAGTCGTCGCGGTGCAAGTGGTCGACACTCCGACGCCCGTCCCGGGCGGCCCGGCGACATCGGCCCAGGCGGCGGCGGAGGGAAGGGCGCCCGAGGGGGAGAAGCTCGCCACGGGCTTCCTGAAGGGGGGCCGGCTGTTCGACCCGCTCATCGCCGATCCGCGGTGGCCGCACTTCGGCGCGAGCTACCAGCGCTACACGGGCGACTCCCAGTTCGAGAACGTGGGCGCCGTCAGCTTCGGGGAGAGCTTCAGCCTCTACCGCGGCAACGGGCCCCTCGACGGGCAGTGGGAGGCGGGGCTCCAGGCCGCCGTGTTCGCCATCTTCGACCTCGCCGGCGATTCCAGCGACCTCGTCAATGCCGACTACTATGTCGCCCTCACCGGCAGCTACCGCACCGGCGGATGGCAGGCCCTGGCGCGCTTCTTTCATCAGAGCTCCCACCTCGGCGACGAGTTCCTGCTGGCGAACCGGATCGACCGGGTCAACCTGAGCTACGAGGGGCTCGGGCTGATCGTGTCCCGGTACTTCCTCGACGACGCCGTCCGGCTCTACGCTGGCGGCAGCTATCTCGTGCGCCGGGATCCCGACGACCTCGAGCCCGGCGCGGTCGAGTACGGGCTCGAGCTCTACAGCCCCTGGTACCTGACGACGGGCATCCGCCCCGTGGGCGCCGTCGACCTGCAGAACCGCCAGCAGAACAGCTGGGCCGTGGACATCTCGGCCCGCGCCGGGCTCGAGTTCGAGGGCGTGCAGGTGCTCGGGCGAAAGCTCCAGATCGTCCTCGAGTACTTCAGCGGTCACTCGCCCAACGGGCAGTTCTACCGCGACCGCGTGAACTACGTCGGCATCGGCGCGCATCTGTACTGACCGCGCGGGTCCGGAAAACGGTCATCGG
>DATKEI010000060.1:0-10068 GCA_035544455.1 Binatia bacterium | reverse complement strand
TCCGGTGGCGTCCTGCACCGCGGCGTGAAACCCCAGACCGTCATGGTCCTGCCCGATGAAACGGTCAAGCTCACCGACTTCGGCGTGACCGCGCGCCTGCAAGTCCCGGCGGTGCCGTCCGACGCCAGCGCGCCGGAACTGGAATACGCCCCTCCCGAACAGCGGCTGGCCTCGGCGGAGAGCGAGCACGGGGACCTCTACTCGCTGGGCGTGGTCCTCTACGAGATGCTCACGGGCGTGCTCCCGCCGGCGCTGATTCCCGGCGGCGAGGCGGGCGCAAAGGCTCCCGCGCCCCCGGGCCAGCTCCGCCCCGGGGTGCCGCGACACCTCGACGAGCTCGTCCTGCAGATGCTCCATCCGGACCCGGCGCGGCGGCCGCGGGACATGGACGAGGTGGTTCGGAGACTGCGCTCCGCCATGGCGGCGGCCCGCACCAGCGGCGCCGAGAGCGACGAGACCGCGATGCCGCCGGCCCGCTCCACGGGGACCACGGCCGGACTGCGCTCCTCCAGGCCGGGCGGACCCCCCTCGGGTCCGCCCGCGACGCGCGCGGACCCGGTGGCGGTCCCCGCCACCGGGTCCGCCGCAAGAGAGACCCACGCCGCGGCCACCGACCCGCGGCTAAAGGGGCCCATGGGGCCGAAACGCGGGCGGACCCTCGCAGTCTCGGCGACCCTGGCCCTGGTCGCCGGCCTCGTGGTGGCGACGGCGCTCACGCTACGCAGCCCGTCGGCGCCACCTGGTCCCGCGACGGCGCCCTTGCTCGACAGCGCCGCTCGCCCGGATCCCGCGCCGCCCGCCCCGGCCTCGGCTGCTCAGGCTCCCCCCGCTCGGACGGCGCCTGACCAGACTTCGGCCGGTCAGGCTGGAGCCGCTCAGACGACATCCGCCCAGGAGGTCGGTCAGGCTCCGGCCACGCAGTCTCCGCCTGCCAGTGCTCCGGCTCAGAGCCCGGCTCCAGCCGCCCAGGATGCCGCGGCGGTATTGGCTGGCCAGCCAGCTCAGGCGGGTGATGCGGCCCGGCCACCCAGCTCGGGAGAGGAAGGTGGGCCCAGTGCAACCTCGCCCGTGGCACCTTCCCCCGTTTCAGGCGCTTCGGCACTCGCTTCCAGCGCCGCGGGGGATCGACCGCCAGCCGGCGCGCGCGCCGGCAAGGCGGGCGGCCCGGACTCGCGGGAGGCGACCCGCTCCGGTCGGGTGGCCGTGTCCGGGGAGGGGGAGCGCGAGCAGCCAGCGCCCGCGGCGCGGCCCGCGACACCTCCCGCGCTCACCGCCCCACCCGGGGCCCCGCAGCTGGGGGACGGACCGGCGACAGCCGCGGCACCCGTGCGCGATCCGGGAAGGCTCCAGGCGGCCGTCCAGGACAGACTGCGGGCGGGTGACCTCCTCCGGGACGGAGCGACAGGGCCGGTCGGGGTCAGCGTCGAGGCCGGGGCCGACGGGGCGGTCACGCTCACGGGAGTCCTGGCCACCCGCAGCGATCGCGAACGCGCCATCGCCCTGACGAGGGCGATCCCGGGCGTCACCGCGGTCAGGAGCAGGATCAACGTGCGGGAAAGCTGGGGTGGATCGTGAGAGCGCCTCTCAGCGCGCGTCGGCGCCAGCGGCGGTCGAGGGTATCCAGCCGTCGTCCCCGTTGGGCAGGCGCACCCGGTACCAGCGCTGCCGTCCGGACTGTCGTTCTTCGAGCAGCTCGACCGCCGTGTCGCGGGCGACCCGAGCCCGCGCCCGGAAGTTCGGGCCCGGCCCGGTCCGGAGGTCGACCGAGTCGACCTTGATGACGACGGAGCGCGATGGCGCGGGATCCGGCTCCGTCGCCCGACCCGGGGCGGGGCGCGCGGGCGCGGACGGCCTGCGCGGAGCCGCCACCACGAACGGCGCTGCGCCCTTGACTTCGGCGAGATCCACCGCCACCGTCGGCCGCGCGACGACCTCCACCGCGTAGTCGCCGTCCGCGGCGTCGGCGGGCAGCTGGATGGCGCGCTCGATCTCGCTCGTGCCCTGGGCGAGGGTGTACTCGCGGTCCGGCAGCGTCAGCAGCGGGAACCCCGCGAACAGGACGCTCCACGCCTCCCGGATCGCCAGGCGTGTTTCCTCGGTGGGAGCCAGCGCCACCACGCGGGCCCGGAGCACGAGGCGATCGCCGGGCGCGGCCACCGCTGGGTGGATAGATGCCCATTCCACGCGAAGGACAACCCCGTGGCCCGCGGTGTAGCCGACGGTCGCCACTGTCTCTGCCCGGCCATGGACGAGCTGGACTCCTGGCTCGGCCGGCGAGGCATCGGCGGGTCCGGGCGCCGGAGATGGCGAGGGCGCCGAATGCTCGGGCTTCTGGGCGCACCCGCCCAGCGCCCAGGGCGCGATGAGCGTCACGACCAGCGCCATCCGCGCCGCGCCGCCCATGAGGCGCGACGCGGCCCGCCAGAGAAGCTCCCCCAGGCGCCACGCCGGCCGCTGTGCGGCCACACCGGTCTCGACACGGGCCAGGACCACGGTGACGTTGTCCGGGCCCCCGCGACCGTTGGCGAGGGCGATCAGCTGGTCGCTGGCCGCGTGGAGGTCGGCGGTGCGGTCGACCACGGCGCGTATCTCGGCGTCGGCAACCTGCCCCCACAGCCCGTCCGAGCACAGGACGAACACGTCTCCCGAGCTGAGCCGCGGAAGCTCGGCGATATCCGCCTCCACCTCCGGCTGCACTCCGAGGGCGCGGGTCAGCACGTGGGCGAACGCCCGCCCACGCGCCGCCAGGGAATGGTCTTCGGTCAGGCGCTCGACCTTGCCGCCGCCGATCCGGTAGGCCCGGCTGTCGCCCACGTGGGCCACCCACGCGCGCTCCCCCTCCACCACGAGCGCGACGCCGGTGGTGCCCATCCCTCGGAGATCGGGATCCTCCATCGCGCGGTCGTGGATGGCGCGGTTGGCAAGGGCGAATGCCGCCGCCAGCGCGGCCTCGGGCCCCCGGTGCTCGCGCTCCCGAGCGTAGGTTGCACCGATGACGTCAACGGCGAGCCGGCTCGCGATCTCCCCGCCCGCGGCGCCACCCATGCCGTCGGCGATGAGAAGCAGGCGGCCGGGTCCCTGCGCGCCGGCGGTCTCGAAGTCCCCGAAGGAATCCTGGTTCGCCGAGCGCACCATCCCCGAGCTCGAGCGGGCTCCGACGTCCACCCTCAGGGTCACGGCGCGGTCCCTGCCTCGGTCGCTCCTTGCGGCATGCGCGTCATGATAGTACGGTTGGCCGCCGGGTCCGGCGGACACTCGATGACGCGGTGGAACGCGATGCGAACGTTGTCCCTGCGGTCCGGGGCGCGACGCGGCCGCGACCGGCGCGCTCGCACCGGGGGGGGCCGACACGCGGGACGGACAGCCCTGCTCCTGGTGGGTCTTGCCCTCGGGGCCCTCATCGCCTGCGGCGCACCCGCGGCAAGGCTGAAGGCGCGCGCCGCGAGCCTCGGCTTCGAGACGGGCGTGGTGACCGGCGCCGGCTTCGAGCACCGGATCTTCTGGCGGCGCGGCACCCCGGACGAGACCGTGCACATCTATCTCGACGGCGACGGACTTCCGTGGAGGCAAGGGGAGCCGTCCCGCGACCCCACGCCTCGCAACCCCCTCGTCCTCGACCTGATGGCGCTGGATCCCGCGCCGGTCGTGTACATCGGGCGACCCTGCTACCACGGGCAGGCTGGCGCGCCCGGGTGTACCTCCCGGCTATGGACCGCCGAGCGCTACTCCGAGGCCGTCGTGGCCAGCCTGGAGGCTGCGGCGCGACGCGTCGTGGCGCAGGGCGGCTACCCGAGGCTGCGGTGGTTCGGGTACAGCGGGGGCGGCGCGCTGGTCATGCTCCTGGCGCCGCGGGTTGCGGAGACTGTCGGCGTCGTGACCGTGGCCGCCAACCTGGACACGGAGGCGTGGACCGCGCTCCACGGCCATGCGCCGCTCGCGGGCTCGCTCAATCCCGCGTCCGCGCCACCCCTGGCGGCGCGGGTCAGCCAGCGGCACTACGCGGGCGGCCGCGACCGCATCGTTCCGCCGGGGATCGTGGCCCGCGGCCCGATCCCGCCCGGGAGCCTCAGGGTCGTGGCCGAGTACGACCACATCTGCTGCTGGAAAGCGCTCTGGCCGTCGGTGCTCCGCGAGGCGAGCGATGCCCCTGCCGGCCGTCAGGAGCCCGGGCGCACGAAGAAGAAGTCCCCGCCCTCGTGACCGGCGTACTTGATGGGGGCGTACTCGGGCACCTGGGAGATGGACCAGCGCTGGGCCACCTCGTAGACCCGGAGCTGCAGACGGCCGAACAGATCCCGCCCGAGGACCGTCCCGTCGTTGCCCTTGAGCACGTCGAGGAACACCTGCGCGAACGCGGAGTGGACCCCGCCCGCGCTATCGGCCACCGGCTCCATGCCTCCCGACGTCATCACCATCCGCGAACGGCGAGCGGCCAGTCCCTCGACCGTCTTCGCCAGGTCGTTGCCGGCGGGAGCCAACTCGGGACGCCCCGAGGCCGATCGCGTCAGGGTCGCGCCGTAGCATGAATCGGCCACGACCAGAAGGTGGCGGACCGACATCGCGTTGATCAGGTCGCTCAGGTCGACGTTGGAGAGCCAGGTGGCGGGGGTCGCGGGCTGGGCGTCCACCGCCAGCCAGTAGCCGTGCCCGGTCCGGTCGTCGATCTCGCCGTGCCCGGCGTAGTAGATGAGCAGGTTGTCCTTGTCGGTAAGCTTCTCGCGCAGCGAGTCCAGCTCGGCGAGGATCTGCTGGCGGGTTGCGTTCTCGAGCAGCCGAACGCGGAAGCCGTAGCGGTCGCGCAGCATCGCCGCCACGGCGCGGGCGTCGCTGACGGCGGTCTTCAGGGGTCGGATGTGCGCGTACCGATCGTTGCCGATGACGAGGGCGTGGTAGCTGCCCAGGGACGTCTTCAGGCGCGGGATCTGCTCCGGTAAGGACCCGATCGGCGCCGCCGGCGCGGGCGTGTGCCGCGGCGCGGTGAGCTCGAGGGTGGCCCACCGGTCGGACTTGTCCACGGCGACGATCCGCACCACCGCGTCGCTGGCGCCGCGGACGGGGAGCCGGGCGCGGAACAATCCCTGGCCGTCCACGGGCTCCTCGCGCCCGTTGACCGTGAGCGACTTGAATCCGCCGGCGGTACGAACGCGGCCCGAGATGAGGATGGTCGGCACCGCCCCCGCCGACGGGCTGGCCTGGCGCGTGTTGGCGAGCAGCTCCGGCTCGACCACCTGGATCCGGATCAGCTCGACCTCCGGTCCGCCCTGGTCCCGATCCTTGTCCTTCTTGAGCTGTTCGAGCCCGGCTCGCTGCAGGCTCGCCCGCAGCTCGGCCTGGGCCAGGTCCTCCTTCAGCTGGTTCAGCTCGGCCGCGCCCGCGGGGTCGACCCGACCGCCACCCGCCGGGATACGCGCGAGGCGGCCCTGCAGAGCGCCGATCTCCCGCTCGGTGGCCTCGAGCCGCGACTCGCCGTCCTCGATCTCCCGCTGGAGCGTCGAGAGCCGCGCATTCGCGGCGCTGTCCTTCGGGTCCAGCTGGGAGCGCTCCCGCTTGAGACGATCGATCTCGGCCCGGGCCGCCTGGGCCTCGGCCTGCCGCTGGTCGAGCTGGCCCCGCACGGCGGCCGTCTCCTGGCGGGTCCGGTCCAGCTCGAGCGCCTTCGCGTCGAGATCGCGCCGGAGACGCTGCACCTCGGCCTCGAGCCTTCGGACCTCCTCCGGGGCCACGGTCGAGGGGGGATCGAACGCGATGGCGGGCAGGCCCGACGCCCGCCGGTACAAGGCAGCGGCCTCCTTCGGATCGGCGGGGACGCCGAGACCGCGCTCGTAGAGCGCTCCGAGGTTCAGGGCGGCGCGGGACGAGCCCTTGTCCACGGCCCGCCGGTACCACAGGGCGGCGGCAGCGTAGTCCGGCGCCACGCCGAGGCCCTTCTCGTAGATCTCGCCGACGTACGTCTGCGCGGTGGCATCGCCCTGTTCGGCCGGAGCCAGCCAGACCTTGAGGGCCGTCGCGTAGTTGGCCCGGTCGTAGCTGACGTACTCCCCGCCCCGGATCTCGCAGTCCCGCGAGGACGTCTTGATCGCCCGGCGCGGCGCCAGGAACGTCATCTTGCTGCCGAGGCGCCGGATCTGCGACGGCAACAGGCAATCGACCATCAGGTACTCGTCGCCGGTCTGGGCCCAGGCAGGGGGCGATCCGGACGCGCCGCCTCCCGACTGGGCAGGGGCCTCGGCCGCCGTCATCGTCGCCGCGGCGGCGAGGAGGGCAACCGACAGGATCCGGAGAGTCCAGCGGCCTCGGGCGAGCGGTCCGTGCGGCTCAGGATCGGGGGATCGGTGTCTCATTTGCCACTCCTCGCCGGCAGGCCGGGTGAACCCGGGGGGGGCTCGCCCCGGTATCGCCCACCCGCCCCGGCGCCCTCGACCCGCCTAGGCCCTCAAGGCTAGGCGGGTGACTTCGCACTGTCAAGCTCACCACTGCGCGACCCAGTTCAATGCGCCCGCCGGCCCCTGTGAGGCCGGCCAAGGGCCTTTTGCCCATGCCGCGTCGGTCCCAGGGCACACTGCCCGGGCCCGGGGAAGCTGTCGTCACGCCTGGACACGCCTTTCTGGAGCACATCCGAGCGGTATGCGCAATGCATGCCGACCTTCCGGGCCGTCAGCCCGGCCCTTGACAGCGCTGGGCGAATTCGGCAGTCTCGGGGCGGCAGTCAGTGGGGGAAACATGGCGGACCGTGAAGTCTATCTGTCGAACGCGCGGGAATCGCCCCCGTGTGGCCCCAACCTCGAGCACGACCTCGCCTTCTTCGATCTCGAGGAAGCAGTGCGAGGCAAGCCAGAGCAGAGCGTCGGGGATATCGTCAAGCCAGGCGAGGAGCCCGACTGGGCAAACGTGGTCGACCTCGCCGGCGAGCTCCTCGCGCGCAGCAAGGATCTACGCGTGGCCGTTCACCTCACCCGGGCCCTCGTGCACACGGAGGGCATGCCGGGGCTGGCCACGGGGCTCGCCGTCATTCACGGCCTGCTCGAGCGCTACTGGGACGACGTCCATCCGCAGCTCGAGGCCGACAACGACAACGACCCGACGGAGCGCGTGAACGCGCTGGCCTCCCTCGCCGATCCGGAAACCATCCTCAAGGACCTTCGCGACGTCCACCTGATCAGCTCCCGCGAGCTCGGCAACCTGAGGACGCGGGACCTCGAGGTCGCCCTCGGCCGGCTCGCCCCGGCGCGCGGCGACGGCGCGGCAATGTCCCGACCTCTGAGCCAGATCCACGCCCAGATGGCGGCCGCATTCGCCACCGATGGCACCGTGCCCGCCGCCCTGGGAGCCGCGCGGACGACGGCGGTGGCGATCCAGGCTCTCCTGGGCGATCACATCGACTCCGGGCAGATCCTGGACCTGAAGCCGCTGGTGCAATCGCTCGACGTCCTCCTCGAGGCCTGCGACAAGGCCCTCGGGATCCGCGGCACCGCGGCCACAGACGACGTACCCGGTCGAGACGTGGGGGCGGCGGGCTCCGCAGCCGGCGCCCTGGCACTGAACGAGATCGCCAGCCGCGAGCAAGCCCTCAAGGCGCTCGAGCTCGTCTCCCGGTACCTGGAGCGCCACGAGCCCAGCAACCCGGCGCCGCTGTTCATCCGGCGCGCCCAGCGCCTGATGACCAAGAACTTCGTGGAGATCGTGAAGGACCTGATGCCCGACAGCCTCGCGCAGCTCGAGCAGCTGGCCGGGGAGGTGGAAAAGACGCCGGGCGCTCCGTAGGGCGCTCCAAGGAGGGGTCACATGCCGAAAGCCAACAGCCAGAAGTTCATCGCCAGGAACCGGGCACCCCGGGTGCAGATCGAGTACGACGTGGAGCTGTACGGGGCGGAAAAGAAGATCCAGCTGCCCTTCATCATGGGGGTGATGGCGAACCTGTCCGGCAAGCCCAGCGAGCCCCTGCCCGAGGTGGCCGACCGGAAGTTCCTGGAGGTCGACATCGACAACTTCGACCAGCGGCTCAAGGCCATGAAGCCGCGCGCCGCCTTCCAGGTGCCGAACACGCTGACCGGCGACGGCAACCTCATGGTCGACATCACGTTCGAGAGCATGGACGACTTCTCGCCCGCCGCGGTGGCCAACAAGGTGGACGCCCTGCGCAAGCTCCTCGAAGCTCGCCAGCAGCTGGCCAACCTGCTCACCTACATGGACGGCAAGACCGGGGCGGAGCAGCTCATTCGCCAGGTTCTCCAGGATCCGACGCTCCTCAAGGCCCTCGCGTCCACCCCCAAGCCCGCCGAGGCGGGGGCGGACGCCGAGGCGAAGTCCTAGGCTCCCGGGGAGGACGCGCGATGGCGACACAGGAACAGCGAGACGACCAGGCCAGGACGCTCGAGGCGTCCGAGCTCGGACAGCTGCTGCAAAAGGAGTTCAAGCCGCGATCGGATGCCGCCAAGGAAGCCGTGGAGACCGCGGTGCGCACGCTGGCCGAGCAGGCCCTGCAGGGGACGGCCCTGGTCTCGGCGGATGCGGTGGCGACCATCGAGACGATCATCGCCGCGCTGGACCGAAAGCTCAGCGAGCAGATCAACGTGATCATGCACCACAAGGACTTCCAGGAGATCGAGGGGGCGTGGCGCGGACTCCAGTATCTCGTCACCAACACCGAGACCGACGAGATGCTGAAGATCCGCGTGCTCAACATCTCCAAGAACGAGCTCGGCCGGACGCTCAAGCGGTACAAGGGGACGGCGTGGGACCAGAGCCCGATCTTCAAGAAGATCTACGAGGCCGAATACGGCCAGTTCGGCGGCGAGCCGTTCGGGTGCCTGATCGGCGACTACTACTTCGACCACACCCCGCCCGACGTCGAGCTCCTCGGACAGATGGCCCAGGTCGGGGCGGCGGCGCATTGCCCGTTCATGGCGGGCGTTTCGCCCTCCGTCATGCAGATGGAGACCTGGCAGGAGCTGGCCAATCCCCGCGACCTCACCAAGATCTTCGGGACCCCCGAGTACGCGCCCTGGCGCTCGCTCCGCGACTCGGAAGATTCCCGGTACATCGGGCTGGCCATGCCGCGATTCCTCGGCCGCTATCCCTACGGCAAGACCAACCCCGTGGAGGAGTTCGACTTCCAGGAGGATACCGAGGGCGCCCGCCACGAGAAGTTCACGTGGGTGAACTCCGCCTACGCCATGGGCGTCAACATCACGCGATCGTTCAAGCTCTACGGCTGGTGCTCGCGGATCCGCGGCGTGGAGTCCGGCGGCGCGGTGGAGGGATTGCCCGTCCACACCTTCCCCACCGACGACGGGGGCGTGGACATGAAGTGCCCGACCGAGATCGCCATCAGCGACCGGCGCGAGGCCGAGCTGGCCAAGAACGGTTTCATGCCCTTGCTGCACCGGAAGAACACCGATATCGCGGCCTTCATCGGCGCGCAGGCGCTGCAGAAGCCGGCCGAGTACACCGATCCCGACGCCACCGCCAACGCAAACCTGTCGGCCCGGCTCCCGTACCTGTTCGCCGCTTGCCGCTTCGCCCACTACCTCAAGTGCATCGTCCGCGACAAGATCGGCTCCTTCCGGGAGCGCGACGACATGCAGATGTGGCTGAACAACTGGATCTCGCAGTACGTCCTGAGCAATCCGGCATCTGCCGGCGAGGAGACCAAGGCCCAGTACCCGCTGGCCGCGGCCGAGGTGACGGTGGAGGAGGTCGAGGGCAACCCCGGGTACTACCGGTCGCGATTCTACCTGCGGCCGCACTATCAGCTCGAGGGCCTGACCGTCTCCCTGCGCCTGGTATCGAAGTTGCCTTCGGTCAAGGGCGGGGCTGGGTGATGCGCACGCGACGGCGCCCCTGAGGGCGGCGCGGCGATCTCCCGCAAGGATGTCCAACCCGCAGTCTCACGAGGAGACGACGTATGGCCGTTGACATGTTCATGACGGTCGATGGGATCGAGGGTGAGTCCAAGGACGGCTCGCACAAGAACGAGATCGACGTCCTCTCGTGGAGCTGGGGCCTGAGCCAGTCGGGCACCGGCCACGTGGGCGGGGGCAGCGGCTCGGGAAAGGTGAGCGTGCACGA
>DATKEI010000059.1:0-18276 GCA_035544455.1 Binatia bacterium | reverse complement strand
TCGAGTGCCGGGGACTTCGTCGACCTCCGCGCGGAGATGGACGTCCTGGTCGCCATCTCGAACTGCCCGCAGACGCGCAATCCCTGCAGCGGCTACCAGCCGACCCCGATCCGCGTGGTCGTGTGGCAGCCGGCGACCTCGACGGCGAGCCCGCAATCGCCCTAGCCGATCCACTCATGAACGTCCCGTCAGCTCCTACGCGCCCCCTCACCCCGCCCTCTCCCCTCCGGGGGCGAGGGACCCGCACCGACTCCCTCGCCCCCGGAGAGGGAGAAAGTTGGGGTGAGAGTGGGCGTCGGTTCACGAATAGTCCGGGCTACACTGGACCAGTGCGCGCGGTCGAGGGCGCTCCGGCCCGGAGGGATCCGGGGCCAACGAGTCGGGGACGAGAGGCACTGCGCTATCCTGACGGTATACGTGCGCGCGAGCATCTCATTCTCCCGGCGCACCGGGACGGCGTACTGGCGCGCGGCGTCCGGGGCGCCGCTCCTGGTCTGCGGGCGGACTCTCGAAACCGATGATTCAGATTGAGCCGTGGACCAGGCCGAGCCCGATGGTCGGCTGATGCGACCACCGAGCCCGCCGGACGGTGAAACCCGGGTCCGCCCCGAAGGGTATGCGCTGTCGGTCCTGCGCACGCTGGAGGCGGAGAGCCTGCACATCCTGCGAGAGGTGGCGTCCGAGTGCGAGCGCCCGGTGATGATGTACTCGGTGGGCAAGGACTCCTCGACCATGCTCCGACTTGCCCAGAAGGCGTTCTACCCGGCCCCGATCCCGTTCCCCTTGCTCCACATCGACACGTCGTACAAGTTTCCGGAGATGTACGAGTTCCGCGACCGCATCTGCCGGGAGGTCGGGGTCGACCTTCGCGTGTACCGCAACGACGATGCCATTGCCGCGAACGCCAACCCCTTCGATCTCGGCACCGTCACGTGCTGCGGGCTGCTCAAGACGCAGGGCCTGCTGGGCGGACTCCGGCTGGGCGAGTACGATGCGGTGATCGGCGGGGCCCGCCGCGAGGAAGAGCGCTCGCGGGCCAAGGAGCGAGTCTACTCGTTCCGTGACCGCCACGGCCAGTGGGATCCGAAGAATCAGCGCCCCGAGCTCTGGAGCCTGTACAACGGCAAGGTGTTCCCGGGCGAGAGCATCCGGGTCTTCCCGCTGTCGAACTGGACCGAGCTGGACATCTGGCGCTATATCGAGCTCGAGAACATTCCCGTGGTCCCGCTGTATTTTGCGGCGGAGCGCGCGGTCGTCGTGCGCGGCCGTCAGTTCATTCCCGTCGGGGTCAACACCCGCATGCGGGCGGGGGAGAGGGCCCAGACCATCATGTGCCGCTTTCGAACGCTGGGCTGCTACCCGTGCACCGGCGCCGTGCCCTCGAGCGCCCGGACCGTTCGCGAGATCATCGAGGAGCTCGAGCACGTCCGGCACTCGGAGCGCATCACCCGCGTCATCGACCACGACCAGGATGGGTCGATGGAACAGAAGAAGCGCGAGGGCTACTTCTGAGGCGCCCATGAGGGCGACATCGGCGCGCCCGGACGGCGAGCCCGACCTCCTCCGCTTCACGACGGCCGGCAGCGTCGACGACGGCAAGTCCACGCTCATCGGCCGCCTGCTCCACGACGCCAGCGCGCTGTACGAGGACCACATCGAGGCCCTCCGCAAGACCGCGGGGCGCGACGGCTCCCGGCTGGATTTCTCGCTGATCACCGACGGCCTCAAGGCCGAGCGCGAGCAGGGCATCACCATCGACGTGGCGTATCGCTACTTCGCGACGCCGAGGCGGCGGTTCATCATCGCCGACACGCCCGGCCACGAGCAGTACACCCGCAACATGGCCACCGGGGCGTCGACGGCCTCGTGCGCGGTCGTGCTCATTGACGCCCGCCTCGGCGTGCTCACCCAGTCGAAGCGGCACGGCTTCATCGCCTCGCTGCTGCGGGTGCCTCACCTGGTGGTGGCCGTCAACAAGATGGATCTCGTCGACTACGACGAGGACGTCTTCGCGCGCATTCGCGAGGAGTACGGCGCCTTCGCCACCCGGCTGGGCTTCGCGGACGTGGCTTTCATCCCGGTCAGCGCGCGGGAGGGTGACAACGTCGTGCGCCAGAGCGCGCGCATGCCCTGGTATCCGGGGCGGCCGGTGCTCACCCACCTGGAGAATCTCTACATCGCGGGCGACCGCAACCTGATCGACTTCCGGTTCGCCGTGCAGCGCGTGGTGCGGCCGGATCACACGTTCCGCGGCTACAGCGGCCAGATCGGCTCCGGCGTCGTGCGGCCCGGAGACGAGGTGGTCGTGCTGGCGTCTGGCCGGCGCTCGCGGGTGACCCGGATCGTCACCTACCACGGCGATCTGGAGTATGCCTTTGCCCCGCTCTCGGTGACGCTCTGCCTGGCCGATGACGTCGACATCAGCCGCGGCGACATGCTGGCCCACCCGAACAACGTGCCGCGCACGGAGCGGACGCTCGACGCCATGGTGATCTGGATGGCGGACGAGCCGCTGGCGGTCCGCCGCCACTACCTCGTCAAGCACACCTCCCTCGTCGTCAAGGCCGCGTGCGCCCAGATCCTCTATCGAGTGGACCCCAACACCCTGCACCGCGAACCGGCCGAGCAGCTGGGCCTGAACGAGATCGGCCGGGCGCGGTTCACCCTGTTCCGGTCGCTTCACGTCGACGAGTATCGGAGAAACCGCACGACCGGCAGCTTCATCCTGATCGATCCCCTCACCAACGCCACCGTCGGGGCCGGAATGGTGACGGACCGTGTGAGCGCCGCCCCGCCCGGGGCGCCGCGGGAAGAGCGCGCGGCCAGCCGCGACATCACATGGCAGACAGGCCGCGTGGCGGCGTCGGCGCGAGCCGCCCTGCTGCGCCAGCAGGCGGCGACCATCTGGCTCACCGGGCTCTCGGGGTCCGGCAAATCGACCCTCGCCTTCGAGGTCGAGCGCCGCCTCGTGGAACTCGGCCACGCCTGTGTCGTCCTGGATGGAGACAACATCCGGCACGGCCTGAACCGGGACCTCGGATTCGCCCCCACCGACCGCAGGGAGAATATTCGTCGGGTCGCGGAGGTGGCGCGGCTGTTCAATGACGCCGGGCTGATCGTCGTCACCGCGTTCATCTCGCCGTACGTCGAGGACCGGGAGATGGCACGCGCCATCGTCGGCGCCGAGCGGTTCCTGGAAACGCACCTGACCGCGGACCTGCCCACCTGTGAGGGACGGGATCCCAAGGGCCTGTACGCCCGGGCCCGGACGGGAGCGCTGGCGGACTTCACCGGTGTCTCCGCCCTCTACGAGCCACCGGTTCGCCCGACGCTCGCGCTCGATACCGCCGGCCGCAGCGCGGAGGAGTGCGCGGGCGAGATCCTCGACCTACTCTCCGAGCGGGCAATCCTTCGGTAGCTGGTCCCCGTGGCCGCCCGCTCGGCGTCAACCCGTCGACCCGCGGGATCACCGGGGGCGCGGACGGGCTGCTCGCGGTCGCGGGCAAGGCGGGCGGCGCTGGGTTTCGGCCACGTCACGGTGAACGATCACATCGTCGTGCCGAACTGCATCGCCTCGCGCTATCCTTGCACCTCGACCGGCGAGTGGCCGGGGGCTCCGGCCGGCGAGTGGCTGGAGCAGATCACGGTGCGGCGTCACCCGCCGCTTCCCCGACCTGAACTTCGCCTTCCTCGAGGGCGGCGTCGGCTGGGCTTGCATGCTCTACGAGCGAGGCGAGGTCGCCAAGGCCACTACGAGGTCGCCGGGCCCCGGAGCGCGCGGCCCACGATGCGCTGCGCCTCGTCGACGATGGCCTCGAGGTGGGACTGGCTGCGCGCGCTCTCGGCGTAGAGCTTGTACACGTCCTCGGTACCCGAGGGGCGGGCCGCGAACCAGCCGCTCCGCGCCACCACCTTGAGGCCGCCGATGGCGGCGTCGTTGCCGGGCGCCCTCGTGAGCGAGGCGACGATGGGCTCGCCGGCGAGCGATGTCGCCGCGACATCGGCGGGGGACAGCGCGCCGAGCCGGTGTTTCTGCGCGGGCGTGGCGGGGGCGTCGATGCGCACGTAGTAGGGCGTGCCGAACTGCTCCGTGAGCTCCTGGTAGTGCTGGCCGGGGTCCTTCCCGGTGCGCGCGGTGATCTCGGCGGCGAGCAACCCGAGGAGGAGGCCGTCCTTGTCGGTCGTCCACACCGTCCCGTCGCGCCGCAGGAAGCTCCCGCCCGCGCTCTCCTCGCCGCCGAAGCAGCAGGAGCCGTCGAGCAGCCCGGGGGCGAACCACTTGAAGCCCACCGGCACCTCGAGCAGTGTGCGGCCGAGCTTTGCTACCACCTGGTCGATGAGGTGCGACGACACCACGGTCTTGCCGACGGCGGCGGCGGCCGACCAGCCCGGGCGGTGGCCGAGGAGGTAGCGGATCGCCACCGCGAGGTAGTGGTTGGGGTTCAACAGGCCCAGGGAGCGCGTCACGATGCCGTGGCGGTCGGCGTCGGTGTCGTTGCCGAAGGCGACGTCGAATCGGTCCTTGAGGCCGACGAGCCCGGCCATGGCGTACGGGCTCGAGCAATCCATGCGGACCTTGCCGTCATGGTCGACCGTCATGAACCGGAACGTCGGGTCCACGGCGGGGTTGACCACGGTCAGGTCGAGCTCGAACTGCTCGCGCACCGGCTCCCAGTAGCCGACGGCGGCGCCGCCCAGCGGGTCCACGCCGACGCGGACGCCCGCGGCGCGGATGGCCTCCATGTCGATGGCGGCGGCGAGGTCCTCGACGTACGGGCGGATGAAGTCGTCCTCCCGCGTGGTCGGCGCCGCCCGCGCCGCGCGCAGGCCCACGCGGCGTACGCCCCGGTTGCCCTCGCCGAGGAGCGCGTTGGCGCGGTCCTGGATCCAGGAGGTCACCTCGGTCTCGGCCGGGCCCCCGTGGGGCGGGTTGTATTTGAAGCCGCCGTCCTCCGGGGGGTTGTGCGATGGCGTGATCAGGATGCCGTCGGCCCGGCCCGGTCCACGTCCGCCCTCCCGCCCGCCGGCCCGGTTGTAGACGAGGATGCGACGCGAGACCACAGGCGTGGGCGTTACCCCGTCGTCGCGCTGGATGACGACCTCGACGCCGTTGGCGGCCAGCACCTCGAGGGCCGTGCGCTCGGCCGGCCCCGACACGGCGTGGGTGTCCTTGCCCATGAAGAGGGGCCCGCCGATGCCCTCGCCGCGGCGATAGTCGCAGATGGCCTGGGTGATGGCGAGGATGTGGGCCTCGGTGAACGAGGCGTCGAGCGGAGTCCCGCGGTGGCCGCTCGTGCCGAAGCTCACCCGCTGGGCCGGGTTGGCCGGATCGGGCCGCGCATCGTGATACGCGCGCCGCACGGCCGGGGTATCGATCAGCCTCTCGTGCGGGACGAGCTTGCCGGCGAGGGGGTGAAGGCTCATCGGCCGCGTCCCGGCCCTGCCGCTCCCGTCAGGCCCACGGCTCGCCGGTCAGGACCTCGTCGTTGTCCTGGCCGGGGGCGGGCGGAGCGCGGCGAATGCCGGGGCGCGCGCCGTCGAACGACAGGGGCAGGGCCATCAGGTCGAAGCTGCCATCGGGCAGCGGCTGGATCATGCCGATGGCGTCCACCTGCGGATGGGAGACGGCCTCGGGGAGCGAGTGGATCGGGGCGCACGGCACGCCGGCCGCCTCGAGGATGTCGATCCACTCGCCCTTGCTGCGGGTGGGCATGATCGCGCTGATCTGCTCGATCAGGTCGTCCCGGTTGTCGACGCGGCTGGCGTTGGTGGCGAAGCGCGGATCCCCGGCCCACTCCGGCCGCGAGAGCGCCTGCGCGAGCTTGGCGAAGAGGCGGTCGTTGCCGGCGGCGATGATGATGGGGCCGGTCCGGGTCTCGAAGCCCTGGAAGGGGACCACGCGCCGGCTGCCCGTGCGGTGGCGCTCGGGGACCTCGCCCGAGGCCCGGAACGATGCGAAGTGGCCCTTGAGCCACGCCAGCCCCGTCTCGAGCAGGGAGGCGTCGACGGTGCAGCCCCGGCCCGTGGCCTGCCGCTGCACGAGGCCGGCGAGGATGCCGATGGCCGCCCACATGCCCGTGCCGAAGTCGAGGATGGAGGTGCCGATGCGCGTCGGCGGCCCGCCATCGTCGCCGTTCATCATCATGAGCCCGGAGAAGGCCTGCACCATCGGCTCGTACCCGGGCCGGAGGCGGAGCGGCCCCGTGCGGCCGAAGGCCCACACCGAGCAGTAGATCAGCCGCTCGTTCCGGGCCCGCACCGCGTCCGCGCCGATCCCGAGGTCGTCGAGCGAACCCGGGCGGAGGTTCTGCACGAGCACGTCGGCCTGGTCGATCAGCTCGAGGAGCCGGGACACCGCCTTGGGCTCCTTCAAGTCGAGCGCGATCGACCGCTTGTTGGCGTTGACGGCCATGAACCCCGGCGAGGTGCCGTTCCAGAACGGCGGGCCCCACCGCCGCGCGTCGTCGCCCTCCGGGCGCTCGACCTTGATGACGTCCGCGCCCATGAAGGCCAGCACCTCGGCGGCGAAGGGGCCGGCCAGGTTCTGGGCGACCTCGACGACGCGGATTCCCCGGAGAGGCAGTACGGCGGGCTCGCTCATGCGCCCGATCCTATCACCACCCGGGCGGCCCAAGCCGTCACTCGTCCTCCGGGCGGCGCAGGCTCCTGAGATGCGGCTCCCCCTGCGGGTAGCGCGCCAGGGCGTCCTCGTCGAGGTCGATGCCCAGCCCAGGGGCGGTGGGCAGGGCGATGTAGCTCTGCTCGACGCGGAACGGTGGGCGGGCGATGGCCCGGCCCACCTCCTCGAAGTTCACGAAGTACTCGGTGATCAGGAAGTTCGGCATCCCGGCGGCGGCGTGCAGGGTGGCGGCAAGCCCGACGGTGGTGCTGTTGTAGTTGTGCGGCGACATGGCGATGTGATGGGGCTCGGCCATGGCCGCGATCTCCCGCAGCTCCAGGATGCCGCCGCAGTTGCAGACGTCGGGGTTCAGGATGTCGGCGGCCCGGCGCTCGATCACGTCGCGGAACTCGCTCTTCGTGTAGACCTCTTCGCCGGTGACGACGGGCAGGGCGATGCCGCGCTTGGCCTCGAGCAGGCCCCCGAGGTCTCGCACCGACACGGGCTCTTCGTACCAGAACGGGCGGTACGCCTCCATCTGGCGGGCCACGCGGATCGCGGGGCCGGGGGCAAGCCGCCGGTGCACCTCGACGAGGATCTCGATGTCGGGCCCCACCGCTTCGCGCACGGCGCACACGCGCGCCACGGCCTCGTCCTCCTCCCGCCGCCCGATGTGGGCCCGCCAGGGGCCGGGGAAGGGATCGAACTTGAGCGCGGTGAACCCCGCCTGCACCACCGCCCGGGCCTCCTCGGCCACGGCGTCGGGCGTGTTTCCGGTGGCCCAGCCGTTGGCGTACACGCGGATCCGCGTGCGGAACGCCCCGCCGATCAGGTTGTAGACGGGCTGGCCGGTGGCCTTGCCCACGAGATCCCAGAGGGCCTGCTCGATTCCGCTGATGGCGCAGAAGAGGTCCATCGAGCCGCGCTTGGCCGCGAAGTCCGTGTAGGCCATGTAGGTGAAGTGCTTGATGTCGAACGGGCTCCGCCCGGCGAGGTATCGGCCGAGCTGGTGCACGTGGGCCTCGATGGAGCGGTCGCGATCGGCCTGCGTGTAGCACTCGCCCCAGCCGTGCAGGCCGTTGTCGGCCTCGACCTTGACGAAGAGCCAGTGCTTGTGCGAGCCGGGGTCCACGAGATACGTCCGGACGGCCTTGACGTTCATGCGCACCTCCTGGTGCACGTCACGGAGCGAGGGCGGGGCCGGAGGGCATGGTGCTGCGGGACGCGGCGAAGATCACGGGAAGGGTCGCGGGGAGGCCGGGCCGGGCCACCGGGCTGACACCAGATTCCGACGCAGGAGCGGCGCCACGAGCGCCAGGGCGCGGCGACCACCGGGTCACGAGAGAGCCCGAGCCCAGGCCGGGGATCAGGGCAGCGGCGCAAGGGTCACGATGCCGACCTGCCCGTCGATCGTCACACGGAACCGGTCGAGGAAGTCGCGGCCCAGGAGCCCGTCCGCCGCGCCGATCCCGGCGTCGAGGGCGACAATCGAGAGCGGTCCCGTCCGCGCCGACTCGACCTCCAGGGAAGGGATCCATATGAGGTCGGCCTCGGTTGAGCCCGCGACACCCCTGATGTGCGCGCGGCCCGCCGGCTGGACGGGGATACCGAGGGCGCGCAGCGCCGCCGGGGACACCAGGGTCCGGTCCGCACCGGTGTCGAGGATCAGGCTGATCGGTCCGAGTCCGCCGATCCGCACGCTGACCACGATGCTGGAGCCCGGCGTGAACGAGATCTGACCTGTGCCGGGCGGGGCCGCGGGCGGCGCCGAGGACGGCGGGGGCGGTTCCGGAGACGGCGAGGCCGTCATTGGCTCGGCGGTTGGTCGGAAGCGGTCGGGGACGCGCTCGATACCGGAAGAATGATGGACGGTGCCGTCGTCGTCGACCCAGCGGTACACCTCCACATCGTCTGCGGCCGTGGGGGCGGGCGAACCGATGGCCATCGAGGCGGCGAGCCACAGCCCCAGCCCGGCGCGCACAAGGCCGGGGCGCAGACCGCTGACGACGGCGGGCCGACCCCGCCTCAATCCTGATCGGCTGACGGCTGCCCTCCGCCGGTCGGCGGTGTTGTTCCGGGCGGCGGTGGCTCGGGCAGGACCCGGAGCCATCCGGCGGGGCACTCTCTCACGTAGGGGTAGTAGGCGGAGGCCGCCTCGCAGTAGTACCAGTAGTACGGCGCCGGGGCGATGTCCTGCGCATACGCGGGCGCGGTCTCCTGGACCGCCGGCGCCTCATACCCGTAGCCGGAATACGCGCCATAGGCTCCGGATGCGTAGGGGTAGCCGCCGTAGGCGTACGGGTACCCGTACGAGTAGGCGTAGGGGTAGAAGGAGCTACCCCACCAGGGCCCGCCCCCCCACCCAGGGCTCACAAACACCCTGGCCCCGTAGAACGGCTTGCCGCCCCAGCTCTTGCCGTTCCAGCTCCCGCCGCCTCCCTTCCGACCTCCACCGCCCCCGTGCCAGCTCTGGCCGCCTCCGTCCCACTTCCGGCCGCCTCCGCTCCAGCTCCGGCCGCCCCCGTCCCAGTTCCGGCTGCTCCCGCTCCCGCTCCGGCCGCCCCCGCTCCAGTTCCGGCCGCCGCCGCCGTTCCAGCCTCGATTGCCAGCGCCCATCATCGGCCGTGTGCCGCCACCGATCGTCGGGCGGCCCCCGCCTCCGCCGCCTCCGCCGCCTCCGCGAAAGAATCCGCCGCCTCCGCCGCGCTGAGCGTCGGCGGGCGTGACGGTCCAGGCCAGGGCAAGCGCCAGGGCAAGCGCGACAGCAGCGATCTTTCTCATCGGCCTACCCTCCCCGGGGCGCTGCCCCGCGGAGTGGATCGATCCACCCCGAGTCGAACCTCGACCAGATCTGGCTGCCCCCGGCTCATGGGCCCTCGCGAGGATCGAAGGCGCGGTCGTTGTGCTGTCAGGGGCCTGCACGGTCGCCTGATGCCAGGGTACCATGCGGTGCGCGCGGGCCTGGGGACGCCGAACCCCGCGCCGGTGTCCAGCCGCGCTGCCCTGCCCTGGCGGCCCCACTCCGGGGAAAGGGGGCAAGCCCGGCACCTCGCGGAAGCTGCTCTCAGCGGAAGAGCGAGCGCGCGATGACCATGCGGTGCACTTCGGACGGGCCCTCGCCGATCCGGCGCACCCGCGCCTCGCGATACCACCGCTCCAGGGGGAACTCCTTGGAGACGCCGTAGCCCCCGTGGATCTGCACGGCGGCGTCGATGACGCGCCCGAGCACCTCGCTCGAGTAGAGCTTGGCGATGGAGGCCTCCACGCGGGCGTCCTCGCCCCGATCCGCCTTCCACGCCCCCTCCCAGATGAGCCACCGCGCCGCGCGCAGCTCCACCTCGGCGTCGGCCAGCATCCACTGGATGGCCTGGCGCTGGCTCAGGGGCTGGCCGAAGGTGACGCGCTGCTTGGCGTGGGCGATGGCCATGCGGTGAGCCGCCACGGCCACGCCGAGGTTCGTGGCGGAGTAGGGGAACCGCTGCTTGACCAGCAGGTCGAAGGCGAGGTCGAGGCCCTGGCCTTCCTTGCCGATCAAGGCCTCGGCCGGCAGCTCGCAGTCCTCGAACACCACGTCGTTGGGGACCGAGGCGGTCCGGATGGTCCGGATGTTCCGCGCCGTGAATCCGGGCGTGCCCTTCTCGATGATGAAGCACGAGATACCCGCGCGCCCCTTCGCCTTGTCGGTGCGTGCGAACACCACGCCCCATGGCGCGTCGTGAGCACGAGAGATGAACACCTTGCGCCCGTTCAGCACCCACGTGTCGCCGCGCTTCTCCGCCCGCGTCTGGATGGCCCCGGCGGGATCGGCGCCGCCCGACGGCTCGGTGATGGCGAAGAAGGTCTCCCAGCCCTCGCGGATGGTGGGGACCGCGTACTTCGCAATCTGCTCCTTCGTCCCCGCCCAGATCGCCGGCGGCGGGTTGCGCCCGAACACGCCGCAGCCCGTGTTGTACAGGCCCATCCGGTGCTGGGCGATCTCCTCGAGGAGGACGCACATGCTGAAGGTGTCGAGGCCGCCTCCGCCGTGTTCCTCGGGGGCCCCCAGGGCCCACAGCCCGGCCGCCTTGGTCCGGGCGGAGAGGCGGCGGAAGTCCTCCTCCGGGATGTCGGGAGCGTCGGGGTCGAGGCGCTGCTCGAGGGGGATGATCTCGTCGCGGACGAACCGTCGCACCTGCTCGCGCAGCAGCAGCAGCTCGTCGGGGAGCCGGAAGCCGGGGAACGAGGTCACGGATGCCTCCGCCGCGCTGACATGGCCGCGATCATATCACCGCGGCTCGTCGGCCCGGCTGCGGCGGGGCCCTGCTACTGAAAGCCCGGTGCCTGGTAGAGGCAGTTGCCCCCGAACTGCTCGTCGGGCCACCACTGGCCGCCCGTGCGCAGGCACATGCTGTACATCTGCAGATCCACGACCTCGCGCGAGGACCCGGCCGCACAGCCGGCGAGGAGCAGAGCGGCGGCGGCGCCGAGCATCCATCCGGCGACGCGTCGCCCGACCGTGCGGCGAGGGGACATCGCGATGCTCATGTCCTCATGTTTACATCGGGCGTGCGCGCTCCGCCAGCGGGCCGGCCGGGGGCGGCCGCCGTGCTACCATTCGCCATGATCGCCGAACCGGCCGCGGGCAGCCACTTCATCCGGAAGATCATCGCCGAGGACGGCGCCAGCGGCCGCTGGGGCGGCCGGGTGGTGACGCGGTTTCCGCCCGAGCCCAACGGCTACCTGCACATCGGCCACGCCCAGTCCATCTCCCTGAACTTCGGCATGGCCCTCGAGCATCCGGGCGGGGTGTGCCACCTCCGGTACGACGACACCAACCCGGCCAAGGAGAGCCAGGAGTACGTTGACGCCATCGAGCGAGACGTCCGGTGGCTCGGCTTCGACTGGGGTCCGCACAAGTACTACGCCTCCGACTACTTCGAGCAGCTCTACACGTGGGCGGAGGACCTCATCCGGGCCGGCCTGGCCTACGTGGACGACCTGAGCCAGGACGAGATCCGCGATCACCGGGGCACGCTGACGCAGCCCGGCACGGAGAGCCCGTTCCGGAACCGCCCGCGGGACGAGAGCCTCGACCTCTTCCGGCGGATGCGGGCGGGGGAGTTCCCCGATGGCTCCCGGGTCCTCCGGGCCCGCATCGACATGGCCTCTCCCAACCTCAACCTGCGCGATCCCGTGCTGTACCGGATCCGCAAGGTGGAGCACCACCGCACGGGCGACCGCTGGTGCATCTACCCGATGTACGACTACGCGCATCCCCTCTCCGACTCCATCGAGCGCATCACCCACTCGATCTGCACCCTCGAGTACGAGGCGCACCGGCCGCTCTACGACTGGTTCTGCGAGGCGCTCGGCATCTACCACCCGCAGCAGATCGAGTTCGCGCGGCTCAACGTCAGCCACACCGTGCTCTCCAAGCGCCGGCTGCTCGAGCTGGTGGAGGGCGGCCACGTGAGCGGCTGGGACGACCCGCGCATGCCCACCATCGCCGCGCTCCGCCGGCGCGGGTACACGCCGGAGGCCATCCGCGAGTTCTGCGAGCGGGCCGGCGTGACCAAGAAAGACGCGGTCGTCGACGTCGCCCACCTCGAGCACTGCATTCGCGAGGACCTGAACCGGCGCGCGCCGAGGGCCATGGCGGTGCTGCGGCCGCTCCGCCTCGTCATCGAGAACTACCCCGAGGGACAGGTGGAGATGCTGGGGGCCGTCAACAACCCGGAGGATCCGGCGGCGGGGACCCGGGAGGTCCCGTTCGCGCGCGTGCTCTACATCGAGCAGGACGACGTCCGCGAGCAGCCCCCGAAGAAATACTTCCGGCTGTTCCCTGGCAACGAGGTCCGGCTGCGCTACGCCTACCTGATCCGCTGCACCGGCGGGGTGAAGGACGAGCGCACGGGCGAGATCGTCGAGGTCCGCGCCACCTACGATCCGGCCACGCGGGGCGGAGACGCCCCGGACGGGCGGCGCGTCAAGAGCACGATCCACTGGGTCTCGGCCGCCCACGCGGTCGAGGCCGAGGTCCGGCTCTACGAGCACCTGTTTCTCACCCCGGAGCCCGGGGCTGGCCGCGCCGACGAGGACTGGAAGACCGACGTGAACCCCCGATCGCTCGAGCGGGTGACGGGATGCTGGCTGGAGCCGTCCTTGCGCGACGCCCCGCCCGGGGCGCGCTATCAGTTCGAGCGCACTGGATACTTCTGCGTCGATGCCGTGGACTCGAGCCCGGGCCGCCCCGTCTGGAACCGCACCGTCTCGCTCCGCGACACCTGGGCGAGGATCGAGCAAGCGGGGCGGACGTGACGGCCGGCGAGAAGGGAGCGCGATGAGCGAGCCACTGAAGCTTGTGATGGAAAAGGACGGGCCCATCGGCTGGGTCGTCTTCAACCAGCCGGAGAAGCGCAACGCGGTCAGTCAGGAGATGTGGGAGCTCATGCCCGGCTACGTCGAGGACCTTGCCGCCGATCCGGAGATCCGGGTGGTGGTGCTCCGCGGCGCCGGCGAGCAGGCCTTCGTGGCCGGGGCCGACATCTCGCAGTTCAAGGATCGCCGGCGCAACATGACCGACGAGGCCGAGTACAGCCGGATCTCCGCGCGCGGCCAGCGGGCCCTCGCCACCCTGGGCAAGCCGCTCCTCGCCATGATCCACGGCTACTGCGTGGGGGGCGGGGTCAGCATCGCCATTGCGTGCGACATCCGCCTCGCCGCCGACGATGCGCGCTTCGGCATCCCGGCGGCGCGGCTCGGTCTCGGATACCACTACCGCGGCATGGAGACGCTGATGAAGCTGATCGGCCCCTCGTACACCAAGGAGTTCTTCTTCACGGCCCGCACCGATATCCCGGCGCCGGACGCCCTGCGCATGGGCCTGGTGAACCAGGTGGTGCCGAAGGGCGAGCTCGAGGCCTTCACCCGGAACTACGCGCTGACGATCGCCCGCAACGCCCCGCTGACCCTTCGCTCGGCCAAGGCCACCGTGGAGCAGCTCCTGCGGCCCTCGGCGGAGCGCGACCTGGCCATGCTGGATGGCCTCATCGCCGACTGCTTCAACAGCGAGGACTACCAGGAGGGCGTGCGCGCCTTCTCGGAGAAGCGTCGCCCCCGCTTCCAGGGCCGCTGACCCATCATCGGGGCGGGCGCTGCCCGCAGGCGCGGGGCGCCCGCCCTGCTCGACATCCTCGAGGTGACCGGGCGCGGCGGTATCCAGTGCCCCGGAGTGACCTGGTGTCCCGAGTCCGGGATGTGCCGACAAAGCGCCGGGCGGGGTGGGGGCCCTCCCCGCGGGACACGCCTGTAACGCGGGAGCGTCGCCGGCACTCGATGGGGCCACGAGATGGATGGCTCAGATGACGCGGTCGGCGCGCAGGGCGGCGATGTCGGCTGGCGACATGGCGAGGAGCCCGGAGAGGATCTCATCCGTGTGACGCCCGAGCGGCGGGCCGGCGTGGGGTGCCCGGCCCGGCGTCGCCGACAGCCGCGGGATCACGGCGGGCTGCGGCAGCGGGCCCACCTCCGAGGGCACCTCGATGATCGTCTGCCGCTCGCGGTAGTGCGGGTCGGCGAAGATGTCCGCCATGCTCATGATCGGGGAATGCGGGATGTCGTGGGCGCGCAGCTGCTCCACCGCCTCGTCGAACCCCCGCGCCCCGAACCACGCCTCGACCATGGCGATGAGCTCGCCCATGTGCCGCTCGCGGCCCCGGTGGTTCGCGAAGCGCGGGTCCGGCGGCAGGTCCGGGCGGCCGAGCATGGCGCACAGGCGCTCGAAGAGGTGCTGGGCGGGGGTGGTGAAGACGATGAAGCGCCCGTCCCGGGTGCGGAAGGCTCCGCCGGGCCAGCCGGAGTGCTGGATGGCGCCGCGCTCGCGCACCACCCCCTGACGCCCGTAGAACGTGGTGCCGTACTCGAGGATGCGGAAGGCCGATTCGTACAGGGCGGCGTCGATCCACTGCCCCTCCCCGGTGGCGTCGCGGTGGCGGAGGGCGGCCATCACGCCGAAGGCGGTGAAGAGCCCGGTGAGGTAGTCGGGATAGACCGGCGTGGGCCGCGAGGGCGGCCGGTCGGCCGGGCCGTTCAGGTACCACGTGCCGCCGAAGGCGGAGGCGATGGCGGCGAACCCCGGGCCCTGGCGCAGCGGTCCCGTCTGCCCGAAGGCGGTGATGCGCGCCATGATCAGCGAGGGACGGAGGACCCGCAGGTCCTCCCAGCCGAGGCCCCAGGACTCCAGCACCCCCGGCCGGAAGTTCTCGATGACGACGTCGCAGAGGGGCACGAGCCGGCGCACGATGGCCTGCCCCGCCGGGGTGTGCAGGTCGAGCGTCATCACCTTCTTGCCGCGGTTGTCGACGGCGTACCAGTAGTTGCAGCCCTCCTCGGTGGGCCCGAGCCGGCGGAGATCGTCGCCCTTGCCGGGCAGCTCGGTCTTGATCACCTCGGCGCCGAACTCGGCCATGAGCGTGCCGCAGAACGGCCCGGCCACGATCTGGGCCAGCTCGAGCACGCGGATCCCGCTGAGGGGCAAAGGGTGGTCGGCCATGGCGAACGGGCGGGATTGTAGCAGAAGGCGGCCGCCCCTGACGCCGGGCGCGGGGCCGAGCGTGCGAGTGTCCCGGGTCGAACATTTCGTCGACGCACGGCGCCGGGGGGGCCCTCCCCGCGTGACCGTGATCCGCGCGACGGCGTCAGGGCGCCGCCACAGCCGCGTCCGCGGCGAGAGCGATGGCGCCGAGGACACCGACGCGGTCGCCCAGGGCCGGCGGCACGATGTACGCATCGATACCGGTGAGGATGGCGGGCGCGCGGAGGTAGCCGGCGAGGCGCTCCACCACCCGCGACCGCACACGCGGGAGCAGGTGCCCGGACGCCATGACGCCGCCGCCGACGGCGATCCGGGCCGGTGACAGGATCGCCACGACGGCAACGAGCCCGAGGGCCAGGTATTCGGCCTCGAGATCCCACCCCGGGTGATCGAGTGGCAGGGTCTCGGGCGCCACCCCCCAGCGGCGCGCCATGGCCGGGCCCGACGCCAGCCCCTCCAGGCAGTCCCCGTGGTACGGGCAGGTGCCGGGGAACGGGTCGGCCGACCGGTCGCGGGGTACCCGGACGTGCCCCATCTCAGGGTGAGCCAGCCCGTGGACGGGGCGCCCGTTGACCACCGCGCCCCCGCCCACTCCGGTGCCGACGGTGAGATACACGAACGGGTCGCAATCCCGGCCGGCCCCCCAGCGGTGCTCGCCGATGGCGGCGCCGTTGACGTCGGTGTCGAAGGCGACGGGGACCCCGAGCGCGCGGCGGAACCGACCGGCGAGGTCGACGTTGGCCCAGCCGGGCTTGGGCGTGGTCGTGGTGAACCCCCAGGTCGGGGAGGCCCGATCGAGGTCGACCGGGCCGAAGGTCGCGATGCCCATGGCGGCCAGCGGCTGATGGCCGGCGAGGAAGCGCAGGCACGCGTCGAGCGTCTCCTCCGGCCGGGTGGTGGGCACGCTCATCTGGGCGCGCACGTCGGCCGGGCCCGTCCCCACCGCGCAGACGAACTTGCTGCCGCCCCCCTCGATCCCACCGAACATCAAGCCGTTCATCGCATCGTCGCCATGGCGCGGGCGTCCCTCGCTGTCAGGGTGTAGCACCGCCGGTCCCGACAGATCAACCGCCGGGGGAGCCGCCCCCGCAGAACGCACGGCGTCAAGGCACCGCGCCCGGTGCGGCGGGCGACGTGCCCTCGAGGCCCTCCGCTGCTCTCGTCCGCGCCCGCCGAGGGCAGCAGTCGCGGATTGACAGCGTCCCGACCTCTACCGACAATCCGGTAGCTCGCCGAAAGCCTCGAGGCCCTCTCTGGTTGATCGAGGCGCCGCCACCGCACGCGGCGGCCGGCTTGCACCGCAAGCGCCCGGGGCTCAATCACGTGGCCTTCGGCGTGAGCGCGCGCGCCGACGTCGACCGCTTCGCCCGCGAGTTCCTCGCCCCGCGGGGTCTCGCCACCCTCTACGCCACGCCCCGGGAGTTCCCCGAGTACCGCCCCGGCTACTACGCCGTCTTCTTCGAGGATCCGGACCGTCTCAAGCTCGAGATCGCCCACGTCCCCGGCCGCACCGGGCGCGAGCTCCACGCGGAGGCTATATGACGGCATCGTCGCCCGGGCCAGGATCGCCGGCAGACGAGCATCATCAGGCGAACCGGCGGCGCTGACCTGGTGCCGGAGGGAGGGGAGCGCCGGGACCGGCCGTCATCGGCCTTCCGGGCGCCCCCAGTCTTCGCGAAGCGCGCGCGGGAGCTAGCTCCGCAGCTCCGGGATGACCCACATCGGCGGCCGGCCGGCGGCCACGCGCTGGATGTTGTCGAAGGCGTTCCGGAAGGCCTTGGGCCAGTTCTCCCAGGTGGGGCCGGCGGTGTGGGGGGTGATGATGACGTTGTCGAGGGCGAACAGCGGGTGGTTCGCCGCCGGCGGCTCCTCGACCATGACGTCGAGGGCGGCGCCCGCGATGCGTCCGGAGGTTAGCGCCTCGTAGAGCGCGTCCTCGTCGACCACCGGCCCGCGGCAGGTGTTGATCAGGAACCCGGTCTTCTTCATCACCGCCAGCTCCCGCGCCCCGATCAGGTTGCGGGTGGCCGGGGTGAGCGGCACGTGGAGCGAGACGACGTCCGAGGTCGCGAGCAGCTCGGGGAGCAGCGCGAAGCGCACGCCCAGCGCATCCTCCTCGTGCTCGAGCAGGCGGACGATGTCGTAGTACTGGACGGACATCTCGAACGGCCGCGCCCGCCGCGCCACCTTCTTGCCGATGGTGCCCAGACCCACGATGCCGAGCGTCCTGCCGCTCAGCTCGAAGAAGCGCTGGCTCGAGAAGTCGCCCACGCGCCACTTGCCGTGCACCACGTTGTTGTGCTGCCAGACCAGCTTCTTCAGGATGGACAGGATGAGGAGCAGGGTGTGCTCGGCCACGGCGGTGGAGTTCGACCCGCCGTTGTTGGCGACGGGCACCCCCGCCGTGCGCGCGGCCTCGATGTCCACCCGGTCGTAGCCGGCGCTGATGAGCTGGACGAGCTTGAGCCTGGGGGCCGCGCGGTAGAAGTCGGGGCCCATCCCCCCGCGGGCGAAGCCCATGAAGTACTCGGCCTCGGGCATGGCCTTGGTGAAGGCCGGATCGCCCTGGTCGGCGACCAGGAACTCGAAGCCGGACGGCACGAGGTGGCGGGCCTCGTCGATGATGGCCCCGGGAAGGGCGGCGGAGAAGACGATTCTCGCGGTCACGGTGGTCTCCTTGTCGATTGGCGTTGATCGGGCCGAGCGGGCCCGAGCCCCTGGGGACGATAACGCCCGCCCCCCGGGACCGCAAGACCCGGCTCCGGCGCCTGATGCCGCCTGAGCCCACCCGGCCACCGGCCAGGCATGGCGCTTCGCGAGGTCGGCGATGTACTCCCGGACTCCTCGAGGAGTCGGAAGACCTGGGGATTGACCGGCTCCACCTCGGCCGCTCTCTCTCCCTTTCAGCTGATCCCTTTCGGGGCGAGGGGGGGGAGAGGGAACCGGAGTGCGGGGCTGGACTCATGCTCGCGCTCCGGGGCCGCGCGGTCAGCGCGCCCATTCCTTGAGCGCGGCCTCGTCGACCTCCACGCCGAGCCCGGCGCCCTCCAGGGGGAGGATGCACCCGTCCGCGTAGCGCACGGGC
>DATKEI010000058.1:0-5550 GCA_035544455.1 Binatia bacterium | reverse complement strand
GGATCCGCGGCGGCACGGTGACGGGGGGAAGCTCCGCGGGATGGGGCGGACGCCCGTCCCCGGCGGGCCCGGGGGGCGCTTGCGGACCCACGTCCGGCTGTTGCGTCTGGACGCGCTGGCGGAGCCACCGGACGAGCAGGTTGAACAGAGGCACGAGAATGAACAGGGCAAGAAGCAGGATCTGCTCGATGGTCAGCGATCGCATCGCGCCTCCCCCGGATCAGCCGGCGCCCCGCGTGGGGCTCTCCGCCTCACGTCGCGGCCGTCACGTCCGGCGCGGCGGGGCGGCCGGGGGCTCTTCCTCCTGGCCCGCGATCGACTGGCGCATCTCGGTGTCGGACTGCAGGTTCTTCATCCGGTAGTAGTCCATGATCCCCAGGTTGCCGCTGCGGAAGGCCTCGGCCATGGCCCGCGGCACCTCGGCCTCCGACTCGACCACGCGCGCGCGCATCTCCTGCTCGAGCGCCACCGCCATGGCCCGCCGCTCCTCGGCCTTGGCCTGCGCGATCTGCTTGTCGGCGTTGGCCTGGTCGATCTGGAGCTTGGCCCCGATGTTCTCGCCCACGTCCACGTCGGCGATGTCGATGGACAGGATCTCATAGGCCGTGCCGGCGTCCAGGCCCCGGCTCAGGATGTGCTTGGAGATGTGATCGGGGTTCTCGAGCACGTCCTTGTGGGTGCCCGCCGATCCGATCGTGCTGACCATGCCCTCCCCGACGCGGGCGATGATGGTCTCCTCACCCGCTCCCCCCACCAGCCGGTCGATGTTGGTGCGGACGGTGACCCGGGATACCGCGATGAGCTGGATGCCGTCCTTGGCGACGGCGGCGATCCGCGGCGTCTCGATGACCTTGGGAATGACCGACATCTTGACGGCCTCCAGGACGTCGCGACCGGCGAGATCGATGGCGGCGGCCCGCTTGAACGGCATCGCGATGTTCGCCTTGTCGGCGGAGATCATCGCGTGGACGACCCGGACGACGTTGCCCCCGGCCAGGTAGTGGGCCTCGAGATCGTTCACCGAGATGTCGAGCCCCGCCTTGACCGCACTGATGCGCGCTGTCACGACGACGCCCGGCGGCACGCGCCGGAAGCGCATGGCGATCAGGTTGAACAATCCCACGTAGGCCCCCGAGGCCCAGGCCGCGATCCACAGGGGGATCGGCACCAGGTACAGGACGATGGCGATCACGAAGATCGCCATGATGACGAGGGCGAACCCGCCGATGAGGCTGGTTTCGATGCCCATCAATGACCCCTCCTTAGGTTTGGGCTCGCGGCAGTTGCCGCACCACGATCCGGTTGCCGTTCACGCGAACGACCTCGATGGCCTCGCCGGCGGCGATGAAGTCGCCGTCGGACACCACGTCCACCCGCTCCCCCTCGATGTGGGCGATGCCGGCGGGCCGCAAGGGCGTCGCCGTCTCGCCGCGCTTGTGCAGCCACATGCGATCGGCCTCCGGTGGAGACGCGAATCCGGTTCCGGCGCTGAGCTCGGTCGTCAGGACGAGGGTCCGTGCGCCGGGCAGGCGAGGGAGGAAACGCAGGAGCACGAACGAGCCGACCAGCGCCACCAGCAGGGACAGCAGGACCCGACCCAGGGCGAAGACCACCATCTCCCAGCGCGTGCCGGAGCCGACCAGGCTGAGGCTGAGGCCGGACAGGAGGGCGACGAGCCCGAGGGCTCCGGTCAGGCCGAAGCCGGGCGTGACGAAGATCTCGACGACGAGCAGGGTCAGGCCGAGGGCGACCAGGGCCAGCTCTTCCCACCCGACCAGCCGCACCAGCCAGTGCCCCCAGAAGAACAGGGCGAGGCTGCCGATGCCGAGAGCGCCCGGCACTCCGAATCCGGGCGTGCGCAGTTCCACGATGACGCCGAGGATCCCCACCGTCATGAGGAGAGAGCTCACCACCGGATGCGTGAGGAACCGCACCACGTTCTCGGCCCAGCTCGGCTCGACCCGTCGGATCTCCGCGCCGGCGAGGCCGAGCTTGGCCAGCACCGCGTCGAGGTTGTCGGCCCGGAAGTCGGCCATCTTGAGCTTGAGGGCCTCGTCGGTCGTCAGCGTCAGGAGCTTGCCCTTGACGTTCACGCCGGGGATCGCCACGTCGGTGTCGACCATGGCCTCGGCCACGCGCGGAGGCCGCTTCCGGGCCTCCGCGGTCGCGCGGAACTCCTTGCGCATGTAGGAGACCGTCTTCTCCGATGCCGGCTTGGTCTCGCCGCCCGGGTCGCCCATCAGGACGGGGGTGGCGGCGCCGATCGTCCCGCCCTCGGCCATCGCGATCCGCTCGCAGGCGAGGGCGATCAGGGCCCCGGCGGAGATCGCCCGCTTGTTGATGAAGGCCACGGTCTTGATCCCCGCACGCAGCAAGTCGTCGCGGATGACCACGGCGGCGTCCACCCGACCCCCGAAGGTGTTGATGTCGAGGATCACCGCGGAGGCGCCGGCCCGCGTTGCCTCGTCGAGGACGCGGCGGACGAAGGGCGCCACGCCCAGATCGATCATGCCCTCGACCTGGGCCACGTAGACCGGGGCCGGGGCCGGCGCCTGGGCGCCGGCGAGGCTCGGGGGCGCGGCGACCGCCGCCGCGAGGACGGCGATCAGCAGGTTCGGGCGGCGGAGGGCGGGCACGCGGCGCGCCGGCCCGTCGGCAAGCCTGTTGTGACGTGCCGCTGGGCCCTGGAGCCCGCGGTTCCGGAGCACGGCGACGCCGTGGCCGGCCAGGGAGACATGGCTCGGGCAGGTGCGCGCGCCGCGCTCACATGACGAGGCGAGATCGCGGGGCCGGGAAGCCGCCGATCGCTGCGGCAGCCGGTCGGATCGAGGATGAGCCCCTCGGTGCCAGGGGCGGCGAAACCGGACAGCAACCCCGCCGGGACCAAGAGGGCCTCGGCCGGGCTCGGGGCCGGGGGCCCACCGCACGCCTCCGACTCGCCTCCATGCCCGGCTTCGCCAGCTCGGGTTGATCGAGACGGAGGAGGGACGCGGCCCGAGGACTCGATGGAGCCATGCCAGCCCGAGGCCGAGCGCGGCGAGCGCCAGCAGGGTGAGGACGTCCGGCAGGATCCCGATGAGGCGAGCCTGAAGATCCCCCAGCGGGGCGCAGGCCAGGTCGCCGCCGCAGATCTCGATCATCGCTCGCTGTCTACCCTCGCCTCGGCGCGACCCGGCCGACCGTGGGTGCTTGTCGATCTGGCCTTCGGCAGGAATGTCCTCGTGCTATCTCGCGGCCACCGCGCCGCGCTCGCGACCGTCCCTCTCAAACTAGACCATGGCGGGCCCTCTGCGCCAGCCAGATTCGCACGTCGGCCGGGATCGGTCGGCTGCGACACGGCCACGGTGCGGACACCACCCCGGACGTTTATTGGCGGCAGAATCGACACTCTCCGGCATCCGCGCTTACGCAGTCGGGCGTTTTGCCGGGGCGGGCGCCGACGGATCCCGCCTCGACCCCAATGAATACCTCGGGTTCCGGATCGTCGAACCCCGCAAGCCCCGGGGCATGTCGCTTGCAAGAGGGGCGTCAAACACGGGGGAGTCGAGACCCGAGAGGAGAGAGATCATGGACGAGATCCGAAACCGCCTGGAGCGAGAGCTGAGCCTGACCATGGGTCGACTCCGCCAGATCGGCGGCGGTGGTGTGGCCGTGGACGATATGACCGGAGGGGTTGGCGACAGCGCGACCCTTGCCGACGAGGGTGACCTGGTCAGGCTGAACGCGGATCGGGAGATGAGCTTCGCGACTCGCAGCCTCCTGGTTGAGCGGGCCAACCGCATCGGGGAGGCGCTCGAGCGGCTGCGCGATGGCGACTACGGGACCTGTCAGGAGTGCGGTGAGGCCATCGCACCCGCCCGGCTCCGGGCCATGCCCGAGGTCACGACGTGCGTGCGGTGCCAGGATCGCCTGGAGCGCAACGGCTACCCGCTGCAGCCGGTCGGGGCGGGCCTCGGCGGCGACGAGGGCGACGACGACAGCTAGCCCTCGCCAACCGGCCGGGCGTGGGCGACGCGCTCGCGCAGGAGATCGGGCCGGTCGGTGAGGATGCCGTTCGGTTCGAGCGCGACGAGCCGGTCCATCTGGGCCGGCTCGTTCACCGTCCACACGTACCATGGCAGTCCCGTCCGCCGGACGGCTTCGATGGACGCCCTCGTCACCAGCTTGACCTCGGCCCCGACCGCGTACCACCCGGCGGCCGCCGCGGCCACCGGGTCGAGAACCCCTCTGTTCACAAGCCCGGCGAGCCGCACGTCCGGATCTGACGCCCGGATGCGGGCCAGCGCGGCGTGGTCGAGGGACTGGACGACGGCTCGGTCGAGCACGCCGTAGATTCCGAGGAGGGCGACCACGCGGTCTTCGATCTCGGGATAGCGGTCGGATCCCGCCGTCAGCTCGATCCAGAACTCGAGCCGGTCCCGGAAGCGCTCGAGCACCTCCTGCAGGGTCTGGACGCGCTGACCCCGGAAGCGTCCCCCTCGCCAGCCGCCCGCGTCCAGGCGCTTGAGCTCGGCCACCGTCCGGCGCTCCACGGGCCCCGTGCCGCTGGTGGTGCGGTCCAGATTGGCGTCCCGGAGCACGACCGGCTGGGAGTCCAGGGACAGCCGGACGTCGATCGCGATGCCGTCGGCCCCGAGCGCGGCCGCGAGCTCGAAGGCGGCAATCGTATTCTCGGGGGCCTCGAACGAGGCACCGCGGTGGGCGATCACCAGCGGGCGCCGGCCGGCGCTCCCGGGCGGTGTCGTTGTCAGACTCGTCGGCGTCATGGCACCATCGGGCGGTGCGCACACCCCTCATCGACGTCTTCCGCCCGGCTCTGCGGCTGGGCACGCGAGTCTACTTCGGGCTGCGCTTCGAGGGTGTCGAGCACATCCCGCTCCGCGGACCACTGATCATCGCGCCCAACCACGTGACGTACGCCGATCCGCCCCTGGTGTCGATACCGGTGCGCCGACCCGTCCACTACATGGCGTGGAACCGCCTGTTCCAGGTCCCCGGCCTCTCCTGGCTGATTCGCCGCCTGCGCGCCTTCCCCGTCGACGTGCACTCCGCCGATCCGCGCGCGACCCGGGAGGCGGTGCGCGTGCTCCAGGCCGGCGAGGCCCTCATGATGTTCCCGGAGGCAGGCCGAAGCCCGGACGGCCGGCTGCAGCGCTTCCGCCCCGGGGCCTTCAGGCTGGCCTGCTCCCTCGGCGTGCCCGTGTTGCCCGTCACCATCATCGGCGGGCACGAGGCGTGGCCGCCGGGCCGGGTGCTGCCCCGACCCGGGCGGATGACCATCGTCTACCACCGGGCTATCGCCCCCCCGCGAGACGGGGATCTGCGCGCCGGCGCACGCGCCATGGCCGGCGAGGTCCGGGCGGCCATCGGCTCGGCCCTGCCGGCCGGGGACGGATCCGCGGAGCCCACCTAGTGTCCTGAGCAGAAGTCCGGCCGCTGGCTCACGGCGCTCAGAAGGGGACGACGGGCGCCGCGTGTCCGGGCGCCATCCAGCCGACGGGCATGAGCGGGGTGGAATGGGCCCATCCGAGCCGCCCCTTCCAGTCCACC
>DATKEI010000057.1:0-10310 GCA_035544455.1 Binatia bacterium | reverse complement strand
GGCCGCGGCCAGGGCCCATCGCCCTCGGGGACGTCCGGCGAGCCCGTACGCGGCCAGCCCGATACCGGCCAGGACGGAGACGGCACGCTCCCCGGGGCCCACGTTGACCAGATCCGTGGCTCCTCCGCGGTGCAGGTACTGGCGGTGCAGGTACTGATTGTCCATGGACTCCCCCTCGCGCAGCCGGCCCAGCCGCGAGCAGCCCGGCGAGCGCCGCTGTCGCGGCTACGATCCTCTTGGCCAAGCGCGGCGCCGGCCCTGCGGCGCCGGCGTCATGTGAGAGAGCACGCGTTGCGTCGGCGAGAGGGAAACGCAATGCCGGTGCCAGGGCCGCACGCACTACCGGAGGGGTCAGGAAGCGCGAGACGGGCCGCCGCAGCGAACGGAGGGCGCGGATCTGGGCCCGGAGCGCGCGAACGCGCGGCGCGATCCGGGCCGGAGCAATCGAGCGGGGGAACGATCTACCGTGTAGGAGCGCGCCGCCGGGGCGGGCGCGGCCGCACCGTGCACCCGGCGTTCTCGCCGCGGGGCGACATCCCGGGCGCCATCGGCCGTCGCACGAATGGCGCGCGCCCCACGGCCGGCGCGACATGTGTGCCCGCGCGGGCGAATACCCCGGTCCGCGGGTCGAGCTTCCTCAGCCTGGCCCACGTCGGCGGCACCGCGCCCGACGTGCACGCTCCGCCGCGTGGCTCTCCGCGAGAATTCGCAGCGATCTGCCCGGCCCGTCCCTTGCAGAGGATTCCGAAGGATCGATGCCACTCGCAGACACTCACCGGCAAGGGAGGGCGACATGAACGGCTCGCCAGATCTGAGAGACCCGAGACCTCCGCAGCCGCCCCCTCCCCCGCAGCCGCCTCCGCCACCGGAGCCTCCGGCGCCGCCCTCGCCACCGGCCCCGCCCCCGCCGCCGGTGGTTCCGGGCCTGGGTTCCGGCTCGAGCGGGTGCGCCTACAAGTAGACCCCCTTCATCTGGGCGTCCGGATAGCGCCCGCCCGCAGCCGCGCCGGCGGGCATGGCAACCGAGATGCGCTCCGCATCTCCCGCCTCCAGCCGCACGTCCGCCGCCCCGAGATTCTCCTCCAGGCGATCCAGGCGCTTGGTGCCGGGAATGGGGACGATGTCCGGCCCCTCGGCCAGGAGCCACGCCAGCGCCAGCTGCGCGGGCGTGCAGCCCTTCTCCGCCGCGATCGCCTCGAGGCGCCGCACCAGCGCCACGTTGCGGGCGAGATTGTCCTTCTGGAAACGCGGGTGATCGCGGCGCCGGTCCCCGTCGGGAATGTCCTCGGGCTTGTGAACCTGCCCGGTAAGCAGGCTCCGGCCGAGCGGCGAGTACGCGACGAAGGTGATCCCAAGCTCGCGGCAGGTCGGCAGCGTCGACTCCGCCTGTTCCCGGTAGAGCAGCGAGTATTCGCTCTGGAGGGCGCTGATGGGATGGACGCGATGGGCGCGGCGAATGGTCGCGGGCGCGGCCTCGCACAACCCGAGCAGCCGCACCTTGCCCTGCTCCACCAGGCGCCCCATGGCGCCAACCGTCTCCTCGATCGGAACGGCGGGGTCCACGCGGTGCTGGTAGTACAGATCGATGACGTCCACTCCGAGGCGCTTGAGGCTGGCGTCGCAGGCCTCCGGCACGTACTCGGGCCGGCCGTTGACGACGTTGGCGCCGCCCGGGTTCCGCACCTGCCCGAACTTGGTGGACAGGACCACGCGCGCTCGTCGCCCCCGGAGGGCGCGGCCGAGCAGCTCCTCGTTGTGCCCCCATCCGTACATGTCCGACGAGTCGACGAAGTCGATGCCGCGGTCAATCGCCCGCTGCACCACGCCGATCGACGCGGCGTCGTCACCTGCGCCGTAGACGCCGGACATCGACATGCACCCGAGGCCGATCGCCGAGACCTTCACCGTGCTCCGACCCAGCGTGCGAGCTTCCATGCGGCGCTCCTCCCGTGCGATTGTGGTCTGCCGTCCGTGACCTCGCGGCCCGCGCGGATTCTACTACGCCGTCCCCCGGCGGGCTCGACCGGCCCCCTTTTCCTGCCCGGGACAAGCCCACGTCCTGACCATGCGTGAACGGACACCCACCCGCGCCCACTCCCTCCATGAGGGCAGCGAGTCGCTGCGCCTTGTCGCCCCCGGCGTGGAGAGGCTTCCTGCGGGGCGTCACGTGTCCTTCGTGGGTCCCACGCGAGGCCATCCGGGGCAGGCGCCGGGAGGGGCGATGTTCGCAGGGTGAAGGGGCGGGGAGGAGGGCGACAGCTTGGGTCAGCCTGCCGGCGGCGCGATGTGAAAGGCACGTTCGCCAACCGGTCGGGGTTCAAGGAGCGGGCCGGGCCCCCTCGGCCCGGGCCGCCTCGATGAGGCGGCGCAGGCTCGCCGGGCTGAGGGGCATCTCGCGGATCGAGATGCCGAGGGGGGCCAGGGCATCCTCCACGGCCTCGGCCACCGCGGCCGGCACGGGGATGGCGCCGCCCTCGCCGATCCCCTTGATCCCGAGCGGGTTCAGCGGCGACGGCGTGACGGTGTGGCCAATCTCGAGGGCCGGCACGTCCACCGCCCGCGGCAGCGCGAAGTCCATCAGCGTCGCGGTGAGAGGCTGCCCGGCCTCGTCGTACACGATGCGCTCGCGGAGCGCGCCGCCCAGGCCCTGGGCCACGCCACCCGCGATCTGCCCCTCGACCACGGTAGGATTCACGACCGTGCCGCAGTCGTGCTGCACCAGGTAGCGCAGCAGCGTCACCACCCCCGTCTCGGCGTCCACTTCCACGATGGCGGCGTGGCATCCGCTGGCGAAGGTCGCCTGCGCGGGCGCGTGGAAGCCGTGGGCCTCGAGGCCCGGCGCCTCGCCCTCGCCGAGGACGGCGCCGGCGCGGGGCTTGACCAGCTTCAGCGCGGCCTCCGCCGCCTCCTGACCGTAGGCGTAGCGGATCGGATTGGCCGCGGCGGCGAGGGCGCCGAGCGTCAGCTCGCGGCCGGCCGCTCCCCGGACCTGGATCCGCCCGTCGGCGACTTCGAGGTCGTGCGGCGAGACCTCGAGCAGAGCCGCGGCGAGGCCGAGCGCGTGGTCCCGCACGCGGAGCGCGGCGGCGTGGACCGCGCTGCCGGCGGTCACGAGGCTCCGGCTGGCGAACGTCCCGGCGCCCCAGTTGAAGGCCCGCGTGTCTCCCATCACGACGATGACGTCGGCGGGATCGCATGCGAGGACCTCCGCCGCGATCTGGGCGAAGGTCGTGCGCTGGCCCTGGCCCTGCGTGGTGAGCCCGGTGGCGACAAGCACCTTGCCGCTCGGCTCCACCCGGACGTGCGCGCCCTCGTAGGGGCCGATACCCGTGCCCTCCACATAGCAGCCGACGCCGAGGCCGAGATAGCGCCCGGTCGCGCGCCCCGCCGCCTGCTCGCGCCGGAACTCCGCCTCGCCCACCATGTCGAGGAGCACCCGGAGACCGGCCGGGTAGTCGCCGCTGTCATAGCGGGTCGGGCCGCCGTCCTGGAAGGTGATGCCGACATCCCAGGGCATCTCGTGGGGCTGGATGAAGTTTCGCCGGCGCACCTCGGCCGGCTCCAGCCCGAGCTCGCGGGCGATGCGGCCGATCACCCGCTCCATCACGAAGGCGGCCTGGGGCCGCCCCGCCCCCCGGTAGGGGCTCACGGGGACGGCGTTGGTGTAGGCGACCTCGAACGCGACCTCGTAGTGCGGCAGGCGATAGGGGCCGGGGAGCTGGGCCGCGGTGATCAGGGGCACGATGGTGCCATATGGCGTGTAGGCGCCGGTGTCGGGCACGAAGTGGTCGCGCAGGCCGGCGATGCGGCCCCCGGCGTCCACCGCCACCTCGACGTCGTGGATCTGCCCTCGCTCCTGATTGGCGGCCACGAGATGCTCGCGCCTGGTCTCCACCCACTTGACCGGCCGGCCGAGGCGAATGGCGGCGGCGGGGACCAGGATCTCCTCCGGATAGAACAGCATGATCTTCGTGCCGAAGCCTCCGCCCACGTCCGGTGCGATGACCTCCACGCACGGCTCCGGCAGCCCGAACAGGCGGGCGAGGCCGTTCTTGATGGGCAGCGGCGCCTGCGTCGAGTCCCACACGCGCAGGACGCCGCCGCGCTGGTCGAACTCGGCCACGACGCCGCGCCCCTCGATGGGGCTCCCGCAGCTGCGCTCGATGACAAGCCGATCGCGGAACACGTGCGCCGCCCGGGCGAAGGCCGCGCCGGGGTCGCCCACGCGCTGCACGAGCCGCGCCGCGCGGTTGGCCGGCACGTCGGCGTGGACGCGCGCGGCGTTCTCCCCGAGGGCGAGGGCCAGGCCCGAGACCGCAGGCGCGGGCTCGTAGTCGACCTCGATCAGCTCGGCGGCGTCCTCGGCGAGATATCGGTCGTCGGCGACCACGAAGGCGATGGGCTCGCCGACGTAGCGCACCTGGTCCGCGGCGAGGGGCCGCTGGGTGCGGGGGTGAGCCAGGGCCGGGTGCGGGATCAGGAGGGGCCCGGGCTCGTTCAAGTCGCCGAGGTTGGCCGCGGTCAGGACCAGCCGCACGCCGGGCATGGCGAGCGCACGCGCGGCATCGACCCGCGCGATCCGCGCTCGCGCGTGCACGCTGCGCACGCACGCGCCGTGCAGGACGCCGCCCGGGCTCACGTCGTCGGCGAAGCAGCCGAGCCCCTGGAGCAGGCGCGGATCCTCGTTTCGCCGGATGCGCGCGCCGATCGCCCGGGTCGTCATCTGCAGGATCTTACACGCCCGCACCCCCGCCCGCCCAGGGCCCCGTTCTCGCATCCGGGCCGCAGCGGTGCTGCTGAACGACCGATTCCGCCGCGGCGCCAGGTGGTCCGGCGCTCCCGCGAGCCGGCAAGAGGTGGGAGTCCCGCCAGGGCCGCGGCCGCACCGAGACCCTCTCGCGTCGCAACGACACTCTCCTCCGGCGGCAAGGCGCCGCGCACCTCCCCCACCCTCGGAGAGCGCCTCGGAGCGGCAAAGGGGTGCGGGTCGGGCAGCGCCTCGTCGGGCGCATGAGGTGCGAAGGCGCGGCCCGGGCTGCCAGGGGGCCGCCGGGAGGCCTGACTACCGGGCGACGCCGAAGGCCGCCGCCTTCCAGGCCGGATCGTCGGAGGCGTCGAGCCGCTGGCGCACGCGGCGCAGGAGCTGCCCCGCCGCCGTCTCCGCCCAGAACCACCGCGCGATCTCGTCACCATCCGCGGCGGACTTCATCGCCATGTGGCCCTCGAAGTACAGCGTCTTGAGGTCGTCCGCGCAGAATCGCACGAAGCCCGGGAGCGGCACGTCGGCCGGGCGTTCCGGCATGTCCACGTCCTGATCCGCGGCGAAGTCCTCGAGAAAGCGCACGATGCCGCGAAAGCGCGTGGGCAGGATGCCGGTGAGCCCGAGCGCCGTCCGCCCGCCATTCCGCTCCAGCCACTGCTCGTGATAGCGACGCATCTGCATGGCCTCGAGGGCCGTGTCGGCGGGCGCGTGGGCGGCCGGCGCGACGGCCGAGGCCTGGACCGGAGCCGCGGGCTGATCCCCCGGCTCGGCGTCGTCCGGGAAGTCGCGCAGCACCGGGCCCGCCGGCGCGGCAAGCAACTCGAGGGCGGCGCGCAGCACCCGATGCTGCAGCTCGGCGTCGCCGGCGCGGCCGAGGGCATGGCCAAACGGGAAGGGCACGAAGAGCGCGCGCGGCGGCTTCAGTTTCGCCGTGTGCTCACGGACCATGCTGATCGAGGTCGTGGCCACGCCGTGGGTCTCCAGCGCGCGGGCGAGCACACCTCCGGTGTGCGTGCAGAACGGTCAGGTGGGGGTGACGAGGACGGCGTCCACGCCCTCGTCGCGCAGGCGCGCTGCCACCTCGGGGCCCGTCTCCTGCTCGATACGCCGGGCGTCGCGCAGCGCGCCCATGAACGAGTAGTGGCTCGGCGCCACCGCGCCGAGCTCGCCACGGGCCACCAGCTCGCGGAGCCGGTCGATGGGATACGTCACGTTCAGGTCGCGCATGATCGGGGCGCGGTCGAACCCGAGGCTCGTGTGGCTCTGGATGATCTCCGGCGCTGGCGTGTCCGCCGACAGCACGCGATAGCCTTGCTCACCGGGAGAGAACGGCCGATCGCCGCGCCGGTGGAGGCCCGCCGTGGTGACGATGGCCAGTCGACATGCCGCGAGCGGCTTTCGCAGCGGCGCGAAGGGCGCAGTGTCGTTGACCTGGGCGGGAAACGTCTCCAGGTTGCTGCGGTTGGCCTGCGGCAGGCGATCGAGTCGCGGCATCGGCGCGTGTCCTCCCTCGTCGTCGAACACACCGCCGAGCGGCATGCCCTGCATGGCGAATCCACGAACTTCTGACTCGGGACACTAGCACGGAGGGAGGTCGGCGAGGATTCCGTCCTCGATCCAGCGCAGGAGCAGGCCGCCCGCTTCCCGGGGCGCGTCCTCGGGGCCAATTTGCTCCGCGATCGCGTCGCACGCAGCCCCGAATCCCTCGCCCGCGAGCAGCCGGCGCAGGGCCTCCGCCTCCGCCGGCCGCATCGCCACGTGATAGACGGCGAACTCCTGGCGCCAGATGCGTAGCGTGGTCGGGGCCGGTACGAGCTCGACGGGCGCGGCCTCCGTGGGACCGGCCGGGGGGTCCGCGTCGGCGATTGGCTCCGGTTCGGCCGGGGCCGGCGAGGCCACATCCCACGCCTCGTGCACCGGCCAGGCGCTCGACATGGTGCGCACGGCGGGCACCACGGAGAGCGGCAGGCCCCCCCACTCCTCGGCCGGCACGGCTCGCAGCCGCTCGAGTGTCAGCGGAGGGGCATCGGCGGCGTCGAAGACCTCACCGCGCAGCCATTCGAGGCGGGCGAGATCGGAAATCCATGCCGGCGCACCGGCGGCGCCGCCCGCGCCGAGGAAGTCCGCAAAGCGGTCGCCGACCCAGCGGACAGACGGGTGGCGAGAAGGTGTCGCCGCCAGGTAGGCGCGGACCACCACCTCGAAGCGCTCGGGGGTCAGCACCGCCACGACCCGGGGGTAGTCCTCGCGCACGACGTCGAGCAAGCGAGCCATGTACATGTCGGCGTAGATCGCGAGGCGCGCCTCCGGTCCAAGCGCCGGTCCCCCCTGCACCGCGGCGAGCAGGACCGGATCGGGCGACCCGGCGCAAGCCGCGGCGGGGCCAACCGCAGCGAAAAGGCGCGCCTGCAGCTCGCGGAGCGTCACCGCGAAGACCCGGGCGCCGGCGCGCCATACCGGCCCGCAACGAAAGGGCGCTCCGGCAGCTCGCGCGGCGTCACCCCCGACGCCCTGGCGCCATCCCGCCATGCCGGGCCGCGGCGAGAACGCTCCGGAAACTCGCGCAGGTTCACCGCAGACGCCCGGGCGCCTCTCGGGAGGCGGCGAAGCGGCGCAGCGCAAGCTCACGCGGCCGCAACGGGCGTCTCCTCCATCACCGCCGCCTCGATCGCCCGCGCGCGCTCGGCCTCGGCCCGCACGACGTCGAGCTCGGGAATGTGGTCGTCCCACTCGACGAGGGTCGAGACGCGGCCGAAGCGCCGCACGGCCAGGCGGTAGAGGTCCCAGACCGGGTCGATCACCGGCCCATCGTGCGTGTCGAAGAGGTAGGCGCCCATGTCGGTGTGACCGGCGAGATGGATCTGGCCCACGGTCCCGACGGGCACGCCGGCGACGTAGGCGGCGGGGTCGAACCCGTGGTTGCGCGCGCTGACGTAGATGTTGTTGACATCCAGCAGAATGCCGCACCCGGCGCGCGCGGCCACGCCGGCGAGGAACTCCCACTCGGGCATGGTCGAGTGCGTGAAACCGAGGTAGCTCGAGACGTTCTCGACGAGGATCTGCCGCCGCAGGCGCTCCTGGACCCGGGCCACCCGGTCGGCGACCCACTGCAACGCCTCCTCCGTGTACGCCAGCGGCAAGAGGTCGTGCGCATAGTGGCCGCCCGCGCTGCCCCAGCAGAGGTGATCGGACACCCACGCCGGCTCGACGCGCTGGGCCAGGGCGCCGAGATCGCCGAGGTACGCCTCGTTCAGCGGGTCGGCGGATCCGATGGACAGAGAAACCCCGTGCAGGACGATCGGGGCGAGCGCCCGCGCCCGCTCGAGGGCGGCCATCGGGCGGCCACCCAGGGCCATGTAGTTCTCGGAGATGACCTCGAACCAGTCGGCGCGCGCGGAGCCGTCCCACAGGCGCGGGTAGTGCCTGGACCGGAGCCCGATGCCATGCCCGAGATGCGGCCTGTTCCACGTCATCGCGTGCTCCGCGGTGGCCCGGTCACGTCGAGCCGCTCATCCAGGCCGTCGCCAGAGCGCGATCCCGAGGACCCAGGCCAGCCGCCCGTCTGAAGGCGCGCGCCAGCCGCAGGTCGCGCTCCGGCGCGCCGCGAGCCGGCGTCCCGGAGCGCGACCCGCACCGGCTGTCCTACTTCGCCCCCGCCATCACCTTGCCGCCCTTCTGCGTGCACTCGGCGGCGTTCTTCATCTCCATGAAGCCCTTGCCCTTGCAGTCGTTCTTGCCCTTGCAGTCGTTCATCGCGCTCTTGCAGCCGCCCTTGCCCTTGCACTCGTTGACGCCGGTGCACTTGATGGCGTCCCCCGCCTTGGTCTGGGCCTGGGCGACGAGATCGCCGCCCATCACGAGCGCCGCCACCGCCGTGGCCACCATGATCCCCTTGCCGATCGGATTCATCGCGCGTTCTCCTTGTCCGGTCGTCGATTCGAAGCACGGGCCCGGAGTACCTGCGGGCCGCCCCCGCAGAGGCCCTGCTACCCTCTTCTACGCACATCCGGGCGGCCTGGTGTCAACGACCTGTGAAAAACGCGGGGGCCGCTCGGCCAGGAGCGGGGCCTATAATGCGGGCCGTGACGCGACCGGCGAGCCGCACCCTGCCCGACCTCCTCGACGAGATGGCCGGGCGTCAACCCGGGCGCGAGTTCATCGTCGGCGGCCCCGATCGCCTGGCGTACGGCGAGGCCCGCGCGCGCATTCGCGCGCTCGCCAAGGGCCTGTTTCGCCTGGGCGTCCGGCGCGGCGACGCCGTCGCCCTCCTGATGAACAACCGCACGGAATGGCTCCTGGTCGACTTCGCGGTCTGCCTTCTCGGGGCCACGTTGCTCCCCATCAGCACCTGGTCCCGGCCGCGCGAGCTCGAGTACGTGCTCGCCCACAGCGAGGCCTCGACGCTGGTCACCATCGAGCGCTTCCTCAACCAGGACTACCTGCGCGTCCTCGCCGACCTCGGTGGCCCCCGCTCGCCCCGGCTGCCCCACCTGCGCCGCGTCGTGGTGGTGGGCGGCGAGGCCCCTCCCGGTCTTGTTGCGTTCGACGCGCTGTGGGACCTCGGGTCCCGCGTCCCGGACGCGGAGATCGACGCGGCCCAGCGCGCGGTGATGCCCGGCGACGTGGCCTGCATCCTGTACACCTCGGGCACGACGTCCACGCCCAAGGGCGTCCAGCTCTGCCATGGCGGCCTCCTCGAGAACATGTGGAACATCGGCGAGCGCCAGCACCTCGGGCCCGACGACCGCATGTGGATGGGAATCTCCCTCTTCTGGAGCTTCGGGGCCAATGCCCTGGTCGCGGTCATGACCCACGGCGGAACCATTGTCCTCCAGGAGCACCTCGAGGCCGGCGCCGCCCTGGCCCTCATCGAGCGCGAGCGCTGCAGCGTCTACTACGGAACGCCCAACATCGCCCTTGCCCTGTCCGAGCACCCGCGGCGCCGCCGCCACAACCTCTCCTCCTTGCGCACGGGCGCCGCCATCGGCTCGCCCCAGGCCATGCAGATGGTGGTGGACCTCGGCGCCCGCGAGATCTGCAATGTCTACGGTCTGACGGAGTGCTACGGCAACTGCACGGTCACCGACGCCCGCGACCCGCTCGATGTGCGCCTGGCCACCGTGGGCTTCCCGCTGCCGGGCATGGAGCTGTGCATCGTCGACCGCGAGAGCCGGCGGCCCCTGCCCGCGGGCGAGGTCGGCGAGATCCTCGTCCGTGGGCACCTGACCCCCGGCTACTTCCGCGATCCGGAGAAGAACGCCGCCGCCTTCGACGCCGAGGGCTTCCTCCTGACCGGCGACCTCGGCCTCATCGGCGAGGACGGCCGCCTCCGCTTCCGCGGCCGCATCAAGGAGATGGTCAAGACCGGCGGGATCAACGTCGCCCCTCTCGAGGTGGAAGAGGTCCTGCTCGGCCATCCCGCCGTCGAGCAGGCCTACGTCGTGGGCCTGCCCGATCCGCGCAAGGAGGAGGTGCTGGCCGCGGTGATCGTCCTCCGCGAGGGCCACGACGTCGCCCCCGGCGCCCTGCGCGCCTTCTGCAAGGAGGC
>DATKEI010000056.1:0-3288 GCA_035544455.1 Binatia bacterium | reverse complement strand
CGCGACGATGCACAGGGCCCGGCCGTTCGACGACTCCCGGTATCGCCGCGAGCTGCGGCGGGTGACGACGCTGGACATGCCCGAGCCCTCCCCCACCGGCGCACGCGCGTAGCCTCGCCGGCTAGCGTCCCGAGTGAGACGTGCCCCTCGCCCCCGGGGAGCGGGCGAGGGGCCGCAAGAACTCATCCCTCGGCGAGTCTCGGAGAGGAGGAGGGCTGGGGTGAGGGCGGCCCTCTGTTCACGCTGGTCCGGGCTAGCCCCGAGGGATCCCTCCGGCGCGGAGAGCCGGGTCCGGGCCGGAGGGGCGCACGAGCAGCACTACCAGGGCGCTGCGGCGGCCTCACCCTCCCGGGATGACGGGGCGAGGGCCGGGGGCTGTGGCGCGGGCGGAGCCGTCATCTCGCCCTCCGGGCGATCCCGGGATGGCGCCCCGGCGGCCGGGGACAGGGCCGCCCATCGAGCCAGGATCTCCTGCGTCTCCCGCACCGTCAGGCCCACCGCGGTGGCCCCTGCCGCTCGCAGCGACTCGCCCTCGGCGGGCAGCTCGGGGTGGAGCCCGTACCGGCCGACCACGATCGTCAGATCGGGGAACCGCGCGCGGAGCCGCTTGCAGAGGTGACGGGCGTGGCTCAGCCCCCCCGGTGCGACCGACGCAATGCACACGACGGCGGGGCGCTCGGCGTCGACGTCCGCCACCACTTCGGCGACCAGGACGCCCGGCCGGGTGCGGAGCTCGACCTGGCCGGCGTCGAGCCCCTGGCGCACCATGCCGAGGGCAATCCCATCGATGTCGTCGTGCGCGGGCCAGCCGAGCGCGAGCGGGGGCGGAGTCGCGCCCGTTCCCGCGCCACGCGCGGGGGACGGAGCGTCGACCTCGATCTCCTCCAGGATCGCGCCGGCGCTCTGCACGAGGCGCTCGACCTCCCGCTCGGTCAGCCGGCCGTGGGCCCGGTCCTGCTTCGCGTAGTAGAGCCCGGGAAGGAGCACCTCGTCGTAGACGCTTGCGGCCCCGCGCGCGAGGTGGCTCTCGACGATCCCCGCGGCCTCGTCCAGGTCGCGCGCGAGCAGGCGCTGGTAGTAGCGGGTCTTCTCGTCAAGGGCGGGCTCGTCCCCCAGCAGGAGACCGAACACGGCGAGGGGCGGCAGGTGCTTGCCGAGCACGAGCAGGCAGACCGTCAAGGGCGTGGCGAGGAGCAGGCCCACCGGTCCCCACACCCACGTCCAGAACGTGATCGCGACCAGCAGAGCGACCGGCGACACGCCCGCGCTGTGGCCGTACAGCCACGGCTCGATCGCCACGTAGGCGAGCACCTCGAGGCCGAGGAACAGGCCGAGGATCATCGCGGGCTGGGCCCAGCCCGGGAACACCGCCAGGCTCAGGATGAGGGGGAGGGAGAGGGCAATCCAGACCCCCAGGTAGGGGATGAACCGCAGGAAGGCGACGAGGACTCCCCAGAGGGCGGCATAGGGCACTCCGATGAGCAGCAGGCCGAGGCCGAAGAGGAGCCCGAAGCTCCCGTTGACGGTCGACTGCATCGTGAGATAGCGCGTGATGCGCGTGCCCGCCTCGTCGAGCGCCCGCGTGGTGGTGGTCAGGCGGCGGTGGCCAAAGAGCCGGATCACGCGATCGCGCAGCTCCCCGCGCTCGAGCAGCATGAAGATCACCAGGACGACGGTCACGCCCGCCGTTGCCGTGGCTTCGAGCACGCCGGGCAGAAGGCCCAGCAGCGGCGGCGAGCTGATGGTGACGGCGACCGGCTCGCGATCGGGCTCGTCCGGCTCGCCCTTCTGGATCTCGCCGACGACCGCCGATAGCGTCTCCTGTGCCTTCTCGAGCGCGCCGCCCTTGCTCATCCCCCTGAGGTCTGCGACTTTCTGGCGCAGGTGCGTGCCGTAGCCGGGCAGCTCCTCGGCGAGCGTCACGAGCTGACGGGTCAGCACCCATCCCAGCCCCCCCACGACCGCGAGGAAGAGGAGGACCACGACCAGGATGGCCGCGACCCGGCGCACGCCGAGGCGCTCGATGCTCGCCACGATCGGCGCCAGGAGAAAGGTCAGGAGAATGGCCACTGCGATGGGAACGAGGACGGCCCGCATCCAGTAGAGGCCGGCCAGCACCAGGGCCAGCGAGCCAAGGACGGCGAATGCTCCAAGGCCGGGGCCAGAGGCGGGCGCCGGCTCGCCGGGCCGGAGAGGCGCTGTGTCGCGAGGGCGCGCGTCGGCGCCGCGCCGGAGACCGAGGGCGGGGCGGCCGCCCGGCGAGTCGGTGGCTTCGGGGGGGCTGTCGCGGGTCATGCCCGGCGTATCGCAAGCCGCATGCCAGGAGCGCATCGCCGCGTCCCGGCCCCCGCCGTCGCTGGCCACTCCCGTGGCGGGCGCGGAGCTTGCCCGCCGCTGGTGAGGCTGTGCGAGGGGGCCTGCCCGGTCCCTGCGATGCTGCTCGCCGGTGGCGCTCGCCGACCGCCGATCACGAGAGCCGCGGCGAGCGCCCGTCGCCTCGCGCCACGCGGGCGAGGAGGCCGTCGATCTCGGCCGGGTCCAAGGGCTTCACCGCGTGCTCGTCGAAGCCGGCGGCCAGCGCTCGCGACCGGTGCTCGGGCTGCCCGCAGCCGGTCAGCGCCACCAGGAACACCGAGGGCGCCCCGTGGGTCCGGACCCGGACCGCCACCCCGTAGCCGTCGAGATGCGGCAGTCCGACGTCCACGAGCGCGACGTCGGGAGCGAGAGCGACGATGCAGGCGGCACCGGCTGGGCCGTCGCCAGCCACGGTCACGCGGTGACCCCGGAGCTCGAGCAAGACGCGGAGCATGTCCCGGGCGTCGGCATTGTCCTCGACGACCACCACGGTGAGGGGGCGGGCGTCGTGAGGGCTTTCCGTCGGCGCGGGCGCCGGATCGGGGAGCGGGGCCGGGGACATCGGCGCCCCGCGGATAGGCCTGCGCCCGACGCCGGGCGGTTCCTCCAGCCGGTGGTCCGGGGGCTCCGGGAGGGGGTCGAGCGCCTGCCGCAGACTTGCGACCTGCCTGGCGAGCCGGGTCCTGGCCATCGCGGATGCGAACTCGTCGGCCGCGGCGATCGGAGGGGAGGGAAGCGCGTGCGCGGAGACTCGTCGCTGGCGGGAGGGCGCTGGCGATCGGTGCGAGCAAGGACGATCGGAGTCTCGAGCCCACGGCCGACATCATGGGGTTCGGGTCGGCTCGGTCTGGACGAAGGCGCGCAGCACCTCGGCCACGCTCCAGGCCTGCGCGACGCAGCCGCGCGGAGTGAACGGCTCCTCCGCGTCGAAGA
>DATKEI010000055.1:0-7729 GCA_035544455.1 Binatia bacterium | reverse complement strand
TCGGTGACGGGATGCTCGACCTGCAGGCGGGTGTTCATCTCCAGAAAGTAGAAGCGCCGGTCGGCGTCCACCAGGCACTCGACGGTGCCGGCGTTGACGTACCCCACGGCGGCGGCGAGGCGGCAGGCGGCCTCGCCCATCTGCGCGCGCATGGCCGGATCCACGAGGGGCGAGGGGCACTCCTCGATCAGCTTCTGGTGGCGCCGCTGGATCGAGCACTCGCGCTCGCCCAGGTGCACGACGGCACCGTGGCCATCGGCCAGGATCTGGATCTCGATGTGCCGGGGGCGCTCCAGGTAGCGCTCGATGTAGACGGCGGAATCGGCGAAGGCGGCGCCCGCCTCCGATCGGGCGGCGCGCAGGGCACCGGCCAGCTCCGCGGGGGCCCGCACCAGCCGGAGCCCCTTGCCGCCCCCGCCCCGCGCCGCCTTGATCATCACGGGGTAGCCGACCTCGCGCGCCACGCGCGCCGCCTCGGCCTCGTCCTCGACGGGATCCTCGGTCCCGGGGACGACCGGGACGTCGGCGTCCCGGGCGACGCGGCGAGCGGCCATCTTGTCGCCCATGGCGCGGATGGCTGCGGCCGGGGGCCCGATGAAGACGAGCCCCGCCGCCGCGCAGGCCTCGGCGAATGCCGCGTTCTCGGCGAGGAATCCGTAGCCCGGATGGATCGCCTCCGCGCCGCGCGCGCACGCCGCCGCCACGATGCGGTCGATGACGAGGTAGCTGTCGGCGGCGGGGCCGGGCCCGATGAAAACGGCCTCGTCGGCCATCTGGACGTGGAGCGACTCGCGATCCGGTTCCGAGAACACGGCCACGGTGGCCACGCCCATCTCGCGGCACGCCCGCATGACGCGAACGGCGATCTCGCCGCGGTTGGCGACCAGAACCTTGCCGAACGGTGGGCTCACGACGGGATGATAGCAGATGTCAGCCACCGATCTGCTTCACCGCCTCCTCCACGAACGAGCCGTCGCCCCTTCTCGACGCCCACGAAGATCGGCGCCGACGAGGAGAGCTTGAGCACGCCCACCTGGACCTTGTCCGCGGACTCGGCGGCCGCGGCGAGAGCGAGAATACGCCGCCTGACCCCTCCTGATGTGATGTCGATGGACCGGCGGGCGCTCCCGGCCGCAGGCCGCGCCGCCTCCGGATACGGTGCGTCATTGTATCGCGCGCGAACCCTTCCGGGTGCCGGCCCCCTGCGCCGCCCGCGTCGGGCCGGCGGGGCAATGCCGGCTCCGAGGGAAGCACGTGGACGTGGCGCTCCAGCCGGAGGGACCTCACTCGCGAAGAGCTCCGGCGAGCAGGCCGCGCACGAGAAACCGCTGCAGGACCACGACCAGGGCGATCGGCGGCAAGCTCGCCATGACAGAGGCCGCCGCGATGTCGCCCCAGGGCACCTCGAACACGCCGGGAAACAGGGCGAGAGCCACGGGAACCGTGCGGCTCGCCTCGGTGGCGGTGAACGTGTAGGCGAACAGGAACTCGTTCCAGCTGAACAGGAAGGTGAGGAGCGCGGCCGAGGCCAGGCCGGGCGCCAGGAGCGGCAGGAGGATCCACCGGAACGTGGCGACGCGCCCCGCCCCGTCGAGCCCGCCCGCCTCCTCGAGCTGGGGCGGGATCTCCCGGAGGAATCCGGCGAGGAGCCAGATCACCAGCGGCAGGGCGAACGAGGCGTTCGCGATCACGAGCGCGGTCCAGGTGTCGCGCAGTCCGAGGGCCCGCATGAGGAGATAGAGCGGGCTCACCGTGGCGATCTGGGGAAAGGCGGTGCCGGCCACGATGGCGAGCATCAGGGCCCCGCGGGCCGGCACGGGCAGCCGCGCCAGCGCGTAGGCGGCCGGCACGCCCAGGGCGATGGCCAGCGCCGTGGTGCAGAGGCTCACCCCCAGGCTGTTGAGAAGCGCCCGTGGCATCACGCTCTGGGCGAGGACCACGCGGTAGTGCTCCCAGGTGAGCCGGCTGGGCAGGAGCGGAGGCAGCGTCAGCAGCTCCGCCTCGGGCCGGAGCGAGGTGAGCACCTGCCAGAACACCGGCACCGCGTACAGGGCGAGGAGCGCGACCACGACGAGCTCCCCGGCGAGCCGCCGGGCGCCGGGCGCGCGCCGGGCTGCCCTCATGCGATGACCCCCTGCCGGGAGAGCGTCCTGAGATACGCCCAGGCCACCACCATCACCAGCGCGAAGACGACCACGCCGACGGCCGACCCGAGGCCGAGCTGCAGCATCTGGAACAGGGTCCGGTATGCGTAGACGGTCAGCGTCTCCGTGGTGCCGGCGGGGCCGCCGCCGGTGAGGACGAACATGACGTCGAAGGCGCGCAGGGCGTCGAGCGCCCGGAACAGGATGGCGACCAGCAGGATCGGGCGCAGCAGCGGCAGCGTGATGCGCGTGAGGATGGCCAGGCGAGGCGCCCCGTCGACCTGGGCGGCCTCGTACACGTCGGGGGGGATGCCGAGAAGGCGCGCATAGCACAGGAGCGCCACGAACGGCATGGTCCGCCACACGTCGGCGGCGATCAGGGCAGGCAAGGCCAGGCCCGGATCGCCGAGCCAGTTGATCTCGCGACCGCCCAGGGCGAAGTTCACCAGACCGGCCGACGGATGGTAGAGCCACTCGAACATCTTTGCCGTCACCACCGCGGGCAGCACCCATGGCAGCAACAGGAGCGCCAGGGCCAGGCGGCGCAGCGGCCCGAGCCCGCGCAGGGCAAGGGCAACCGCCACGCCCAGGAGCACCTCGAGGGCCACCGAGGCTATCGCGAAGACCAGGGTGACTTCGACCGCGTTCCAGAAACGCGGATCCGCGGCCAGGAACCGGTAGTTTCCGACCCCCTCGAAGCGCTCGATCCCGAAGATCGGGATGCGCCGCTGCAGGGACAGCCAGATGACCCAGAGGCTCGGGTACACGGTCAGGGCGCCCAGCACCAGGAGCGCAGGCGCCAGGTAGAGGAGACCTTCCCGCCGCTCCGCCCGCTGGCGCGCCGTCACCGCCGGGACCCGCCGGCGCCAGCGGCCACCTCGCCAAGCATGAACCCGAGGCTCCGGCGGGCCTCGGCCACCACGCGGGCAGGCGACTTCACGCCGACCAGCGCCGCCGACAGCTCAGGCTGGAGCAGGGTGGACATCATGAGGTAGTAGGGCGTCACTGGGCGGGGCCGACCGGCCAGCATGAGATCGCGGACCTCGGGCATCCACGGGTGGGCCCGGACGATGTCGGGATCGTCGTAGAGGGCCATCCGCGTCGGATTCAGGGAGGCGCCGAGGGCCATCGCCCTCTGGGCCTGCTCGCCGGCCAGGTAGCGGACGAGCGCGACAGCGGCCTCGGGGTGTCGCGTCGCCCGGTGGACGGCCAGGTGGGCCCCTCCCGTGGAGCCGGCCCCGGGCCGGCCGCCGCGATGACCAGGCAGCGGGGCAATGCCGACCTTGCCGCGGACGGGCGAGTCCGGCTGCTGGAAGAGGTCCATGGCGTAGGGCCAGTTCCGGAGGAACAGGGCCTGGCCCTGGCCGAACGGGCGTCGACTCAGCTCCTCGTCCGCGGCGGCGACCCACGCCGGGCTCAGGCCCGTCCGGAGCAGCATGCGAAGAAAGCCGAGGACCTCGGCCGCCCGCTCGGGGTCCGGGAGGATCGCGCCGCCCGGCCCCAGAAGCTCCGTTCCGGCCGCCCAGAGCCCTTCAAGCACATTGACAACCAGCCCCTCATATTGCTTGCCCTGCCAGAGGAATCCGTGAAGGAGCCGTTCCGGTCCTTCCCCTGCCCGGACGCGCTCGATCTGGGCGACGAGCTCGTCATAGGTCGCGGGCGGGCGGAACCCGTACCGGTCGAGCAGGTCGCGGCGATAGTAGAGGAGCCCGACGTTCATGAGCCACGGCAACGCCCAGGTCCGGTCCTCGAACACCGCGGCCCGCGCCGCGGAGGGAAAGTGGGGGGCCAGCTCGTCCGGGCCGATGCGGGAGGTGAGGTCTAGGAGCCAGCCCGCCCGGGCGAACTCGGGGACCCAGATCACGTCGAGCATCATGACGTCGAAGCCGGGTCGGCCCCCCTCCAGGTTGATCACGAAGAACTGGCGCTGCTCGTCCGAGCTCCACGGCAGGGCCTCGGCCCGGACCTTGACCGCGGGATGGCGGGCCTCGAACTCCGCGAGCAGACGAGCAATGGGGTCGGCAGGGCCGAGGATCCGGGCGTGCTTGAACACCAGCTCGATCCCCTCCGGGGGCGGCGAGCTGCCGCGGCCACAGGAGACCGCGGAGATTGCGGCAATCAGCGCCACCAGCCACAGGACGGTCCGGAGTCCTCGCGGATCGAACGCTCCCCGGTGACGCCGCTTCGAACGGGGACGACAATGACACCTGAGCCAGAGACACCAGGGCGGGATCATCAGCCTAGTCTCCCGTGCGGCGGATCTTGCCCGTCGGCACGGACAGCATCGTACCGGAAGTTCGTCGCGGAGGGCGCCGGCTACACGTCGACGGCGCGGGTGACGGCCCGGCTGAAGGTGCAGTTCGGCACCACCACCGAGTGCTTGCCGGGTCCCCCCGCGACGAGCACGAAGATGTCCTCGGGAGACGGGACCAGGGGCAGCGGGGTCGCGTCGTCGCCGATGACCTGCATCCACCGCGGCCAATCCTGGATGCCGTACATGCCCCCGAGCTTGGCCTTGCCGAGCGTGCGCCGGGCCTGGTGGTAGCAGAACCGCTGCACGTCGGCCCGGTCGAGTCCGTCCTTGGCCACGGTGGCCGCGTGCTCGGGCCCGAGGACGAGCATGAGCTGACTTTGCGAGAAGTACCATCCGACGTTGGAGCCGATGGGGACCATGACGTCGGCGCAGTTCGTGAGGATCCCGGTGGCGGTGGTCGACACGTGGTCGTTCACGTTGTGGGGACCCTCCCCGCCGAACACCGTCACCGCCGTCTCCTCGGCGGCGAAGCCGAGGGCGACCCGCAGCGGCTCCCAGGGGCTCGCCGCCTCGTTCTCGGCGATGACGTAGGAGTACTTGGCCGGACTGCCCTGGGTGGCCATGTCGCCCCGCCCGGGCCAGCCCGCGCCGACATTCAGCAGGATGAGCCGCATGGCCCGGCCAATGGTGGCGTTGGCGCGGTTGCCCGGCCCCAGGACGCCCGACCCGACGTGCATGTCGATGGCACGGACATAGGGGCCGCTCACCACGAGGAGGGGCGCCACCGGATGCGTCGTCGCCTGGACCCCGTAGAGGTTGAAGGCCGGGTCGAGCATGGCGTCCACCGCGGCGAGGATCACCGGGAAATACGCGGGGCGGCAGCCGGCCATGACCGCGTTGATGGCGAGCTTCTCCACGGTGGCCTGGCCCCACCCGGGGGGCATGGCCCCCAGCGACTCCTGCGGATCGCGGCGGACTGCAGCCAGCATGGCCCGCACGCGCTCCTCGGTTGGCGGGACGACGGGCAAGCCGTCCGACCATTGGTGCGCCGCGAAGTAGTCGTCGACCGCCTCCGGACTGTCGTCCAGCTCGATCGTCTCGGACATCAACGGACGCTCGGTCATGAAAGTCCTCCCCTTTCCCCGATCGGCCGGCAACGGCCTCTCCGCCCGGGGCTGCCCTGATGTCCGGGGCGGACCAGCAGATCAGGCACGCGGGGGCGGGGCCGGACGCGCGGGCGCGGCGATGGCGTCGACCAGGGCCTGGGCCGCCTGCGCGGCCCGCGCCGTGACGCCCTCGATCTTCTCCCCGCCCAGGGGGTGGTCGATCATGAGGAGCGGCAGGTCGGGCACGCCCTTGGCCTGGCGCTCGTTGTCAGCCAGCGTGCGGAACGCGGTGGTCGTCACCAGCGCGGCGGGCACGCCCGCCTTGACGATCTCGACGGCGTCGTGGAGACTCCACGACGTGCACGACCCTCAGTCACCGGATCCGGTGATGACGAGGTCACAGGTGCGGGCCATCTCCGCCAGCACCTCGGGCGTCGCGCCGACCGCGGCATGCGCCTTCTGGCGGTGGATGACCTGCGCGACTCCGTACTGCTCGCGCAGCGCCTTGCCCATGATGTCCACGAGCGTGTCGAAGTTGGTCTTGCGGTTGTCGATGAAGCCAACCGTCTTGCCCCGGAGGTCCGGCAGCGGGGGCGCCTGAAGCACGCGCGCTCGCAGCTCCCCGGCCGGACTCAGCACTCGGATCTTCGCCATGGTGTCCCCCTCATCGCTCTCGTCCGTCGTCACGTCGCCAGGAACCAACGCCTGCCGGGTGTGATCACCAGGATACTGCTTCGGCCGCGCCTCCGGGAGCAACGGTGCGCCGTGCCACGCAGCGGCGACCTCGGGCCCGCACCGAGCGGCGAGGCACTCCAGGCGGATTACCGCCTGGAACAGCAGGGGCACGGAGATCGCCGTACACGCTGACCTCAACCGGGTGCCCCCTCCGAACCTCGATCGGCCAGCGCGGACTCCGCCGCCTCGCGCGCCGTGGTCGCGGACGCGCCGGCCGCCGGCCGGCTCTCGATCGCCGACCGGAAGTGGCCGGCGGTCACGACGCCCGGGACGCCGCCGGTCGCGAGGACCTGCCGCAGGGCGAGCCGCGCCGCGTCCTGGCACAGCGCGGCCAGCTCCGCGCCCGGCCGTCCGGCAGTGAGATCGGCGATGACCTCGAGGTCGACCGCGCTATCCAGGGGAAGGGCCCGCGTGTGAACGCGGAGCACGGCGAGCGTCTCGTCCCGGGACAGCGGCCCGATCCGGATGACCTCCTCGAGGCGCCCCGGGGCGAAAAGGGCGGGATCGAGCAGATCGGGTCGGCTCGTGGTGGCCAGGACCAGCACCGGGGCCGCGCCGGCGAGACCGTCCATCTCCCCCAGGAGCGCCAGCACCGCACGGTCGCCCGAGCGACCGTCCCCGCCCGCGCCGCCGCGCGCCGCGATGGCGTCGACGTCGTCGATCAGGACCAGAGCCGGCGCCGCCTGCCGCGCCCGCTGGAAGAGGTCCCGTATGGCCCGCTCCGTCTCGCCCACCCACTTGCTCGGCAGCTGCGCCCCGCTCGCGGCGAAGACAGGCAGCCCGCACTCGTGCGCCACGGCGCGCGCCAGGAGCGTCTTGCCACAGCCCGGAGGACCGGCCAGCAGAATTCCGCGAGGGAGAGCCACGGCGTAGTGGCGGAGGAGCGCGCCGTGCTGGAGCCGCCAGTCGACGGCCTCGGTGAGGCGCGCCCGCGCGGAGGCGAGGCCACCGATGTCGTCCCAGCGCGCGGGGGCGATCGCCGGCGCCCGCCGGCGTGTCGCGGCGGGCCGCACGACGCCGAGCGCCGCATCGACATCCCGGGCCTCGACGCAGATGGTCCCGGGATCCGCGCCCTCGGCTCCGGTTGCGCGGCGCAGGGCGGCGAGCCCGGCCTCGCGACAGAGGGCGGCGAGGTCGGCGCCGACGAAGCCGCGCGTCCGCTCGGCCACCGCCTCGAGGTCGACATCCGGTGCGAGCGGCATGGCCCGCGTGTGGATCTCGAGGATCTCCCGGCGGCCGGCGGCATCCGGCGCAGCCAGGGCGAGCTCGATCTCGAAGCGACCGGGGCGGCGGAGGGCGGGATCCAGCGCGTCCGGGATGTTCGTGGCGGCCAGGACGAACACGCGGCCGCGCGGCTCGAGTCCGTCCATCAGCGCCATGAGCTGGGCCACCACGCGGCGCTCCACCTGGCCGTCCACGGCGTCCCGGGCGGGAGCAAGGGCGTCGATCTCGTCGAAGAACACCACGGCCGGCGCCCGGGCCGCGGCCTC
>DATKEI010000054.1:0-5975 GCA_035544455.1 Binatia bacterium | reverse complement strand
GGTGGGGCTGGCGGCCAGACTGAGCGCCACCATGGTGAGCACGAGGGCGCCGGCGCCGGGCAACATCACCGCCCGCGCGCCGTACCGGTCCGTCCAGTTGCCGATCTGGGGGCGCAGGACCATGGCCGCGCCGGTGGTGGCGGCGAAGAGCCAGCCGACCTGGGCATGGCTGCCGCCGAGCGCGACGATCTGCAGGGGCAGCTGGGTGCTGAGCAGGTACGTCACCACGTGCACCAGCAGGGTGATGCCGACGCAGATCCCGATCGCGCTCGTGAAGACCGCCGGCTCTGGCGGTCGCGGACCCATTCGCGCTCCTCCCCCCTCGGCGAGCCAGGATATGACGTCCGGCGACGAGTATGCGCGCCAGGTGGGCCTGTCCAGGCGAGATTCAGGCGCAGCAGCCGCGGCCGCATGGTGATGAGCGCCATCGAGGCGAATCCCTCGCCGGCGCGTCCGGCAGCCGACGATCCGGAAGCACGGGGCGGGGCCGGCTCCGACCCGCGGGCAGGCCGGAGCCATCACTACGCCTTCCATGTCAGCGAGGCGGGGTTCGATGCGATCTTCAGCCGGGTGAAGGAGAACGGGATTCCTACGGGAGCGAGCCCTACAGTCACGGCGACGGCCAGATGAACACCCTTCGGGGCGGGCGCGGCTTCTACTTCGAGGACCCCTACGGTCACTTGCTGGAGGTCATGACCGTGCCCGAGGCGGGATGCGAGCCCAACGGCTCGTGCCGACGCCCCTGGCGGCGCTGCCGGGGGTGTTCTACGCTCTCTCCTGGGCCATTGGCCCGATCGACTGGGCGGGGGCGAGCTGCCGGACATGTCGCATTCCAGCCTGCCCGGGCATTCTGCGGGCCCGGCAGCGCCATCCGGGGGTCACGGCAATGATCAGTGTCTATCAGCGTGTGGCGTACGCGTTCAGGTGCTTCTTCGCCCTGCTGTTCAGGGGCGTGATTCCCCAGGACATCCTGACCGCCGTCGCTCCCGCTCCGGAGCGAGCGGCGCCGATGCCGAGGCCAGGCCCGACGGCGCCCGGCCCCCGGCCCCTGGAGGATGGCGGCGACCGGGCAGTGCAGGTGCTCGCGCTGCTGCAGCGCGACGGACGGCTCGTGGACTTCCTGCTCGAGGATCTCACGGCCTGCACCGACGCGCAGATCGGCGCCGCGGTCCGCGACGTCCACGCCAGCTGCCGGCGGGTGATCGATCGCTATTTGCCTCTCGAACCCATTCTGGCCGACGAGGAGGGGAGGACGACCACCCTCAGCGCGCCCGTCGACCCATCGACCGTGAAGCTGGTGGGGAACGTCGGAAGCCAGGCGAGCTACCGCGGGACCGTCCGGCATCGCGGCTGGCGCGTGGGCCGCGTGGCGCTGCCGCCGCTGGCGGCCGACGGCGCGCGGCTCGTGGTGGCGCCCGCCGAAGTGGAGGTCGCCTGACGTGGCCTCGCGCTTCATCATCGGCATCGACCTCGGCACCACGAACTGCGCGCTCGCGGACATCGACACCCACGCCGGCGACCAGGCGCCCGTCACCGTCCAGGGGGTCGCGCAGCTCGTCAACCCGGGTGAGGTCGCCGCGCCGACCTTGCTGCCATCGTTCCTGTTCCTGCCGGGGCCGCAGGACTTCGCGCGCGGCGCCACGGCGCTGCCCTGGGATGAGCACCCGGATGCCGTCGTCGGCGAGCTGGCGCGGAAGCGTGGCGCCGAGAATCCGGCGCGCCTCGTCTCGTCGGCGAAGTCGTGGCTCTCCCACCCGGGGGTGGACCGCGCGGGCCCGATCCTGCCGTGGCAGGCGCCGGAGGACGTGCCCCGGGTGTCGCCCGTGTCCGCGTCAGCCCGGTACCTGGCGCAGCTGGCGCACGGGTGGGAGCACGCCCGCGGCGCCGATGCGGGGCCGCTGGCGGCGCACGAGGTCCTCGTGACCGTGCCCGCCTCCTTCGACGAGGAGGCGCGCGAGCTGACGCTGCGGGCGGCCGCCGAGGCCGGACTTCCCGACGTGCGCCTGCTCGAGGAGCCGCAGGCGGCCTTCTATGCGTGGCTGGCCGCCCAGGGCGACGCCTGGCGCGAGCGCATCACGGTCGGCGACCTCGTGCTGGTCTGCGATGTCGGTGGCGGCACGACCGACTTCAGCCTCATCGCCGTCGAGGAGGACGAGGGCTCGCTCGTGCTGCGGCGCGTCGCCGTCGGCGATCACATCCTCCTGGGCGGCGACAACATGGACCTGGCGCTCGCGCGTCTGCTCGAGCAGAAGCTCGAAGCGGCCGGGCACCGCATCGACTCGTGGCAGCTGCAGCAGCTGTGGCACCAGTGCCGGAGCGCCAAGGAGCGCCTGCTCGAGGCCGATTCGCCGAGCGCGCAGCCCGTGACCCTCCTGGGCCGCGGGACCCGGCTGGTGGGCGGCTCGATCGCCACCGAGCTGACCCGCGAGGAAGTCCTGCGCGTGCTCGTTGACGGGTTCCTCCCGCTGGTGCCCGCCGGGGCGCGGCCGCAGCGGGCGCGCCGGGTGGGCTTGCAGGAGCTCGGCCTGCCGTACGCGGCCGACGCCGCCATCACGAAGCACCTCGCCCGCTTCCTCGGGGAACTGGCGGCCGACAGCGCCGGGCAGGGCGTCGCGCTGCGTCGCGGCCCCAGCGGCCTGGCCGCCCCGACGCACGTGCTGTTCAACGGCGGCGTCATGAAGGCCAGCCCGCTGCGCCAGCGGGTGCTCGGTGCGCTCGACGCGTGGCTCGCCGCCGACGGGCTGCCGCCGCTCGGCGATGCGGGCGTGCTCGAGGCACCCGATCTGGATCACGCGGTCGCGCGCGGCGCCGCCTACTACGGGTTGACGCGGCGCGGCCGCGGGGTTCGCATCCGGGGCGGCTCCCCGCGCACCTACTACATCGGCATCGAGAGTGCGATGCCGGCCGTTCCCGGCCTCGAGGCCCCGCTGAAGGCGCTGTGCGTCGTGCCGTTCGGCATGGAGGAAGGGACCGACGCCACGATTCCCGCGCGCGAGTTCGGCCTGGTCGTCGGCGAGCCGGCCGAGTTCCGCTTCCTGTCGTCCGTCTCCCGGAAGCAGGACGCCATCGGTACCCTCGTCGAGGACTGGGACCAGGAGATCGAGGAGCTTCACCCGCTCGAGGTGACGCTCACGTTCCCGGGCCGCGAGCACACGGTGCTGCCGGTCCGGCTCGAGAGCCGGGTGACCGAGCTGGGCACGCTCGAGCTGTGGCTTGTCTCGCGCGACGGCGCGCACCGCTGGAAGCTCGAGTGGAACATCAGGGAGCGGACGTAGTCGGAAGGGAGCCTCGACGGCCCTGCGCCCCTGTTCCATGGTTGACTCGCAGTTCGTCATCGGCATCGACCTGGGCACGACCAACTCCGCGGTTGCCTACGCGGACCTGCGGGAGCTGACCGCCTCGGGAATGCCGCGCGTGCGGGTCTTCGCCGTGCCCCAGGTCGTCGCCGAGGGCGAGATGGCGCCGCAGCAGGCGCTGCCCTCGTTCCTCTACCTGCTGGGCCCCGAGGAGCGGCGCTCGGGTCGGTTCGCGCCGTCGTGGGCCCCCGACGCGCCCCACGTCGCGGGGGTCTGGGCCCGGGATCAGGGTGCGCTGGTTCCCGGCCGCCTCGTCGCGTCCGCCAAGTCGTGGCTGGGCAACGAGGCCGTGGATCGGCGAGCGCCCCTGCTCCCGTGGGGCGGAGAGCCGGGCGGCCCGGCCTGCTCACCGGTCGAGGCGTCGGCCGCCTATCTGATCCACGTGCGCGACGCCTGGAACCACGCGTTCGCCGCGGGGCGCAGCGGCGCGCCACTGCGCTTCGAGCGGCAGTCGATCACGCTCACCGTTCCCGCGTCGTTCGGCGAGGAGGCGCGCGAGCTGACGATCGAGGCCGCCCGGGTTGCCGGCTTCGAGCACCTGACCATGCTCGAGGAGCCGACGGCGGCACTCTACGCATGGATCGGGGCGCATGACGCCCAGCTGACCGCCTTCCTCCGACATGGGGATCGCGTGCTGATCTGCGACGTCGGGGGTGGCACCACCGACTTCACGCTGGTCGCGGTCGCCATCGGCGAGACCGGCCCGACATTCGAGCGCATCGCCGTCGGCGAGCACCTGCTGCTCGGAGGCGACAATGTCGATCTCGCCCTCGCCGGCCTCGTCCACGATCGGCTGGGGCGTCCACGACTCACCGCGCGGCAGCAGCAGGCGCTGCGGCGCCAGTGCGCGGCGATCAAGGAGCGCCTCCTCGGGCCGCCGCCGGTTGAGCGGGCCCCGATCTCGGTCCTCGGAAGCGGCGCCGCGGTGGTCGGCGGCGCGCTGTCGCTGGAGCTCGACCGCGAGGACGTCCTCCGGGTGCTGCTCGATGGCTTCCTGCCCTCGTGCGCCATCGATGCCACCCCCGAGGTCCAGCGGCGGAGCGGGTTGCGCGAGCTCGGGCTGCCCTTCGCCTCGGATCCGGCCATCACCCGGCATCTCGCCGCGTTCCTGCGCTCGGCGGGAGACCAGGGCGCCGTACGCCCCGACGTGCTGTTGCTCAATGGCGGGTTCTTCACCCCCGAGGAGACGCGCGCTCGCCTGGCAAACGTGCTCTCCGGCTGGTTCGCGGACCCGCCCGGCCGCCCGTGGGCACCGCGCGTGCTCGCGAACCGGTCGCCGGCGGTCGCCGTGGCCGAAGGCGCGGCCTACTCCGCGCTCGTGCGGCGGGGCCTCGGGCTGCGCATCGGCGGGGGCAGCCCGCGCGCCTGCTTTCTCGCCCTCGGGGGGGCACCGGGTGGCCGCGATCAGCGCGTGGTCTGCGTGCTGCCCCGCGGCACCCAGGAGGGGACCAGCCGCCGGCTCGACGGGTCGGAGTTCGTCGTCAGGACGAACCGTCCGCTGTCCTTCACGCTGCTGTCGAGCCTCACGAGTCGCGCGGCCTTTGGCGACATCTCCACCCTCGGCCCGGCCGAGGCCCACCGGCACGCGCCGCTGGTCGCCGAGCTGCGATTCGGCAAGCGCTCTCGCCAGGCGGAGGTGCGGGTCGCGCTGGAGGTGAACTACACGGAGCTGGCCACGCTGGAGCTGTGGGTCATGGCGCCGGCGACGGGGCACCGATGGCGACTGCAGTTCCAGCTCCGGCCCGGCGGGCGTGACGATGTCCACGCCGGCGACGATCCCGAGCGTCCCTCGGCGCTCGTCGATCCCGATGCGCTGGCCCGGGCGGTGCAGCTGGTCACGGCCTTGTTTGGAGCAACGACGGTCGGGGCCGCGGCGACCACGACCACGGCCACGCTCATGGGGCATCTCGAGGAGACGCTTGGCTTCGCAAAGCAGGCGTGGCCGCTCGGCGCCGTGCGCCCTCTCGCCGACGCTCTGCTCGAGGCCGGGGATGGCCGGCGCAGGTCGGCGAGGCACGAGGCCCGCTGGCTGAACCTGCTCGGGTATTGCCTGCGCCCGGGGTTCGGCGCCGCGCTCGACGACTGGCGGATGACGCAGGCGCGCCGGCTGTATCTCGGGGGCCTCGCGTTCCCGGACGACATCCAGGGCCAGGTGGAATGGCTCGTCCTGTGGCAGCGCGTGGCCGGCGGTCTCACGCCGGGCCAGCAGCAGGAGATCTTCCATCGCCAGGCCCCCCTCCTCGGAGTGGGGCTCGGGAAGCGGGGAAAGCGGTTGCCTTCCCAGGTCGAGCGGGAAGGGCTGCGGTTGCTCGCCAGCCTGGAGCACGTGTCGTCACGGCAGCGGCGCACGCTGGGCAGTGATCTGCTGGTGCGACTCCGGCGTGAGCCGCGCAACGCCAGCCTCCTCTGGGCAATCGGCCGGACGGGCGCTCGCGTCCCGCTGTACGGTCCGCTGAACACGGTCGTGGATCCGGAGACGGCGGCCGACTGGGTCCGGGCGATCCTGGACCCGGGGCCCGCCTCGTCGGACGTCGCCGCGACGATCGTGCAGCTCGCGGCGCGCACCGGAGATCCCGCCCTGGACCTCGACGAGGACTTCTGCCGCGAGGTGCACGGCCG
>DATKEI010000053.1:0-13065 GCA_035544455.1 Binatia bacterium | reverse complement strand
CAGGTAGTCGTAGAGCTCGGTGGCGGTGCCCACGGTGGAGCGGGCCGTGCGCACCGGGTTCTTCTGCTCGAGGGCGATGGCGGGGCGGACATGCTCCAGGCGGTCGACGTCCGGCCGGTCGAGCCGGTCGAGGAACATGCGCGCATACGTCGACAGCGACTCGATGTATCGCCACTGGCCCTCGGCGAAGAGCGTGTCGAAGGCGAGGGAGGACTTCCCGGAGCCGGACACGCCGGTGATCACGGTGAGCCGGTCATGGGGAATCGAGACCGAGATGTTCTTCAGGTTGTTCTGCCGGGCTCCCTCGATCGAGAGCCACGGGGGCTGGCCCATTCGTCCTCCTCCCGAAAGGACCAGTCTACCGGGCCCGCCGACACGCGGCAATGCGCGGGCCGGTGGCGGGCGTGGAGATCCGGGGGGAGGCCGGCCGCGGCCGCGTCCCGAGCCCGGCGCGTCGGCTCGGGACGCGGCCTCCGGCGGAGGGGCTCAGGCGAGCCGCGCGAGGTACTGGGCCACGAAGTCGGTGCCGACGTGGGCGACGTAGGCGTCGCTCAGGCGCCTGGTGACGGGGCCGGGCACGGCGCCATTGCCGATCACGTGATCGTTGACCGATCGCACCGGGCACAGGCAGAGGCTGGTCGAGGTGAGGAACACCTCGTCGGCCGTCACCGCGTCGTAGATGTCGAGGTCGCGCTCCTCGCACGCGATGCCGAGAGCGGCGGCCAGCTCCATCGCCATCTGCCGGCTCACCCCGGGCAGGACGTACTGCTCGCGCGGCGTGAAGACGCGCTCGCCCCGCACCACGAAGATGTTGCTGCCCACGCCCTCGCAGAGGTTGCCGTGCTCGTCCAGCAGCACCGACCACGCCTCCGGCCGCCGGGCCTTCACTTCCTTGTCGGCCAGGATCAGGTTCAGGTAGTTGTGGGTCTTCGCCCGCGGGCTCAGCATGGCGGGCGGGGTGCGGCGAATGGAGGGCACGGCCACGTCGATGCCGTCGCGGAAGAGGCGCGCGCGGGCGCGGAGGGGAAGGGGGGTGCAGTCGACGATCACCTGGGGCCCGGTGTGGGCCCAGCCCTCGTCGCCGATGGCGTCGACGCCGCGGCTGATGCGCTGGGCCACCCACCAGTCGCCGGCAAAGGACCGGAGCGGCTCGTTCCGCTCCACCACCTCCTCGGTGATGGCGCGGAGCTCCTTCGGCTCGAGCCCGATCTCGATGCGCAGGTAGCGCAGGGAGCGGTACAGGCGATCGAGGTGCTGGTCGAGACGGAAGATGCGCCCGTCGAAGGTGCGGGTCATGTCGAAGCAGCCGTCCCCGCGGTTGAAGCTCCGGTCGCGGAAGGGCAACATGACCTCGGTCTCCGGCACGAGCGCACCGTTGAAGTAGGCAATTCGCGTGGTGGTGGGCGAGTGAGCCATTGAGATCCCTCCCGGCGGTGGAGTGGGCGTCACGGCGAGTATGCACGCGGGGGCCGGCGGCCTCAAGGGGCGGGCCCGGGGGCGCGCGGCCCGCGCCGCGCCGCCGGGCCCGACGCGTCCTCCAGGGATGGCCCGGCCCGGCCAGGGATGGGTCCGGCCCGGCCCTTGACAACCCGGAGCGCAGCCCGTAGCGTGCTTCTCGTAATGAGAACCATTCCTGGAATGGCCGGGCGGGGGCACGGCGGGCTCGGGGCGGAGCGGTCGATGGCGGCGCGGGCATGCCCGGCCACTGCCGGGGCCGATCTCGCCGGCGTCCTCCGGGCGCGCGGGCTGCGCCTCACCGGGCCCCGGCGCCTTGTCCTCGAGGTGGTGCGCGGAACCGACACCCACCCCACCGCGGAGTGGGTGTACCGCATGGTCCGGCGCCGCCGGCCTCGTGTGAGCCTCGGCACCGTGTACCGGAACCTGCGGTTGCTCGTGGGCCAAGGGCTGCTGGAGGAGATCGCCGGGCCCGAGACGCGCTTCGACGGCAACCTCGGCGAGCACCACCACTTCACCTGTCTCGCGTGCGGGCGGATCGTCGACGTCGAGGCGCCGGCGGCCGAGCCGCACTCCCGGGCCCTGGCCACCCGCGTGGCGTCGGCAACGGGGCTCAGCATCACCCGTCACCGCATCGAGTTCTACGGCCGCTGCCTCGATTGCCGGGGCGCGACGGCCCGCCGGCGCCCCACCGGGCGGGCGCGCCGCGGGCGGACCGCGTGATCACACCCTGGGGCAAGAGGAGCCAGATGCCATGAACAAGAGTCTGAAGGGGTCCAAGAGCCTCGACAACCTGAAGGAGGCGTTCGCGGGCGAGTCCCAGGCCAACCGCCGGTACCTCTACTTCGCACGGGTGGCCGACATCGAGGGCTTCCCGGACGTCGCCGGGCTGTTCAAGGACACGGCGGATGCCGAGACCGGGCATGCCTTTGGCCACATGGACTTCCTGAAGGAAGTCGGCGACCCGGCGACCGGCGAGGCCATCGGGCGCACCGAGCTGAACCTCAAGGCCGCCGTCGCGGGCGAGACGTACGAGTACACGCAGATGTATCCGGGCATGGGGAAGACCGCGCGCGAGGAGGGCTACGGCGAGCTGGCGGAGTGGTTCGAGACCCTGGCCAAGGCCGAGAAGTCACACGCCGGCCGCTTCAGCAAGGGACTGGCCCAGATCGCGGGCAAGGATCCGGCCGACGCCATCTAGCCATATCGCTCTCCCGCGAGAGCGGGCGGACCGCGGGGGGCGCGGCGACCCGGGCCATCGGGCGCGCGCGTCCTCGGCTCGCCTCCCGCGATGAGCCGGTCGCGAAAGGGCCCATGACACTCGATATCCGATCGCCCGACTTCTGGAAGCTGGACAAGGTCGATCAGGAGCTGCGGCGCGTCTACGACATCTGCAACGGGTGTCGTCGCTGCCTGCCGCTCTGTCCATCGTTCAAGGTCATGTTCGATCGCCTGGACACCGACGCGGTCGACGGCGACGTGGACAAGCTGCCCGGCGCCGACGTCAAGAACGTCGTGGACCTTTGCTACCAGTGCAAGCTCTGTTACAACCACTGCCCGTACACGCCGCCGCACCGCTGGCAGGTGGACTTTCCCCGGCTGATGCTGCGGGCGCGGTCGGCCGAGGCGGGCGTGCGAGGCGTCAGCCTCCAGGATCGCTTCCTCGGCAACACCGAACTCGTGGGCCGGCTCGGCAGCCTGACCGCGCCGATCTCCAACTGGATGTCGGAGCTGTCCGTGCACCGGGCATTCATGGAGCAGGTGGTGGGCATTCACCGCAAGCGAATGCTGCCCCCGTTCCACCGGGAGACCTTCTCCCGCTGGTTCGACCGGGTGCATCGGCCCGTCCTGGAGCCAACGGCGAAGGTGGCGATGTTCGCCACCTGCTCGGTGGAGTACAACGACCCCGCCACCGGCAAGGCGGCCGTGGCCGTCCTCGAGCACAACGGCGTCGACGTCTCCATGCCGGCCCAGCGCTGCTGCGGCATGCCCTATCTCGACGGGGGCGCGGTCAAGGAAGCCAAGGCGCTCATCGCCGACAACGTCCGCACGTTCGCCGCGGCCGTGCGCGAGGGTCGGGAGATCGTCGTCCCCGGACCCACGTGCTCCTACATGCTCAAGCAGGAGTACCCGTGGCTCGACGGCTCGGAGGACGCGCGGCTCGTGGCGAGCCACACCCGCGATCTCTTCGAGTTCCTGGCGAGCCTCCACGCCGCCGGGCAGCTCGACACGCGCTTCCCCAACCCTCCGGGCAAGATCGCCTACCAGCTTCCCTGCCATCTGCGCGCCCAGAACATGGGGACGAAGTCGGCTGACGTGCTCCGCCTGACGGGGGCGGAGGTCGAGACCATCGAGCGCTGCTCGGCGGTCGACGGCACCTGGGGCATGAAGAAGGAGTACTTCGAGCTGTCGATGAAGGTGGCGGAGCCGCTCTTCCGGGACATCGGGACGGCGCGCGCCGAGCGGGTCGCCACCGACTGCCCGCTGGCCGCGATCCAGATCAACCAGGGGACGGGGCGGACGGCGCAGCACCCGATCCAGGTGCTGGCCGACGCCTACGGCCTCCACGCGCACCGGGAATGATGCCGCGCGGATCCCGGCGGGGTCGACCGTGAGCGGCGAGAGGCGTCTCGAGCTGGGCGACGTCCTCAACTTCTTCGAGTACGAGAAGGTGCGGGCGAGCATGCGGGCTCGCGTGATCGCCCTCAAGCGAGTCCGCCGCGTGTCGGTGGGGGCGCATCTGTCGTTCGTGTTCGAGAACCGAGACACCGTGCTCTTCCAGGTCCAGGAGATGTGCCGGGTCGAGCGGATCACCGACGACGGGAGGATCCAGGCGGAGCTGGACGTCTACAACGGCCTGCTCCCGCAGCGGGGCGAGCTGTCGGCCACCCTCATGATCGAGATCGAGGACCAAGCGCAGATCAAGCCCATCCTGGATCGCTTCGTGGGCATCGACGTCGGCCCGCACGTCTTCATCCAGGTCGGCAAGGAATACGCGGTGCCCGGCGTGTTCGAGGGTGGGCATTCCGACGAGGAGAAGGGCAAGCTCAGCGCCGTGCACTTCGTGCGATTTGCCTTCCCGCACGAGGCGGTGCGCGCCTTCGCGAGCGCGGATGTCTTCCTGGTTGTCGACCACCCGGCGGAGCGCGCGCGGACGCCGCTCTCCGCGGAGACACGCGCCGCCCTTCTCGAGGACCTGGCGCCCCGGACATGAGGGTGCGCCACCTGCTGGTGGCGCTGGGCACGGGCCTGGGGCTCGCCAGCTGCGGCCAGGAGGCTCCGCCGCCCGTGCCGGGTGGCAGCAGCGCGGGGCCGGTCCCCGCCTCGAGCGCGTCCGGCGGCGATGCCGCCAAGGGCCGGCAAGTCTACGTGGGACAGTGCGTGGCCTGTCACAACAGCGACCCCGCGAAGCCGGGGCCGCTGGGGCCTGCCGTCCGGGGGGCATCGCTCGAACTCCTCGCCGCGAAGGTGGTGCACGGCACGTACCCCGCGGGGTACACCCCCAAGCAGAACTCCCGCGTCATGCCCCCGCGTCCCGACCTCGCCCCCAACATCCCGGATCTCGCCGCATACCTCTGGCAGTCGCCCTGAGGGGCTGCCGGACTCGCGACGCCGGGCACGGCGCGCCCGGCGGCCTCGGGGCCACTCGGTCCGACGGAGCCCCGGACACGCGATGGCCCGCGTCGCCAGCGGCGCGGGGTGGGCCAGGGCGCATCCCGGTGGGCGGCGCGGCCGCTCTCCAGAGAGCGGCCGCCGCCGACCCGGCTATTTCATGATCTCGAACCAGACGAAGTAGATTACCCAGACGATGAAGCCGGTCCAGATCGTGCCCTTCACGGTGGCGAGGGGCTGGCTTGGGCCCTTGCCCGGTGTGCCCATCAGGGCGTTGATCTCGATCAAGGCCAGGATCACCAGGGCCCCGATCCAGAACACGACGCCGCTTCGCGGGACGGGCATTGGCAGGTGCGCCGCGGCGCCCATGAAGAACAGCAGGGGGATCGAGAGCATCGTGTTCGTCCGGGAGGCGAGCCCCGCCCGCGCTCCGGCGGGTGCCGCTCCCGGGTTCGCCGGACGGCCGGCGCCGGTGTCGATGGCGTTCTGGATGACGATCTTCTGGTTGGGCCAGATCACGAACCAGACGTTGGCCCACATGACGGTTCCGATGAGGCCACCGAGCAGGATGACCCACCCGTAGGATCCCACGAAGAAGCCCTCTTGCCCCATCTGCCCCCAGCGGTGCAAGAGATAGAGCCACCCGGAGATGAAGGTGATCATGGCGCCCCAGCGGAACCACCAGAGGGCGCGCGGCACGAGCTTCTGGATGGCACCGCTGCGCACCGGCGCCTCCGTCTCACCGAAGAACGGCACCTGCACGAAGTTGAAGTAATAGAGAAGACCGATCCAGGTGATGCCCGCCAGGAAATGCGTCCACCGCAGCAGCATGAGCCAGCCGTCACCACTCAACAGCGCCATGAGCCCTCCCTTCGGGTGATCCGGTATCAGCCGCTGAGGTTACCGCCCTCCTCCTCGTGGTCCTTCGCCTTCTCGTCCTCCTCGTCGAGGTCGTCCTCGTCGTCGTCCTCGTCCTCGTCGAAGTCGTCGTCCTCGTCGAGCTCCTCGTCGTCCTCGAGCTCGTCGTCCTCGAGGTCCTCGGCGTCCTCCTCGTCGAGCTCGTCGTCGTCTTCTACGTCTACGTCTTCGTCGTCTTCGGCGTCGTCTTCTTCGTCACCGAGACGGGCGGCGCTGGACAACCGGGCCTCGTCGTCGAGCCATGGCTGGCCGTGGAGCAGTGCCATGCGGATTCCTCCGGGCGGCTCACACTTCCTGATGCTACGGGAAGAGATTGGTTGTTCGGACCTCGTTCGGCGGGGATTATAGCAAACGGGTCTTTGCTGTCCATGCCAATTTGGGGCGCTGGACGCTGCCGATCGACCGCGCCGCGGGCGCCTGCGAGAGCGGCCGGGGTGTTCGCGACAGATCGGTGCCGACCGCCGCGCGCCGGCGTGGGCGCGGGTCCTGAAGCGCGGTCCCCTCGCTTGACTCCCCCCGCGCAACCCTGTACGTTTTCGGCTCGTTGCCTGGCACGGCGGCGTAGCTCAGGTGGCAGAGCAGGGGTCTCATAAGCCCCGTGTCGGAGGTTCGAGTCCTCCCGCCGCCACCAGAGCTTGCTCGCCGCGCCTCGGCGGATCCGGGATCGGGCCGTCGGATCCGCGAAGAACCCGGAGGATCCCGTGGACGGGCGCGCGCATGACCGGAGAATAGATGCGGAAGACCATCGCCGGGCCGGGGGAGGCCGCCGCCGCTGGGGCCCTCCCGCGCCGACGGGCATCGCCGAGTAGCAGGAGGACAACACGACATGAGCGACGACATCCTGGTGGAGCGGGACGGCCCCATCGCCACCGTGATCTTCAACCGGCCAAAGGTGCGGAACGCGCTGAACCTCGCCATGTGGACCGATCTCGCCGCCGCGACCGAGCAGCTCTCGCGCGACGACGCCGTGCGGGCGATCGTGTACCGGGGGGCGGGGACGGAGGCGTTCGCCTCCGGCGCCGACATCTCCGAGTTCGCCCAGAACCGGAAGGACCGCGCGAGCGCGCTGGCCTACAACAGGCAGACGGAGGCGGCCTTCAACGCCATCCGCCACAGCCCAAAGCCCACCGTGGCCATGGTCTTCGGCTACTGCATGGGCGGGGCGATGGCCGTGGCCATGGCGTGCGACTTCCGCTTCGCCGCGGAAGGGGCGCGGTTCGGCATCCCGGCGGCGCGGCTCAGCATCATCTACGGCCTGGATCCCGTCCATCAGCTCATCGATCTCGTCGGCCCGGCCTACGCCAAGGACATCCTGTACTCGGGGCGCGCCGTCGACGCCGAGGAGGCCATGCGCATCGGCTTCATCCAGCGCCTGGTGCCGGCGGCCGACCTGGAGCGGACCACCTATGACTATCTCCGGAAGGTGGCCGAGAACGCGCCCCTCACCATCCGGGGCACCAAGCGGCAGATCCAGGCCGTGTTCGAGGGCGTGACCGACGAACACCGGCGGCACCTCGCCGAGCTCGGGATCGAGACGTTCGAGAGCGAGGACTACCGGGAAGGCACCCGCGCCTTCATGGAGAAGCGGCCCCCGAGGTTCACGGGACGCTAGTCGCCGTCCTCACGTCGACGCCGCAGAATCTGATCGAGGGCAGCGGGACCTTCGCCGGCCTCGACGCCCTGGCCGAGGGCCTGCGCCGGCTCGGGCACGAGGTCGTCATCCGACCCCTCGAGCGGCGCACCGGCTTTCACACCCTGGATCGCTGGCGCTACAACCGGGACGTCGTCCGGCGGCCGCCGACCGGCGTCGATCTGGTGGTGGGCGTCGATCTCGACGGCTTCCTCTGGGCCCGGCGCCGCCGCGTGCCCTTCGTGGTCTGCCTCAAGGGGATCGTCGCCGACGAGCTCAAGAACGAGCGCGGGTGGGTCCGCATCCTCCTTGGCGTGCAGGCGCGGTGGGAGCGCGTGAACTGTGCGCGGGCCGACCTCGTCGTCGTGACCAGCCGGTACCAGGCGGCGGTGGCGGCTCGGGAGTATGGGATCGAGCTCGCCCGCCTCGCGGTCGTGCCGGAGCCCATCGACCTCGACCGCTGGCGAGCCGGGCTCGCCGCGGCCACGCCCGGGCGCCGCTCGGGGCCGGTAGTTCTGGCGGTGGCCCGCATGTACCCGCGCAAGCGCCTGGGTGACTTGATCGAGGCGGCCGCGCGGCTGCGGCCGGATGCGCCCGGCCTCGCGGTGCGCATCGTCGGCCGCGGTCCGGAGTGGGACGCCCTGCGCGACCTGCATCGCCGCCTCCGGCTGGGCGACGCCGTGACCCTGCTCGGAGACGTCTCGGCCGAGGAGCTCTTCCGGGAGTACGCGGGAGCCGATGTCTTCTGCTTGCCGTCGGTCCAGGAGGGGTTCGGCATCGTTTTTCTCGAGGCGATGGCGGCCGGCCTGCCGATCGTCGCCTGCCGGACCGCGGCGATCCCCGAGGTCGTGCGCGACGGCGAGACGGGACTGCTGGTCCCGCCTCGCGACCCGAGAGCCCTGGCCGCCGCCCTCCGGGCGCTCATCGACGATCCCGCCCGCGCTCGCGCCCTGGGCGCGGCCGGAGCGCGGCGGGTGGCGGCCTTCGGGCTCGAGGCTGTCGCGACGGCCTTTGTCGCCGCGGTAGAATTGCATGTCGCTTCGGGGCGAGGAGGCCAACGATGACGGATGGTCCGGTTCACGTGACGCGCAAGTTCGGGTTCTCGGCGGCGCACCGCTACTGGCGGCCGGAGTGGAGCGACGCCGAGAACTCCCGGGTCTTCGGTCCCCTCACCGTCGTGCACGGCCACAACTACACCCTCGAGGTGACGCTGGCCGGGCGCGTGGACGCGGCGACCGGGATGGTGATGGACCTCTCCGAGCTCAAGCGGCTGGTCGGCGACGCGGTGGTGTCCCGGTTCGACCACGCTGACCTGAACCAGGACCCCCTGTTCGCGGGCGGAGTGGTCCCGACCACCGAGAACCTCGCGCGCGCGACCTGGGATCTGCTCGCCCCCAAGCTCGGGCCCGACCGCCTGCACCGCATCCGCCTGTGGGAAGACCCCACGTTCTACGTGGAGTACTTCGGGCCATGAGCGCCTTCCAGTTGACCCGCGCCTACCACTTCAGCGCGGCGCACCGGCTCGTCAGCCCGGTCCTCCTCGAGGCGGAGAGCGAGCGCCTGTACGGGCCGTGCTTCCGCCCGCACGGGCACAACTACATGGTCGAGGTCACGGTGGCCGGGCCACTGGATCCGCACACGGGGATGAGCGTCGACCTCGGTTTCCTCGACGCGACGGTGGCGCGCGTCCTGCTCGAGCGGGTGGACCATCGCGATCTGTCGGGCGCGGTTCCGGAGCTGCGAGGCGTTATCACCACCGGCGAGGAGCTGGCTCGCACGTTCTGGGCATGGCTCGAGGCAGCGCTGCCGCCGGGCATGCTCCGCCGCGTGGCCGTCGTGGAGACGGCGAAGAATACCTTCGAGTACGCGGGTGCCTCGCCGGCGCCGGCGCCGCGATGATCGAGCCCCTCATCCGCGAGCTGCTCAAGGAGCTGGGCGAGGACCCGGACCGCGAGGGCCTGGAGAAGACGCCGGCCCGTGTCGCCAAGGCGCTCGAGTACATGACCTCCGGCTATCGCGCCGACATCGACCAGGTGCTGAACGCGGCCCTGTTCACCGAAGAGTACGACGAAATGGTCGTGGTGAAGGACATCGACTTCTACTCGCTGTGTGAACACCACCTTCTCCCGTTCTTTGGCAAGTGCCACATCGCGTACATGCCGTCGCGGAGGATCGTCGGGCTGTCGAAGGTGGCCAGGCTCGTCGAGGTGTTCAGCCGGCGCCTGCAGGTGCAAGAGCGCCTGACGACCCAGATCGCCCACACCATCGACGAGGTGCTCCAGCCGCGCGGGGTGGCGGTGGTGATGGAGGCGCTCCACATGTGCATGCTCATGCGCGGGGTGGAGAAGCAGAACTCCAAGGCCGTCACCTCGGCCATGCTGGGCGCCTTCCGGGACCGCCCGGAGACCCGGGCGGAGTTCATGGAGCTCATCAAGTCCCGCGGCGGGCTCGTGCTCTGATCCGGCATGCGGCTCGGGGGTCAGGTTGCGGTGGTGACGGGCGCAGGGCGGGGGATCGGTGCCGCGATCGCCCGGCGCCTGGCCGAGGAGGGCGCGGCGGTCGTGCTCGCCGCGCGGTCGGCGGGCGAGATCGACGGAGTCGCCTCCGCAATCCAGCGAGGGGGCGGCCAGGCCCATGCCGTGCCCACCGACGTGCGCGACGAGAGGGCGGTGGCGGCCCTGGCCCAGGCCGCCCTGGATTGCCACGGGCGCATCGACGTGCTGGTCGCGGCTGCCGGCGTGGCCGCCTTCGGCGACGTGGCGCAGACGAACCCCCGCGAGTGGGACGAGATGATGGCGGTAAACCTTCGGGGCGCTTTCCTGAGCGCGCGGGCGGTCCTGCCCACGATGACGGAGCGGCGCCGGGGCACCATCATCGCGGTCGGGTCCATGGTGACGGGGCGGACCCTGCCCGGCAGCTCCGCCTACACGGCCTCGAAGTACGGACTCCTGGGATTCTGCCGCGTGCTGGCCGAGGAGATGCGGCCCCACGGGGTCCGGGTGGGCGTGCTCTCCGCGGGCGCCGTGGACACGCCCCTGTGGGATTCCATCCCCGGCGGCCCCGACCGGGCCCTCATGATCCGGCCGGAGCAGGTGGCCGATGCCGCGCTCCTCATGGCCACCCTGGGCGCCAACGCCTCCCTCGAGGAGTTGACCCTCATGCCCGCGCGGGGGGTGCTCTGAGCCCCCGGCCCCCTCGACCCAGCCGGAGGGTGGTCGTCCGCGGGAGCAGGTGGGGGTCCGGCGCCGGGAGATCTCTGAGGTCCTGGTCCCTCGGAACCCCCGCTCCCCACCGGCGCGGCAGCGTCCTTTGCTATACTGAGGCCTGGACCGAGCCACCCGACACGTATAGCCGGTATGTTCGGCAAGGAGGACTGGATGGTTACGTTGACCGAGACGGCCGCCAAGAAGATCAGTGACCTGAAGCTCGAGGAGGGCAAGCCCGAGTGGGGCCTGCGCATCCGCATGGTCGGCGGAGGGTGCTCCGGCATGTCGTACGAGCTCGGCTGGGAGGACACCGCCGCCGATGAGGACGACGTGATCGAGTCGCAGGGCGTCAAGGTCTTCGTGGACCGGCGGAGCGCTCAGTACATCTCCGGCAGCGAGATCGACTACGTCGACAACAACATGATGGGCGCGGGCTTCGCCATCAAGAACCCGAATGTCAAGTCGTCCTGCGGGTGCGGCTCGTCGCACCAGTTCTGATCCCGACCAGCCGGGGTGTAAAGGGCCGGAGATGACGGTCAACGTGCGGCTCTTCGCGCGCTACCGCGAGGCGGCGGGCCGCGAGCGCGTCGAGGTCGAGGTGCCGGAGGGGGGGACCGTCGAGGCGGCGTGGGAGGCGGTAACCCGGCGTTTCCCGGTCCTCTCCCCCTATCGGCCCTTCACTCTGTTCGCGCTCGGCAGCGACTACGTCTCCGCCGACCGCAGCCTCCTGCCGGGCGAGGAGCTGTGCCTTTTCCCGCCGGTGAGCGGAGGCGCCGCCTCCGATGTCGTCGCCATCACCACCGCGCCCCTGGTCGAGCGGGCCCTCGTCGAGGCGGTCGAAGACCCTGGCGCCGGCGCCATGGCCCTGTTCTCCGGGGTGGTGCGCGACCGCACCGGCGCGCGGCGCGTGAAGTTCCTCGAGTACGAGGCCCACGAGCCGATGGCCGAGGCCAAGATGTGCGAGATCGCGGCCGAGGTGCGGCGGCGCTGGCCGGACGTCAAGCGGGTGGCCATCGCGCACCGGATCGGCCGGCTGGAGATCGGGGAGTCGAGCGTGCTGATCGCCGTCTCCTCGCCCCACCGACGGCAGGCGTTCGAGGCCTGCCAGTTCGCCATCGACACCCTCAAGCAGACCGTCCCCATCTGGAAGAAGGAGTACTTCGAAGATGGAGAGGTGTGGGTCGGGCTCCAGTGTCATCCCGAGGGGCACTAGCCGGACCTGTTCACGAAGTACCCTGTCACCCTGCCCCGTTCTCCCCCTCCGGGCGTGAGGGAACCGCAAAGACGCCCTCGCCCGCGGAGAGGGAGTTGGCTACGGCGAGGGTGGTCCTCTGCTCACGCACAGTCCGGGCGAGGCGCCCGGTTTCCCCGCGCGCCGCGCGGCGCCCCCGGCTCCGCGGGGTCCCCGGTCCACGAGACTCCGGTCCGTCAGATCCCGCTCGGCGAGACCCCGCTCGGGGAGACCGGTGACGGGCGTGCGCTCCTGCGTCTCACGCGCGCCTCCGGAGCAGCTGGCCCGTTCCCCCGGCCGTACCGACGGGAGTGAGGTGCGCATGGGTCTCGCGGCTGTTGTGCTGGGTAGCATTCTGCGCCGGGGCATGCTCCGGGGTGGCGAGACGGTGCTGGTGGCCGTTTCCGGGGGCGCCGACTCCGTTGCCCTGCTGCACGTGCTTCACGATCTCGCGCCCCGCCTCGGCTTGACCCTGCACGCCGGCCACGTGCACCACGGCCTGAGGGTCGAGGCCGATCAGGATGCCGAGCTCGTGGCCGGACATTGCCGTCAGCTCGGGATCGCGGTCCACCTGGAGCGGGTCTGCATCGATCGCGCGCGCACGGACGGCGACGAGCCCTGGGCCGGGTTCGAGGCCGAGGCGCGGCGGGTGCGCTACCGGGCCTTCCGCCGGCTCGCGGCGGTCGCGGGTGCGGGCTGCGTTGCCACCGCTCACACGGCGGACGATCAGGCCGAGACGGTGCTGATGCGGCTCGCTCAGGGCGCGGGGCCCCGAGGCCTGGCCGGCATTCCCCCGGTGCGAGGTCCCTTCATCCGGCCCCTCATCGAGGTGAGCCGCGCGGAGATCGAGGCCGATCTGCGCCGCCGCGGGATGGTCTGGGCCGACGACGCGATGAACCGCGATCCCCGCTTCCTCCGCACGCGCATCCGCCACGAGATCCTTCCCCTCCTCGAGGCGCACTTTCAGCCCTCCCCTCGGCCCTCCCTGGTTGCGCGGCTGTGCCGGTCGGCCG
>DATKEI010000052.1:0-5584 GCA_035544455.1 Binatia bacterium | reverse complement strand
TGGCCACCACGCCGCTCGCCGACGTCACGCTGTTCTCGTCCCGCCGGCGGGCCGAGGCGGTGGGCCTGCGCCCCTGCTCGAGCTGCCGGCCGGACCTGCATCCCCTCCCCGCCTCCGCATAGACTCGCGTCCCGAGTCCAGAACTCCTGCCATGTCAGGAGTTCTGGAGTCAGAAATGTGCCGACAAGGCGCCGGATGGGGGGCCCTCTCCGCGGGACACGCCTGAGTCGCGGAAGCGTCGCCGGCGCGCAATGGGGCCACGAGATGGGTGGTGGGTGGCTTCGGCAATCCGCAGAAGATACGGTCCCGCGGGGAGGACCCCCACCCGGCGCCGCGAGTCGACGACCTCTTGACCGAGGACACTGGTCCGACGCCTCCCTGCCCCGTCGAGCGGCTCGATTGTCCGCCGGCCGCTGGTCCCGCCGCGGCGCGATCCGCGTTTCACGCGGGTCGGAGAGCGGGGTCACAGGAGCACGGAGGACATGAACATGTGGAGCGTGCTGACCGGGATCGCCGTGATGCTCACCCCTCTAGCCGTGACCGTCGCCCTCCTGGCCCTGTTCGCGTGGCGCGAGCGCCGGCGGGAAATGGCCATCGCCCGCCAGATCGAGATCACCGACGCCATTCACCGGGAGCTGGGAGCCGTGGCCGCGCCGACCGTGCGACCCGGGACGGCGGGCTCGTGGCAGGTCTCGATGGCCGTGCCCGTGGACCGGCCAGAAACGCTGGGCGCACTGGTGCAGATCGCCGACCGGGTCATCTCGCGCGGGGCACGGGCGAGCGGGCGGCGCGTGCGCATCGAGCTGAGCGGCGGCCCCGAGAAGGAGGCGGCCTGATCATGGGCATCAATCACTACGCGCTGGAGCAGATCGTCGCCAGCCGCCTCGCCGAGGCGCGCGAGCACCGGCGGATCATGAGCCTGGCCGCGGCGGCAGGAGGGAGCCTCGTGCCCGCCGAGTCGAGCTGGCGGCAGCACCTTCGGCGCTGGTTCCTGCGTGTGCGCCCCGCGCGCCCGGCCACGGCCAGCCACGCCCGCTGAGGGTGTGGGCGCCCGCCGGAGACCTCGGCGGGCGCCGCTTACTTCGGAGCGAGCGTGACGACGCCGCTCTGGTTGTCGATCACGACGCGGAAGTGATCGAGAAAGTCGCGGCCGAGGAGGCCGTCACCGCGCCCGAGCTCGACGTCGTGGGAGACCACGTTGAACGGGCCGGCCCGGGCCGAGCCCACCTCGATGGTGTCGACCCGCACGTACAGGACGTTGGCGGTGCCGGTGGCCCCGCGGATGACGCCCCGCTGGCCCAGCCGGCTCGGCACGCCGACGGCGGACAGCGCCCGCGGATTGATGACAGTCACGGTGGCGCCGGTGTCGAGCATCAGCCGCAGCGGGCCTCCGCCATTCACGCGCGCGTCGACCCAGACGGGCTCGCCGGCCGTGAACGGCAGGCGCGCGAGCTCGCCGGATCCCGACGGCGACGGCTCCGGGCGCGGGGACTCGACGGGCGCCGGAGAAAAGCTGAGAGGGGTTGCCGCGCCGCGATGGCGCTCGGGGACGCTGTCGAGGCCCTGCGAGTAGTTGATCGTGCCGCTGTCATCGCTCCAGCGGTAGATCTGGGCGCGGGCGGGCCCGGGAGCGAGCCATCCGACGAGGACCGCCGCGACGAGCACCGCGGCCGTCCCCCGCGCCGCGGGGCGATCGCGAGCGCTCCGGGCGGACGCGCCGTCAGTGCTTCCGCGTCGCATCGCGGCTCGTGGTCCGTGGATCCCCGCACGGGCGGGGCGCGGCGCGCCATCGATTCCAGACCGTCTCGTACACGACCATCTCATCGGACCCGGCCACGGTGTTGTGAGCCAGGCGCACGCGGTGGATCGGTGTGAAGTAGTCCGTGCGGGTCGCGAGCGCCGGGAACCAGTCGGGGAAGATGACGAGATAGTCCGGACAGGCGCCGTCCAGGAACCGCAGGATCCCGGCCTCCCCCTGGCGCCGGGCAGCAATGATCGCCGGGCTGACGAGGCCCATCAGGTCGACCACCTCGCGGCGCGACAGGTACGCGATCGCGCCGACATCGTTCAGGGCCAGGCGGGCCGCGGGCGGAGTCCGATCGTGCACCCAGTGTCCGAGCTGGACCTGCATCGCGTCGATGTTCTGCACAGCCCACCCGTACCGGGAGGCCGCGGGCCCGATGGCGAGGGCGCCGGCCGCGATCAGGCCGAGGGCCAGCCCGCGCCGCAGCGGCCGCGCGGCGCGGCCGGCGGCAGCGACGGGCCCCGGCGGCGTCAGCGCTGTCACCGCGACCGCGAACGCCAGAGGGAGGAGATGGATCGAGTAACGCCCCTCCTGGAACCCGGGACCGCGATACGCGGCCAGGAGCGCCATGGCCAGCGGGTGCACGAGCAGCACCGAGGCGGGCAGGGCGAGAGAGCGCCCGGCGCGGACCCAGAGGGCGGCGAGGCCCGGCAGCACGAGGAGCGGCAGGAGCGCGTTCACCGACCACAGCCAGATCGCCCATTCGCCGGCGAACGCGAGCGGCCGCCCGAGCAGCGCCTCCCGCACCGGCTCGCGGATGCCGGAAAGCGCGGCGAGCAGGCCGCCCTCCACCTTGGCCGCGGCCGTCGCGGGAAAGGGCTGGCCGGTCGTCCACAGATTGAACGCGACCCACGGGGCGAGGGTCGCGACGGCGGGTGCGGCGACGGCGAGTGTCCTCCGGGCCGTGACCGGCCCGGCCAGCCAGATCAGCGGCAGCAGCAAGCCGGCCTCCGGCCGCGCGAGGCAGGCGAGCCCGGTGAAGGCGCCCGCCGCCCACGCCCGGTTCTGCGTGTGGGCAAGCAGGCCGGCCGTGGTCAGGAGAGCCGCCAGCACGACCTCCATGCCCGACAGCGCCCCCCAGAGGAGCGGCCCGGAACCGGCGACGAGGACTCCGGCCAGGAGGCCCAGGCCGCGGCTCCGCGTCCACGCCGTGGCGAGGCGCCAGGTGGCGAGAACGACGCCGGCGGCGAGCGCCACCCCCACCGCCTTGGCGCCGGCCAGACCGTCCGCCCCGAGCCAGAACGCGCCGGCGAGGAGCACGGTCCACAGCGGGGCCGTCGATCCCGACACCGGCACGCCCGGGTTGTACGAGAAACCGGCGCCCTCGGCCAGGTTGCGGGCGAAGCGCAGGTGGATCCACGAGTCGTCGAGGGGAAACCCGCGCGTGCCGGCGAGCGCGCCCTCCCGCGCCATGAAGACGGCGAGCCCGGCGGCGAGCACGCCCACCAGGAGAACGCCGGTGAGCGCGGCATCGCCGATCCGGCCGAGGCGCTGGACGCTGACCCGCGACGCCGTCACGGGTGCTCGCGGACGAAGGTGTACCCGGCATGCTGGACGGGCCGGCGGTCGAGCGGCAACACGTAGAGGAAGCGGCCGTAGGCGAGAGCGATCTCCCGCAGGCCGTCGGGCCGCTCGAATGCCGGGTCCCAGTGGTCCACGAACCAGACCAGCTGCTTGATCCGGCTCGGCACCGTCACCACCCGGAGGGGCGTGAAGAACATGGTGACGGCGGACTGGGGCGCGTAGAAGCCCGGGGGGTCGTCGAGACTGATCTGGTAGATGGCGTACTCCGGCATGTAGTACATGGCGTGGCGCACCCACGGATACGAGCGCGGGTTGCCCATCTCGGTGAGGAGCGCCGTGTCGGCCGGATCGTACAGGGCGCGGATCGACTCCACGTAGGTGCGGATGACCGCCTCGTGTTCGCGCAGGGCGGCCGCGGTGCGGCTCATGATCCAGTCGTGCAGCTCGTCGCGCGCCTTCCAACGCCACGCCCCGAACCAGGTCTCGTCGCCGCGGTTCTCGAAGTCGCGAGGCTCCGGCCGCGCGCTCACGAAGAAGCCGGTGTTCACCAGCGCCAGCGGCACCAGGGCAGCCACGGTCATGGCGCGGCGCCAGTGGGGACGGCGCAGGCTCTCGGACCCGGCCCCGATCAGCTCGACGAGCGCGCGGCTGAGCAGGAGCACGAGCGCGGGCAGGAATGTCAGCACGTAGCCGGCCTGGCCGAAGTGCACCAGTGTGCAGAAGGCGACCGTCGGCAGGATCCAGCCCACGAGGAACCATTCGGGCCGGCCCCAGCGGCGGCGGCGCACGTACTGCGGGAGGGCGAGGAAGGCGAGCGCGAGCGGCCCCAGCCCGACCAGGACCGACTCCAGGAGGTACCGCGTCTGGGCCAGCGTCACCTCCGGCGCGAGGCTCACCACCGAGGTCGGCACCATCATCAGGCTGTAGAGCCAGGCCGAGGCTCGAAGGTACGCGCCGGGCCCGCCGCTCAGCCAGACCACCGGGGCCAGCCAGATCAGGACGCTGGCAACCAGGAGCGCAGCGGCGACGCGCAGGCGGCGGGCCGAGGGGATGCCGACGAGCGCGGCGCCGGCCCACAGCGGGAACATGAGCACGAGCACGGAGAACCGGAGCCCCCCGGCCAGCCCCAGCACCACCGCGCCGAGGTACAGGTGCCGGACGCTCCCGCCGAGGGCGCGCCATGCCAGCAGCGCCACGAGCGATGCGGTGAACGCCTCGCCGGCGTAGGTGAGACCGACCGACCCGTAGAACCAGAACAGCGGGCTTACGGCGAGGAGCGCCGACGCCGCGACGGCCGTCAGGCGCCCGTAGATGGCCCGCGCCAGCCAGTAGACGACCAGCGTCGTCCCGGCGCTGAAGAGCATCGACAGCGCCACGTAGGTCAGGAGCGGGTCGGCCAGGGTGGCGTTCATCAACCGGGCCAGGGCGACGTACAGGAGGTAGCCGGGCGGGTGTGGCTGGTGCTTGGCCACGTCGAACTCGCGCAGGGCGAGGGCGAACTGCACGGCGTCCCAGTTGTAGAGCATGCGCGCGCGGTAGGGCCAGCGGGACAGCAGGGTGACCAGCGCCAGCCCCCCGGCGATGCCCCAGTCCACGAGGCTCGCGCGCGCGACCAGAGCGGCGAGACGGGTTCGCGGTCCCTGGACCCCGCCAGGCAGGTCGGCCCGGAGCGCCCCCGTCATCCGCGGAGCCAGACGCGGACGGCGGCCCCCGGGATCCCGGACGAGTCGCCGAGGGCCGCCACCTTCACCGAGCGCGACGTCCCGGTGGCGCGCCGGGACCGTGCGCGGCGAGAACATCGGGTCGCTCGGGGCTCGTGAGCATCTCGCCGCCCCCGAGGACCAGGCGCTCCGGGTTCGGCAGGCGGCGTGACATCGGTGGCCAGGGCCGCGATCCCGGTGCCGGCGATGCGCGCCCGGCCGGATGAGTCCAGGAACTGGGCGACAACACCATCCCGGATCGTGCTCGTGCGGAGGTTAACACCGGCGGAGAGCCGCTCCGGGGCCAATGGGGGAGCCGCGGCCGCGGCAACGATCGGAGGGCTAGGAGCTCTTCTTCTCTTCTTCTTCCTTGGTAGCCGTGGAGGTGGTGTCATCCTTGACCTCGGCGACACCCTTCTTGAATTCCTTCACGCTGCTGCCCAGAGACTTGGCGAGGTCCGGGAGGCGCTGCGCCCCGAACAGGAGGAGCACGATCACGAGGATGATCAGAAGCTCTTGATAGCCCAAGCCAAACATGCCGGAGCTCCTTTCTGGA
>DATKEI010000051.1:0-15656 GCA_035544455.1 Binatia bacterium | reverse complement strand
GCCGAGGCGGTCGCCCTGGGTCTCGCGCACGTACGTGAGCGCCGCGCCCGCCGCCTGCAGGCCCGCCGCCATCCGGTCCACGCCAAACGACTCGAGGGTGGGCACGCGCAGCTGGGCGGCGAGGCCGGTGCGCGCAGCGCGGAGTCCGAACCAGCTCGCGTCGACCTCGGTGACCGGGGTGCCCAGGTCGTGGAACCGGCCCGCCAGGGTGGGCGCGGAACCGCGCGCGACGAGGACCTCGGCGGGCCGGCGCAGGAGCGCGGCGGCCAGGAGCGCCTCGCCAGCGCCATCCGCCTCACCCACGAGGAACTCGCCGGTCGAGACGTCCACCAGCGCCAGGCCAAGCGCGTTCGGCGCGCGGTGGATGGCGAGAAGGAAGTTGTCGGCCGCCCCGTCCAGGAACTGCGTGTCGGTGAGCGTTCCCGGCGTGATCACGCGCACGACCTCGCGGCGCACGAGCTTCTGCCCACGCCCCGGGACCTCCATCTGCTCGCAGACGGCCACCTTCTGGCCGGCCTGGATGAGGCGGGCGATGTAGGTCTCGGCGGCGTGATGCGGGATCCCCGCCATGGGGATGGCGCCCTCGCCCTTCTGGCGGGAGGTCAGGGCGATGCCGAGCAGCGACGCCCCGAGTTGCGCGTCGTCAAAGAACATCTCGTAGAAGTCGCCCAGCCGGAAGAGCAGGATGTAGTCGGGATACCGCTGCTTCAGCTCGCGATACTGGCGCATCATCGGGCTGAGAGCAGGGCTGACAGCAGGGCTGAGAGGGGGGCTGAGAGGAGGATCCGCCGCGCCGCCGATGGCAGGCGGGTTCATGGCGCGCTGCGGCGGCGCGCCCTCCGCCCCGTCGATCGACATCTGCCGATGCGCCTCAGGGTCGGGCACGACTCCCGGTTCTCTTCGCGCGCCTAGCGTCCCGAGTCAGAAGTTCGTGGACTCGCGGCGCCGGGTGGGGTGGGGGTCCTCCCCGCGGGACCGTATCTTCTGCGGATGGCCGAAGCCACCCACCATCCATCTCGTGGCCCCATTGAGTGCCGGTAGCGCTCCGAGACACAGCGTGTCCCGCGGGGAGGGCCCCCACCCCGCCCGGCGCTTTGTCGGCACATTTCTGACTCAGCACACTAGGACTACGCCCCCGGCCCTCTCCCTCTCCGAGGGCGAAGGACGAACAGCTTGTCGCGGTCCGTGAGGTCGACGCCCGGCAGAAGGCGGCCGTCCACCGTCTTGAGCCGGAACGTGTAGGCGGGCGCCCGGCCCGCATCGCCTATCGCCAGGCCCTGGCGGAAGGCCTCGTTGATGACCTCTTTCAACGGCCGACCCTGTCCCGTGCTCGTCTCCTGGCTGCCTTCAGGACATCGTCATCGAGCGTCACGGTGGTTCGCACGAGCATCATCATGTCTCGGCCGCTCCGCGCTCAGGAGAGGAGCAGCTCGAGGTCCTCGCGGGTGAGGGAGCGGATCAGGCTGTTGTCGGCGCCGATGATGGCGTCGGCCAGGCTGCGCTTGGTCTGCTGCAGCTCGATGATCTTCTCCTCCACCGTGTCGCGCGCGATCAGGCGGTAGGCGAACACCTGCCGCGACTGGCCGATGCGATGCGCGCGATCGATGGCCTGGGCTTCCACCGCGGGGTTCCACCAGGGGTCGAGGAGAAACACGTAGTCGGCGCTGGTCAGGTTGAGGCCGAGGCCCCCTGCCCTCAGGCTGATGAGGAACACGGGGCAGCCGGCATCGGCCTGGAAGCGGTCCACCCGCGCGGCGCGGTCCTGGGTCTTGCCGTCGAGGTACTCGTAGGTGATCCCGGCGTGGACGAGCCGCTGGCGCACGATGGCGAGCAAGCTCGTGAACTGCGAGAACACGAGCGCCTTGTGCCCCTCCGCCACCACCTCGGCCAGCTGCGGCAGGAGCGCCTCCAGCTTGGCGCTCGACTCCCCGACGCGCTCTCTGTCGATCAGGCCGGGATGACACGCGGCCTGGCGCAGTCGCAGCAGCGCCTCCAGGACCTGGATCTTCGCCCGGTTGAAGTCTTCCGGAGCGCGCCCCAGCAGCGTCTGCCGATAGTGCTGGCGAAGCTCGTCGTAGAGGCGCCGCTGGACGGGCTCGAGCTCGCAGTAGAGCGTCTGCTCCACGCGGGGCGGCAGGTCCCGGGCCACCTGCTCCTTGGAGCGACGGAGCACGAACGGGCGGAGGGCCCGCGCCAGGAGGCGCCGCGTCGGCTCGTCGGGATCCCGCAAGGCGCCGCCCTCGGCGCGAAAGGCCGTCGCGGCTCCGAGCATGCCGGGATTGAGGAACTCGAAGAGGCTCCACAGCTCGCCGAGGTGGTTCTCCACCGGCGTCCCGGAGAGCGCCATCCGGTGGTCCGCCCGCAGCAGGCGCGCCGCCCGGGCCGAGTCGGTCCCGGCGTTCTTGATCGCCTGAGCCTCGTCGAGGATCGCGCAGTCGAAGCGCGTCTCCGCGAAGGCGGCGGCGTCCCGCCGCAGCGTCCCGTACGTGGTGAGAACGAGGTCGTGGTCGTCGAAATGCGCGCCCGGGGCCAGCCGCCCGGCGCCGGTGTGGTCCAGGACGCGGAGCTTCGGGGTGAAGCGCGCCGCCTCCTGCTTCCAGTTGAAGACGAGCGAGCGCGGCACCACGGCCAGCGACGGCCCGGGGCGGGTCGGGTCGTCCGGGGCCCGCTGCTCGCGCTCCTCGCGGCGCCCCTCCAGGAACGCCAGCACCATGACCGTCTTTCCCAGACCCATGTCGTCGGCGAGGCACCCGCCGAACCCGAAGCGCCGGAGAAAGTGGAGCCACCCGAGCCCGTCCCGCTGGTACGGCCGGAGCGTCCCGCTGAACCCTTCCGGAGGATCCTCCGGCCGGATGCCCTCGAAGCGCCGCAGCTCCTCGCGCGCCCGCGCGAAGGTCTCGTCGCAGGTGATCTCGTGCTGCGCCCCGAGCAGCGCGTCGAGAACTGACACCTGGGCCCGCGTGAACCGCAGGTGACGCCCGTGCGCCTCGCCGAGCCCGGCCAGCGCGCCATAACGCCGGAGCCACTCCTCCGGGAGCAGGCCGAAGGTCCCGTCGCCCAGACGCACCGTGCCCTCGCCGCGCCGGAGGGCGGCCAGCAGCTCGGGAAGGGTGGCCACCGCTCCGTCGAACTCGACCCGGCCGTGCAGCTCGAACCAGTCCACTCCCGAGGCCACCTCGATCTGGATCGCGCCGCCTCGCCGGTAGCGCTTGCCCTCGGCCTCGACGTGCCATCCCTCGCCGAGCAGCGTGCTCACCACGCGCGGCAGGTGGCGGGGGGAAAGGTCGATGGTCGCCCCGCCCGGCTCGACGCGGTTCGCCTTGCGCTCCCGGAACCCCAGCGCGGCGAGGCGGGCGGCAGCAGCGCGCTCGGCCCCGGGATCCCGGCGCACGAAGCGCTGGCGCGCGACCTCGTAGATGCCCCGCCCCGCTTCCCCGGCGGACACGATCCAGCCCGCGTAGTCAAAGCCGAGGTGGCCGCCAAGCCTCGAATCGGGTCCCTGGCCCTTGGGCATTCTCACCACCAGACGCGGGCGGGGGGCCACAGCGACCTCGTCGAAGGCGAGCGCCTCCGGAAGATCCAGCCGGGGCGCTACCGACAGGGCGAGCACCTGCGTCAACCACGCGTGTTCGTCGCCGGCCGCGAGGAGCGTCTCGCCCTGCGTGCGCCAGTCGACGAGCCAGGGGAAGAGCCCCTCGTCGACCAGCCCGGCCACCCGGTCCGCGGTGAAGACGAGACCCCCCGCCACGAGCATGGTCGGGGACAGGAGATCCATCCGCTCGTCGCCCCGGCGGAGGTCGGCGCGAACGGCGTGGCGGCCATCTCCAAGCGGGCGAACCTCCAGCCATATCTGCCACGGCCTCCCCCCGTCCCACCGGAGGGGCCCCAGCTCCCGGCCCAGGTCAGTCAGGCGCAGCGCGCAGCGGCCAGTCTCGCACAATATCGGAAGGAGCGTTCGCTGGAGGGTCGCGGTCAGATAGTAGCGGTGTGGCCCGCCACCGTAGAATGCGAGCGATCCCGCGTAGCCCCCGTAGGAGCTCCGCGGCCCGACCAGGAGGCCCAGGATCTCCCGGTCGATCGCCTCGGGGAGCGCGTCGACCTCGTGGAGCCGGGATTTGAGCGGCCGCCCCTTCGTCCAGGCGCCGTCCGCCTTCCGATCGCGGTACAGGACGTCGAGGGCCAGGCCGGACCCGGTCATCGTGGCCGCCACGTCCAGCACATAGTAGACGTGTCGGCCGGCCGGCCAGGTCTCGGTCAGGCGCTGGCGCGTCTCCCCGACCTGGAACGTCTGCCCGAGCGCGCGGAGGCGTTGCCTCCAGTCCGCCGGGCCGGGGCGCGCCGGCTTCTTCGCCGCCGTCGGCGACCCCGGGGCTGACCGGTACACCCGGGGAGGCGAGGGTGGCGCAAAGCCGGGTCCACTGATCGCCATCGACGGCGACACGGGCGGGGAGATGACCCCGTCAGGGGGCCCGTCGAGATCTTCCCCGTCGATCCAGTCGAACTCGTCCCAGCTGTTCTCGCTCGGCGGAGTCCGATATCTGGTCACGAGGTCAGGAAGCCCGGACGGGACGGCACGGTCCGGCGGCTGGGCACTTCGACCGCAGCGACGTCCGGGTCGGCAGGGGGGAGGGCAGAACCGTCACCCTGTTGCCCCACGGATCTCCTCGCGGTCGTCCACGACGATCATCATCCTTCTGCTGGCCTCATTCATAGCAAGAGGCGCGGCGAATCTCAACCGGGAATGGGCCCTGGTCCCCGAAGCCGGCCCGCGCTCAGAGGATGCCGCCTGGGCCCTCGTTCCAGAGGACGCCCCGCTCGAGACCACCACGCCCTCGAACGCGGGCCGCACTGCTAGAATGACGGCCAAGAGCCCCCAATGAGCGCGATCCGAGAACCCCGCTCTTCGGCCCTCGGGGACGCGGAACGGCCACGTCCGACAGCGACAAGGATCTCATGGTAGTGGTGCCCGACTACGCACCCGTCCACTTGCGGAGCGCCCGGCTCGCCTACGAAGCACCCTAAGGGCTCCCGGCGAGCGGGGACACTCTGGTCTGGACGGAGAGAGCACTCGCCAAGCGCTTGCATCTGCAATCGTCGCTGCCGGCCACGATCGCCCGCGAGGGGAGGCCCCTCTATTCCACCTGATCCCGTCGGCATCGCGGACACCCGGCGCGGCTCGGCCGGGGCCGGGACGACATCCGTGGTGCCAAAATCGACCTCGCTGCCTCTCCTCCGCTCCTCGGTGACGCCGCTTTCTACTGTCGGCAAGCAGCGGAGAAGGCCCTCAAGGCCTTCCCGACCTGGCACGACCGCCCGTTCCGCAAGACTCACGGCTGGTTGAACTGGGCACCCAGGGTTTTAGGTCGACTCTGCCCTTGAGCCCCTCCTACAAAAGGCGGCGCCCCTCACGGAGTACGCGTGCCGCCCCCGCTTTCACAGGTACCCGGCCGAACCCGAGGGCGGAGAGGTGCAAGAGGCCCTCACCCGCGGGCGCGAAGTCGTGCTGCTCGTCAGCATCCACCTCCCCAGGGAAGCGCGTCCGTGACGCGAGCCTTAGCCATGCTGATATGCTCATCGTGGCCCATGACGTGAGGTCTTCTACCTCGCAGGCCTTCCTGGCCGGCGGTCCGCTCTGGAGACAAGCCATGGCAAAGAGACAGCACGGGTTCCCGAGCCTCGTAGAATCCACGAGTAGCGTGAGAGAGCTCGAGCGAGTGGCGTTCCTCGATCCTGCCGTGAAGGAGCGCTGGATCCAAAATGCTATCTTTGCGAACCCTGCGCTCCTGCCTACCGGAGAGATCGAACCCGCGTACGCGCCCCTCAGGCCGGTCGCCCGGGAGCTCCCCACCCAGGCAGGCCCGGTGGACCTTCTCTGCGTCAACCCCTCGGGCTACCTCACATTCATCGAGACAAAGCTCATCCGCAATCCCGAGCAGCGACGGCAGGTCGTAGCACAACTCCTCGACTACACAAGTCAGATCGTCCGCTGGACCTACGACGACCTCGTTGATGCGATTCGCCGTGCCAACAAATCTGTGACGAAGAGCCCGCCTACCGATCCGCTATTCGCGGCGGCACAAGAGGCGGATGGTGACGACATTCCTCAAGCGCAGTTCCGGGCGGCAGTAGCTCGCGGCCTACGAGTTGGACGGTTCCTCTGGCTCGTGGTCGGGGACGACATTCGAGAGGACCTGAAGGATCTCGTGGGATACCTGGACACTCGAGCCCATTTGCAGTTCACGCTTGCCCTCGTCTCCCTCGGGCTTTACCGGTTGAACGCCAGCGCGGAGTTTCCAGTGCTGGTGATTCCTCGCCTGGTCAGCCGAACCACAGAGGTTGTCCGGACCATTGTCCGCTTCGAGGGAGAAGAGACTCTGAAACCCTTGCCGAAGATCACTGCCTCCAGCGGCGAGCAGAAGTCGTTGCCTGGCCTCGAAGGCTATCTCGAAAGAGTGGACATACAGGTCACGGGCCCCGCCGAGGCCGTGCGACGCTTCCTCAACGACCTCGAGGTGCTTGGAGTAGAAGTAGATGATGCGATCGACGGCGGCAGCGTCGCGCTACGTTTCCCCGACGAGGTGACCGGGATCGAGTTTCGCTTGTTCCGACTCGATCCGGACGGCACGATTCGCGTGGGCGCAACCCTGAGACGCCAGATCGAGCGGGCGCACTATCCCGTCTCGATCGCTGACAACTATGCCCGCGAGCTGTCAGAATTGGCCAACATTCCCCTGAAGCGAGCCACGGGAGACGTGTCCATTCCGATCCCAGCGCGCGTCCTCGTGCTCGAGAACCGCGATGCGTACATCGACCTCGCACAGCGGACTCTAGACGCGATACGGAAGGCGGGGGAAGAGAGGCACAAGTGACCGCCCGTCGGGCAGCATCTCGGCCGGAGCGATCGACGGTAGACGGCGGCCTGATTGGTGGCCGATGTTGATGTACGGGCAAGTGGTTGGCCCGCTGGCGAACCTGTCGTTCCGTTACTTGCAGGGGCCAGCCCTGAAGGGTATCTCGCAGAAGCGGATGGGCTATGGCGAGCTCGACGGGGTCCGGGTGTTGTACAAGCGTCTGGTAAAGGCCCGCGATGGACTGATCCAGTGCGCCGTGGACGAGCTGAAGCCCCTCTGACGCATCCCCAAGGTCGGGATGGTGCGGGCAGTGATGCGCCACGACCGGGCGAGCGGGGTGCCGAGGTGCACGTGCTGCTGATGCGCTATCACGAGAACCTCGGTGATTTCGTGCACGGCGGGGCGATGTTCCAGTCGCCCCCTGCCATGCGTGGACTGCTCAAGGTCGTAGCGTTCGAGGCATGCGTCCGGTCAGGAGATCGGACGCTCGGCAACGTCCTGCTACTTCAAAACTTCGACGTTCTCGCGATCGACGAACTCCGGGCCTTCCAGTTCCAGCGCCCGCAAGCCCTGAGGTTCCGTCGGGCGGTGAGGCTCACCCTGCAGCACGCGTTTGCCGACACCGAGTGGTGGGGCGCCCATGCGAGGGCGGTGCAGGCCACCGCGACCGGGCCGATGATCCGGGCGGTGCTCTCCCGCTTCTTGCTCGAGGAGAAGGCGGCGCCGCTTGCCGAGCGCGTTCTCGCGGTCTCGGACCTGACCAGAGCGATGATCCGATAGCTGAGAGCGAATCCGGATCCGCCAGCCGGTGCTCCTGTACCGGAGACGCGGAGGCTTGACAAAACGCGCAGAGCTCCGACAAGGAGCGGCACTTGCGACCCTGTCCGGGGAACGGCGGGCCGCGTAAGTCCACGGCCCCGCGCATCGGTCGGCGTGGCCCCTCACTTGCTTCCGTCCCCCACGGCGGAGCTTGCGCCCATGAGTGCCATCGCGCGGGCGTCGCCCGGGTACCCCGTCCGCCGGGATGCGGAGCGAGCGAACGGAGATCGCCCCACATGATCGAGAACATCTGGAGCGCCGACCAAAATCACGCGTTGCAGGCGGAGCGGGTTGTCATCCAAGGCATGCCCGCGATACCGGCCGAGCCCGAACATCCAGCGGCTCGCCGACCAGTACCGGGTTCGCCTTCGTGCGAAAGTCACAGGGTCACCCCGCGGGCTCCTGGCTCGCCACCGGACATTCCGGTTCCTTTCCGTCACGCGCGATCAGTGGGACGCCCTGCAAGAGCGTCTGGCCGAAACGGCCACCGGGGTGGAGGGCGCCGGTGGCCTCGGCACCCCTCGAAGTGGTCTGACCCCCGCTGTCACATGTGGGCCGCATCCTGCGAACGGGTGAGCGCGACAGGCTCGGAATCTCGCCATCAGCACCCGCAGCCCGGGCGGTTGCAGAGGCCCCCATCCAATGGGAGGCGAGGACGGCAGGTTCAACGGGGTGATGATGGCAGATGACTTGACCTCCGGCGCGGTCCCGGATGCCGGGTGGGAGGAACGCGTGAACATCTGTGGCGCGACCGACGTGACACCCTCCGTTCTGTGGACCGCCGCCGACTGGGCACGGGCTATCGCCGGGCTGCCGGCGGCGGGGCCGCTTCGAGTGCGCACCGTCCTGGTGCCTGGCGAGGCCGTGGCCCACACCCTCCGGCGGGCGCTGATCCGCGAGGGCCTCGAGCAGGCCCTGGCCGGCACGCGCTTCCTCGGCCCCGGCGTCGCCGCGCTCGAGGTGCTGCGGGCCGCCGGTGTGGACATCGCGCCAGGCGAGGAGAAGCTGCGGGCCGCGCGCCTGCTCGCCCTGTTCCGCGAGGGCCTGTCGCTCGAGCACTTCCCGCTCCAGCTCCTGCGCGGAACGCCCGGGTGGGACGAGGCCTTCGCCCGGACAATCGGCGCACTCGAGGGCGCCGGGCTCTCGCCCGCGGACCTCGAGGCGCACGCCGCGGACCGGCTCGCGACCGACCCCGAAGCGCACGGCGCGGCGGCCCGCCTGCGCGACGTGGCTGTCATCTGGCGCGCGCTCGACGAGGCGGCCGGGCCGTCGTGGACGACGCCGCGCCTTCATGCCGAGGCCGCGCTCCGGCTGGAGCGGGCGCCCGCGCTCTGGCTCCACGACGGCGCGGTGCTCGCCGCCGCGACCGGCCACGAGACGGCGGCCCACGCGCGCTTCGTGCGCGCGATCCCCGGCGTGGCCCTCGCCATCGTGGGGGCGCGGCCGGCCCGCGATCACCACGTGGCCCGCCTCGGCGCCCTCTTTGGCCCCGCCGCCGCCGCCGCGCTCGCCCGGGCCGCCGCTCCCCGGGCCCACGCGAGCGAGCGTGACCTTCTCGCCGCCTATTTTCTCGAGCCCCCCGCGCTCCTGGCCGATCCCGCGCGCCCGCGGAGCCGCGGCCCCGGCGGGACCGTGGATCTCGAGGAGCACGCCGGACTCGACGAGGAGATCGAGGCCTCCGCGGACTGGGTGGCGCGGCAAGTGCTGGCCGGCATCCCGCTGGAGGAGATCGCCGTGCTCTTGCCGGCGCCCGATCCGGTGGCCCAGCTCCTCGTCGACCGCCTGGGCCGCTTGCCCTGGCCCACGGGGTCGCTGCCCGTGCACGTGGCCGGTGGGCTGCCGCTGGTCGGCCTTCCGGCGGCGGCGCGAGTCCTCGCCGTGGTGCGGGGATTGCGCGCCCACCTCTCCGGCGAGGCCCTCGCGGAGGTGCTGCCATCCCTCCGCACCGTGGGCGAGGCTGACCGGCACGTGGCCCACGGTCCGGCGATGGAGCTGGTCTGGTCACTCGGCACCGCGGGCGGGAGCGCCGCCCGTCCCGAGGGCGCGCTCGACTGGTCCGCCCGGCTCGCCGTCAGGGAGCCGGCGCTCGCCGCGCAGCTCGATCTGGCTCGCGCCACCGAGGAAGATCCGGAGCGCCCGGCACAGGCGCGCCGCGCGCGCGACATCGAGCGGACGCTCACCAACCTCCGGTCCGTACGCCCGGCCGTCGACGCGCTGGTGAAGGTGGCGCATCTGGTCGTGGCGCAGGCCCCGCTGGCCGCGCTGTGGCCGTCGCTCCGCGATTTCCTCGACACGTGGCTGCTCCAGCCGGGCGAGGGACCCCGCGTCACTGCCATCCTCGACGAGCGCCTGGCCCGCGCCGCCGCCGACCCGCGCTGCGGCGCCCTGCCCGCGGACGATGCGCTCCGGCTGGTCGAGGAAGCTGTCCTCGCCCTGCGAACCCCCGCCGGTCGCTTCGGCGAGCCGGCCGTCACCCTCGCCACCGTCGGCCGGGCAGCCGGCCTCGAGTTCCGCGCCGTGCGCGTGATCGGCCTCTCCGAAGGCCACCTGCCCTCGGTGCCGCGCGAGGACCCCGTGCTGCCGGACGCGCTCCGGGGGGACCTCCAGCCGCGCGGGGGCGGGTGGCCCGCTCTCGGCCCACCCGCCCCCGCCGATCGGGCGCTCGCCGAGCTGCACGCCCTGGACCGCGTTGTCCGAGGGGCCAGCGAAAGGATCGCGCTGTCCATGGCTCGCTTCGACGTGGAGCGCTCCCAGCGGGAGCCGTCTTCGGTGTTCCTCGAGGCGGGCGCCGCACTGGCCCGCCCGAACGCGGCCACCGGCCAGCGCGGCCGCGACATCCCGGACTCGCGTGCCCTCCGGCGCGACGCCTTCGCGCCCGCGCGGGCCGCGGCCCGCTGCTTCCGCCTCATGACTCCCCTCGGTGAGGCCGCGTGGCAGGACGCGGTCGCCGCGGGTGCCGTGGACCTTCCCCCGCACTGGCGTGGCGGGAGCGCCCTCGATCTCGCGCGCGTTCGGACCCTCCGCGCCGGGAATACGGTCGGCCCCGTGGACGGCGTGCTCGGCGATCTGGTAGCCGGCCTCGCGGTGCCCGGGCTCTGCTCGGATAGGCCGATTTCACCATCCGGGCTCGAGCGGCTCCTCGGCTGCCCGCACCGCTTCCTGCTGGAGCGGCTCCTCGGCTTCGCGGAGCCCGCGGGCGCCCCCGGCAAGCGCGAGATCGATGCGCGCTCCTGGGGCTCGCTCTTCCACGCGGCCGCGGAGGCCGTCTACCGCGAACACGGAGCCGCGATCTGCGCGGGCGATGGCGCGCGCGAGGAGTGGCTCGCGCGCGCGGATCGCATCGCCGACCGCATCTTCGGGGCCTTTCTCGAGCAGTACCCGCTGGTGGGCGATGACGTGCGGGCCGCGCATCGCGACCGCCTCCGCACCGACGTCCGGGAGCTCGTCGCCGCGGACTGGAGCACTCGTCAGTTCGTGGCCGTGGAGCGGACCTTCGGCCAACCCGACCCCGTTCGGCTCGAACTCGGCACACGCGCGCTGTTCCTCCGTGGCCGAATCGACAGGATCGACGTGGAGGCCGGGCGCACCCTGGTGCGCGACCTGAAGACCGGCCGCGTCTGTCCCCGCCACGGCAAGGAGGCCGCGCCCGGCCACCGCCGCGACGTGCAGATCGGCACCTACGGCCTGGTGGCCCAGACCATGGCCGTCGCATGGGGTACTCCGCAGCCGGTCGGGGCAGCGTACGCATACTTCGGTCGGCGCGGCGGCGGCGAGGAACGAGACTTCCGCGAGGACTTCGGCGCCACCCTGGGGCCGGCCGCGCGCGAATGGCTGGGGGTTGCCGCCGGTCTTCTCGAGGATCGCTCCTTCCCGCGCACCCCCGAGCTCGCGGACTGCGACTTCTGTGCGTTCCGGCCCGTATGCGGTCCCGACGCCCCGGCTCGCGCCGCGGAGGTGCTGCGGGACGCCAGGGGCGCGCTCGGCGAGTTCTGGGCGCTCAAGTGCCCGCCCAGGCTCGAAGAGGAGGGAGACGTGTGAGCGCGCGCGACACGCGGGCCCCCGCGCCCGACCAGACCGAGCGCGACGCCGCCATCCGCGAGCGCCATCGCAACGTCCTGATCGACGCCGGCGCGGGGACGGGCAAGACCACCATACTGGTCGACCGGCTGGTCGAAATGCTGGCGCCGTCCGCCGGCGCGCCGGCCATCCCCATTGAGCGCATCGCCGCCATCACCTTCACGCGGAAGGCCGCCGGCGAGCTGCGGTTCCGGATCCGCGAGCGCCTTCTCCGGGAGCTGGCGGAGCCGGGACTGACGTCGGAACGGCAGGACCGCCTGCGCTCCGCCCTGGCTGGCCTCGACACGGCCCACGTCGGGACCATCCACGCCTTCGCCGACCGCCTCCTGCGCCGCCACCCGGTCGAGGCCGGCCTGAGCCCCGCTTACCAGATCGCCGAGGACGAGGCCCCGCTGGTCCGCGAGACGTTCGAGACGCTGCTACACTCCGCCGAGAACGGAACCCTCGCCGACGCGCTGGCGGGGACGCCCTGGACGGGGCGGGCCGACGAGGTCACCGCAGCGATCCACGATGCCATCGAGAGCGGCGTCCGCCCGGAATCGGACGAGCGCGAGTGGACCACCTGGTTCGGGCTCGATGCTCTCGTGAAGGGCTTCATCGCTCTCCGCGATGTGCCGCCGCCCGATGGGCCTGCCGTCGAGGTGGACCTCGCCGCCTTCCAGGCCGAGGCCGACGCCATCATCCGCCTCGCCGCGGGCGTGTCCAGCGCCTCGTTCGGCGGGCGGTGGATTGCGCGCCTGATCGACGTGCTCCGGGAAGCGGTCAAGAGTGACGACCCGGCGCGCGTTGCCCTGCTGGTGCGACGGCATCTCGCACGGAAACCGCCCAGCGACGCCACCAGGCAGGACACGTTCTCCGGCGACGATGCCGCATGGAAGGTCTGGCAGGCGCTGGGCAAGAAGGCCAAGACCGGGGCCGAGCCACTGATCAGCCGGCTCCGAGCCCCGCTCGACCGATCGTTCGCGACGCGCCTCGTGCGGTTCTTCCCCGTGGTGGTCGCCCTGTACGAGAAGGTCAAGGCCGGGCACGGCGCCCTCGACCAGGTGGACCTCCTCCTGAAGCTGCGGGACCTCCTCGTGGGCCACTTCGACGTGCGCCGCGAGTACCAGGGCCTGCTCGATCACATCTTCGTCGATGAGTTCCAGGACACCGACCCGCTCCAGGCGGAGATCGTCCTCTTCCTCTGCGAGCGCGAGCCGCGCGCGACGCGCTGGGAGGACGTGGCCTTGGCCCCGGGGCGGCTCACCCTGGTCGGCGACCCCAAGCAGTCCATCTACCGCTTCCGCCGCGCGGACATCGCCATGTACGACGCGGTCCGGCAGGTGGTCAAGGGCAGCGGGGCGATCGAGTGCCGCCTGTCCGCCAACTTTCGCAGCGTCCCGCCCCTCATCGACTGGCTCAACGACCGGTTCGAGCGCGTGCTCGGCGTCTCGACTAACCGCCCCTTCGACCCTGTCACGGGACAGGTCTTCCACCAGCCCCTGCTGTCCGGGCGTGACGGTGCGCCGGCGGCGCCCGTCCACGTCCTGCCCTTCGAGCTAGAGGCCCCCGTGAAGCCCGGAGACAAGAAGCCGGGCGCCGATGGCTACCGGGCCCTCGAGGGGGAGGTGCTCGCCCGGTACCTCCGCTGGCTGGTCGAGGCGAGCGGCCAGGAGATCGTCGACCCTCTGGACGGCCAGCCGCGGCGCGTGCGCTGGAGCGACATCGCGGTGCTCGCGGTTTCCACCTGGCGTCTCCACCTGCTCTTCCCCTGGCTCGACGAGGCGGGCATCCCCTATGCCTCGCGGGGCGGATCGCTCTTCCTCAAGGACTCGCTTCACCAGCAGTTCCTGCTCGGGCTGCGCGCCGTGGCCGACCGCGACGACGGCGTCGCGGAGGCTGCGCTGCTGCGGCCGCCCTTCTTCGCCCTCGATCCGGCCGATCTCCTGCTCGAGCAGGCCGCGCGCCGCCCGGAGCCACCCGGCGGGGAGGCGCAAACCGCAAGAACGATCGGGCCCGGGCCGAGCAGCGCAACGGCCTCATCATCCCTCGCCCCGGCGGCTGCAATCGCCATGGCTCTCGCCCCACCTTTGCCGGCAGCCGAGGGCCTCGAGCGCGTCCGGCGCGCGCAGGAGGCACGGGAGCTGGTCCGCGAGATCCGCCGGGACCGGTTCGCCCGCTCGCCCGGCGCCACTGCCCGCGACCTCCTCGATCGGACCGCGCTCGCCCGAGCGGTGGCCCTCGGCCCGAACGGCGCCCAGCGCCTGGCCCGCCTGCGCGAGCTGTGCCTTGTCCTGGAGCAGCGCGCCGCTGCCGAGGGCCTGGACTACGACGCCGTCACCGCGCAGCTCCGGCAGTGGGTCGACGGGCCCATCCAGCTCGACCCGCCCTACCCCGTCGGCGCCGAGACGGTCCAGGTGCTGACCGTCCACCAGGCCAAGGGGCTCGAGTTCCCCGTGGTCGTCTTCTGGGACGGCCGCTGCCAGTGGGACACACACATCCAGGCGAGCCCCTGGCGGATGGAGCGCGATCGCCGCGGCTGGATGCTCGCCCTCGATGGCTTGGCGTGGGAGGAGCCGGCCGGGCTCGGCCTCCGCAAGAGCGAGGCGAGCTACCTCGATGCCGAGCGCAAGCGCGTCGTCTACGTCGCCGCCACCCGCGCGCGCGACCTGCTCGTCCTGCCGCGCGCCGGCGCCGGGCCGCCCGGTAAGATCATCTGCGCCGCACTCCTCGCTGACGGGCCCACCAATCTGGTGAGGGAACTCGATACGTACAAGGCGGACTCGGAGCCCGCATGGGCCCGGATGCCCGCGCCGCCGGCGGGCCCTGCGCCGGCCGACGCCCTACGGCTCCACGGGGAGGTCGCCGAGCGGTGGACGGCCAGCGCGACCCAAGCGGCGGCACCGCGCTTCCGCCCGGCCGGCGTGTCAGCGCAGGCAGCCGGGCCCGTTGCCGTGGAGGTAGCGCCGGCCGAGAGCGCCGAGCCCACCCTTCCCGTGGGGGAAGGAGGCATCGCGCCCGGCAAGCCGCGCGAGGGCCGCTTCGGAAGCCTGTTCGGCCAGACCGTCCACGAGGCGATCGCGATCTGCCTCCGCCAGCCGGCCCACACGCCCGAGGGCGCCGTCCGCGCGGCCGCAGCCCGGACTGGCCTCGCGGAGCACCTGGCCGAGGCCGCAGCCGACGTCGGCCGCGCCCTTCAGGCCCTGGCCGCCGAGGGTATCGCGGGACCCACCGGCCCATCGCTCCGCGTCGAGTACCCCGTGGCCGGCGCAGCCCCCGGGGGCCTGCTCCTGACGGGCTACATCGACCTCGTCGCCATCTCCGGCGATCGCGTGACGGTGATCGACTTCAAGACCGACGCGCCACCGCCCGGAGCCGTGGAGAACATCTACCCGCAGTACGCCGCCCAGGTGCGGGCGTATGCCATGCTCCTTACTCCATCACTCGGGCTTCCTGACCATAAGATCCGTCGCGGCCTGCTCTTCACTGCAACAGGCAGCCTTGGGTGGCTGTAGCCGGTTGCCGCCATTGCGGACCTCGGGCCACTGTCGACGGCCGCAGCGCGGACGCTCACAAGCCGGGGCTCTTCCCTCATTGTTCGGGCCGACGCAGCCCGATATCATCAGAGGAGGTGTCCGTCCTTCCCCGCGGACCCCAACCCGCCGCGGGCCCCGGATCCCCGCCAATCGCCGCATGCGCTTCTGGTTGTGCGCGGCATGCCTCGCCCAGCTCCCCGAAGACGCCGGCCGGGCGGTCTCGGACCTCCTCACCGCCGCTTCTTAGCCTAGACGTTGGCCGAGGGCTCGAACTTGCGTGCCAGCTCCTCGGGGCTCTGGCCGCCGCGCACCAACTCGACCAGCCGGTGGCGGAACTCCGCAGAATACGGTCGACGTGTCCTGGGCATTGGGACCTCCTTCCCCTCCTCAGAGG
>DATKEI010000050.1:0-17897 GCA_035544455.1 Binatia bacterium | reverse complement strand
CACGCTGTGTCGCGGAGCGCTACCGGCACTCAATGGGGCCACGAGATGGGTGGTGGGTGGCTTCGGCCATCCGCAGAAGATACGGTCCCGCGGGGAGGACCCCCACCCCACCCGGCGCCGCGAGTCGACGAACTTCTGACTCGGGACACGAGCCCGACCTGCGCGCGAACGAGCCCCTCAGCTCTGCGCGTCTCGCACCCCCGCCTTTCCCCTTCCGGGGGCGCCGGGGGCGAGGGACCCGCAGGGACTCGCCCTCGAAGAGGGCCGGGGCTAGCGTCAGGCCGGCGCGCCCAGCGCTCTCGACGAGCAGTCGATCGTCGCCGCCGCGGTCAAGAGGACCGAGACAGCGACCGCCCCGGGGTGTAGTTTCGAGAGCGACGGACACGGAGGCCATGAGTGGGCTCGAGAAGACCGCGGTCGTGCCGGAGCGGGACGCGACGCCGAGAGCGGCGCCCCGGCGATCCGCGCCCGGGTACACGGGCCGGATGATGCGGCCGGCCGGCGCCGGCCACGCGCCCGGACCCGCCATCGGCGCGGGGCCGGACGCTCTGCGGCTCGATCCGACGCGGCCGGCGCGGACGGGGCTCCTCGACATGCGGATCTGCGATCGCGGGGAACACCTCGGTCCGCCGTTGACGCGAGACGCGGTCGCCGCGCGCGGACCCGAGCCGGGCGGGGCGCCGATCGGCCCGGTCATCCCGAGCGAGGGGCACGACGTCGCGCGCGAGCGCGCGCGGGCGTCGGCCCTCGAGCGAGCACGGCGATGAGCGGCGCGGCCGTTCCCGCCCCTGGCCCCGCCCCCTATCGACAGCCCGTTCTCGATGTCCTGGCGGCGCTCGGCACGGACGCGCGGCTCGGGCTGAGCGAGGAGGACGCGCGGGCGCGCCTCGCGAGCCACGGCCGCAACGAGCTGGCGGCGGAACGGCCCGTGCCCGCCTGGAGAAAGTTCCTCGCCCAGTTCCACAATGCGCTGGTCATCCTGCTGCTGGTCGCCGCCTCCATCTCGGCCGGGCTGTGGCTGTACGAGCGCGACGCCGGGTTGCCGTACGAGGCGATCGCCATCCTGGGCGTCGTCCTGCTCAACGCGATCATGGGCTACGTGCAGCAGGCAAAGGCCGAGCGGGCGCTGACGGCCCTTCGCGAGATGTCGGCGGCCCATGCCAACGTCGTTCGCGGCGGGGAGCGGCAGAGCATCGCGGCGGCCGAGATCGTGCCCGGCGACGTCATCCTCGTCGAGGAGGGGGCCCGCATTCCCGCCGATGCGCGACTGATCGAGTCGACGGCGCTCCAGACGGCCGAGGCCGCGCTCACCGGCGAGAGCCTGCCGGTGACCAAGCACGTCGAGGCGATCGCCGAGGAGGTCGGAGTCGGTGACCGTCTCAACATGATCTGGAGCGGCACCGCGGCGACGTACGGCCACGGAACGGCCGTGGTCGTCGCCACCGGCATGCAGACCCAGATGGGCCGGATTGCCGGGATGCTGAAAGACGCTCCGGCCGAGACCACTCCGCTGCAGGAGGAGCTCGACCGCGTCGCCAAGCGGCTGGGGCTGGGCGTCATCGCCATCGCGGTCGTGATGATCGCCACCATTCTGCTCGTGGAGGACGTGCGCGGCGTCTCGGGCCTCTTCGACGTGCTCATCTTCGGGGTGGCCCTCGCGGTGGCCGCGGTCCCGGAGGGCTTGCCGGCGGTGGTGACCACCGTCCTCGCCCTTGGCGTGCAGCGCATGGCCAGGCGGCACGCCATCGTGCGCCATCTCGCCGCGGTCGAGACCCTCGGCTCAGCGACCGTCATCGCCTCCGACAAGACCGGCACGCTGACCAAGAACGAGATGACGGTCCGCGCGGTCGTGACGGCCAGCGGGCGGGTGAACGTGAGCGGCACGGGCTACGCTCCCGCCGGCGACGTGCAGCGCGCACGAGAGGGCGCGGGCGCCGATGGCGATCCCGGCGGGCTCGACGGCGCGCTCCGGGTCGAGCTGGAGCGGGCGCTGGCGGTGGGGGATCGGGCGAGCAACGCCGTCGTGCAGGAGCGCGATGGCCTCTGGACGGTGCAGGGCGACCCGACCGAAGGTGCCCTCGTCGTCGCCGCCGGCAAGGCCGGCCTGGACGCCGAGGTCCTCGGCGCTCGCTTCGAGCGGGTTGGCGAGGTGCCCTTCTCCTCCGAGCGCAAGCTGATGTCGACGGTTCACACCGACACCGAGAGGCGGGAGCGCGTGCTCGTCTTCACCAAGGGCGCGCCGGACGTGGTGCTCGCGCGCTGCTCGCACGAGCTGGTGGGCGGTGAGAACAGACCATTGGACACGGCGCGGCGGGCCGAGATCGCCTCGGTCAATGACGCGCTGGCCGGCGAGGCCCTGCGCACGCTCGGCGTCGCCTTCCGCTCGCTGCCGGCGGGGGGGTTCGACGCCGATGACGTCGATGACCGCGTCGAGGAAGGCCTCGTGTTCGCCGGGGTGATCGGCATGATCGACCCGCCGCGCGCCGAGGCGAAGGACGCCGTGGCCCGCGCGAAGGCGGCCGGGATCCGCCCGATCATGATCACCGGCGACCATCCGACGACGGCGGCGGTCATCGCCGCCGAACTCGGCATCGCCACCAGCGCGCGGGCGCTCGCCGGGCCCGAGCTCGAGAAGATGTCCGATGCGATGCTGCAGCAGGCGGTCGGGGAGGTGTCGGTCTATGCGCGCGTCACTCCCGATCACAAGCTGCGCATCGTGAAGGCGCTGCAGCGCGACGGCGCGATCGTGGCGATGACGGGGGACGGGGTGAACGACGCGCCCGCGCTGAAGACCGCCGACATCGGGGTGGCGATGGGCGTCACGGGCACGGACGTGTCCAAGGAAGCCGCCGACATCGTGCTCGCCGACGACAACTTCGCGTCGATCGTGGCCGCGGTGGAGGAGGGGCGCGGCATCTTCTCGAACATCAGGAAGTTCTTGCGCTACTTGCTGTCGTCGAACATCGGCGAAGTCCTGACGATGTTCTTCGGCGTGCTGCTGGCGGACGTGATCGGGCTGACGGCGGGCGAGGGGGGGAGCGGGGTGGTGCTGCCGCTGCTGGCCACACAGATCCTGTGGATCAACCTGGTGACGGACGGCGCGCCGGCGCTCGCGCTGGGCGTGGATCCCGTGAGCGCCGACGTGATGGCGAGATCGCCGCGCCCGCGAGAGGAAGGGGTGATCACGCGCCACATGTGGTCGGGCATCTTCTTCGTGGGCGCGATCATGGCCGGGGGCACCCTGCTCGTTCTGGATGCGAGCTTGCCGGGCGGACTGATCGAGGGTGCGGGCAGCGTGCCGTACGCGCAGACGATGGCGTTCACGACCCTGGTGTTCTTCTCGCTGTTCACGGTCTTCAACGCGCGCTCCGATGAGCAGAGCGCGTTCGTCGGACTCTTCTCCAACCCGTGGCTGTGGGGGGCGGTGTTGCTGTCGCTCGGGTTGCAGGGGGCGGTCGTGTCCATCCCGTTCCTGCAGGAGGCGTTCTCGACGGTGAGCCTGAGCGCGGGCGACTGGCTGCGCTGTGCGGTGGTGGGGAGCTCGGTGCTGTGGCTGCGCGAGTTGACCAAGCTCGTCGCGCGGAGCAGACGGCGGGACGTCCCGGCGACGGGTGTCGGATCGTGAGGTACGGCCGGGTTCCGCACGGCGATCGGCCGTCGCGTCGACCGCCTGCATGAGGCGGCCGCGCCGGCCAAGGAGGGAGCCATGAGATCGACGGGGCAGCAGGCACCACGCAAGGGCAACTCTGCCCCGGCCAAGCGGGGCACGCCGGGCGACCCTCGGTCTGGACCGGCGAAGGCCGCCGGGTTGCCGAGGATGCCGCCGGGCCGAACCTGGCTGTGGCTCCTCCTTGTTGTGGTCGCGAACTTCCTGCTGGTGAGGTTCCTGATGCCGGCCGGCGGGGAGGAGCCGCTCACGGTGCCCTATACCCTGTTCAAGGAGGAGGTCACCAAGGGCAACGTCCAGGCGATCTACAGCCAGGGGGACAGCATCACGGGCCGCTTCAAGGCACCCGTCACCTACCCGCTGGCCAGCGAGCCGAGCGCCACGCCCACGAGCGAGCCCCGGGCGTCGAACGAGCCCCGGGCGTCGAGCGAGCGCGGGGCGGCGGCCCGGGCCCTGCCCAGGACGGCGAACACCTTCACGACCACGCTCCCCTCCTTCGTCGACCCCGGTCTGGAAGCATTTCTGATCGACAACCAGGTCGAGATCAGCGCCAAGCCCATCCAGGAAGGCGGCAGTGCCTGGTCGACCTTGCTGTTCGGGTTCGGTCCGGCGCTGCTGTTCATCGGCTTCTACATCTGGCTCTTCCGGCGGGCGGCGCAGCAGGGCGCCGGCATGGGGGCCGGGGGATTCATGGGGATTGGCAAGAGCAAGGCGCGCCGCTACGACCAGGAGCAGGATACGAAGGTCACCTTCGACGATGTCGCCGGCATCGACGAGGCCGAGAACGAGCTGGTCGAGATCGTGGATTTCCTCAGGGACCCTCCCAAGTACACCCGCCTGGGCGGGACCGCTCCGAAGGGCGTGCTGCTGGTGGGCTCGCCGGGGACCGGCAAGACCCTGCTGGCTCGTGCGGTGGCGGGGGAGGCGGGGGTGCCGTTCTTCTCGATGAGCGGCTCGGAGTTCGTGGAGATGATCGTGGGGGTGGGGGCGGCGCGGGTGCGGGATCTGTTCAAGCAGGCGCGCGAGCATGCGCCGGCGATCATCTTCATCGATGAGCTCGACGCCATCGGTCGCGCGCGGGGGCAGGTGGCGATCGGGGGCTCGAGCGAGCAGGAGCAGACCTTGAACCAGATCCTCACCGAGATGGACGGCTTCTCGAGCCGGGAGGGCATCATCGTGCTGGCCGCGACCAACCAGCCGGACGTGCTCGACAAGGCGCTCCTGCGGCCCGGGCGCTTCGACCGGCGCGTGATGGTGAACCTCCCGGACAAGACCGGGCGCGAGGCGATCCTGAACGTCCACACCCGCCGCGTGCCGCTCGCGAAGGACGCAAGCCTGGGAGAGCTTGCCGCCGCAACGCCGGGGCTGTCGGGGGCCGATCTGCGCAACCTGGTCAATGAGGCGGCGCTGCTGGCGGCCCGCCGGGAGCAGAACGAGGTCCGTCACAAGGACTTCCTGGACGCACTGGAGAAGATCGTGCTTGGCCCCGAGCGCCCGCTCCTCCTGAGCCGCTCCGACAAGGAGCGCATCGCCTACCACGAGGGCGGACACGCGATCCTCGGTCTGGTGGTGCCCGGCGCCGACCCGGTGCACCGGGTGACGATCGTACCGCGCGGCCAGGCCCTCGGGGTGACCTATCAGCGCCCGGACAGCGACCGCTACAACTATCCGGAAGCCTATCTGCGCGCAAAGATCGTCGGAATGCTGGGAGGTCGCGCGGCCGAGGAGATCGTGTACGGCACCAAGACCACCGGGGCGGAGAGCGATATCGAGCAGGCCACCGCCCTGGCCCGCCGGATGGTCACGCGCTGGGGCATGAGCGAGCGGGTCGGGCTGGTGCAGCTCGCGCCCCGGGAGAATCCCTACCTGGGCGGCTCGGGCGGGTACGCCGGCGCGAAGCCGTTCAGCGAGAAGACCGCTGAAGCCATCGATGCCGAGGTGCGCACGATCATCGGCGAGAGCCACGACGAGGCCAGGCGTCTCCTGAGCGCGCACCGCAAGCAGCTCGACGCGCTTGCCGAAGCGCTGCTGGCGCGGGAGACCCTCAACGAGCAGGAGATTCTCGAGGTCACCGGGCTCCCGCCGGCGCCGGCCCTCTTCACCGGGATGCTGGCCATTCCGGAGGCGGACGGCACGAGCGCTGGCCCCTCGTGAGGACCCGGAGTCGCCCCGGCGCGGGGCTCGTGAATCGCGAGGGCGCCGGGTCCCGCGGGGAGGGCCGCCACCCCGCCCGGCGCCACGCCGCTCGGGCTCGCGCTTGACCGGGGGCCCGGCGCCGGGCACGATCGCCCCCGGCGCCGGTGCGGGACGGCGGGGACGCGCCGCGGCACGGGGCCGGCAGCCAATCACCGCCGAGCCCGAGCGATCCCGGGCTCATCCCTGGAGAGGAGATCGACATGCGCTTCGGCCTGTTCACGAGCATGGGCGCCCAGACCTGGTCCGGCGTGCAGGAGCTCTGGCGACACATCGAGGCCACCGGCTGGGACATGGCCTGCGTGACCGACCACTTCATGCCCAACACCCGCGAGCGCGAGGGAGCCATGCTCGAGTCGTGGAGCACGCTCAGCGCCCTCGCCGCCGTGGTGCCGCGCATGCGGATCGGCACGATCGTGCTCGGCAACACCTACCGCCACCCCGCCGTGGTCGCGAAGATGGCGGCCCAGGTCGACATCATCTCCGGCGGGCGGCTCATCCTCGGCCTCGGCGCGGGCTGGCAGGAGAACGAGCACCAGGCGTACGGCATCCCGTTCTACACGATGCGCGAGCGCCTCGAGCGCCTCGACGAGGCGTGCCAGGTGATGCGGTCCCTGTGGACCGAGCGCCGGAGCACCTTCGCGGGGCGCCATTACCAGCTCTCCGACGCGCCCCTGGATCCCAAGCCGGTGCAGACCCCGCATCCGGAGCTGATGATCGGGGGCGGCGGGGAGCGGGTCACCCTGCGCATCGTGGCCAGGCACGCCAACCACTGGAACGTGTGGGGCGGTCCGAAGGTGCTGGCGCGCAAGGGCGCCATCCTCGACGAGCACTGCGGCGCCGTCGGCCGCGACGCCAAGACCATCACGCGCTCGTGCAACATGGCGCTGCTCATCACGGACAAGAAGAGCGAGGTGGATCAGCTCGCCGAGACCATCGCCAGCCGCATGGGGCGCCACGCCGACGACGCGCGCGACACCTGCCTCGCCGGGACCCCGGACGAGATCCGCGAGCAGCTCCGCCAGCTCCAGGCCGCGGGCGTGGGGGTGCTGTTCATCCCGAGCCTCTTCCGCCCACTCGACGCCCTGCGCCGCGACCTCGACCGCTTCATCGCCGAGATCGCCCCCGCCTTCCGGTAGGCGGGCGGAGCCGGTTCGTTGACGGCGCGCCCGGCCCCGCAGCGCGAAGCGCCCGCCTCATCGTCCCCCGGATGACCCGGGCCGAGGCGGCCCCGGCCCCCGGCGAGGCAAGCGGGCCCGTGCCGGGCCGGCCGAAGTCTGGCTCGATGAGAATGGTCGAGGGCGCCGTCGACATCGCGCTCCGGCAGCAGGCCGCCCGGCGCACGCGGAGCACACCGTGTATGATCCTGTCGCCATGATCTCCGACCACGGCGTTTCGGCCCTGGCCCGCTCGGCGCCAGACCCGGCCCGCTCGCGCCCCGTCGTCTGCGGCTGCTGCCAGCTGGGTGCCTTCGCGCCGGTCGCCCTGGCCAGGCGACGCGCGCCCGGGCACCCCGCCCCGGCCCCCGGGCGAGGCCGTCACGCCGGCGCCGCGGTCCGACCCGCCGCCCCTGACCAGGGCGTGCGCGGCTACTCTCCTCCGCCGCCTCCCGTCAGCCCCATCCGGGGCCTGATCGATTTCCACACGCACTCGGCGCCCGACGTCTTCGGGCGGGCCGTCGACGACGACGAGCTGGCCCTCATGGCCGCCGCGCGGCAGATGGAGGCGGTGGTGCTCAAGAGCCACGTCGCTCTCACCGCCGACCGCGCGTGGCTCGTGCGCAAGCACGTGCCAGGCATCAAGGTCTTCGGCGGGATCACCCTCAACGGCGCCGCCGGCGGCCTCAACCCCCGAGCCGTGGAGTGGATGTGGCGCATGCAGGGCGGCCACGGGCGCGTCGTGTGGTTCCCGACCTTCGACGCCGACAACCACGTGCGGCGGGCCGGGACCGCCCCCGAGGGCATCCGGGTCGTCGACGACCAGGGCGCCGTGCTGCCGGCCGCCCGCGAGGTGCTGAGGGTGTGCGCGGCGCAGCGGCTCGTCGTGCACACCGGCCACGCCTCCGCCGACGAGGCCCTGGCCCTGATCGCCGCCGCCCGCGAGGAAGGCTGCGACCGGATCGTGGTCACCCACGCCGAGTTCGACGTGGTGGGCATGTCCGAGGCGCACATGAAGAAGGCCGCCGCCATGGGGGCAAAGCTCGAGCTGTGCGCCCTCCTCATGCTGGTGGGTGCAGATGCCCCGCTCGAGTGGATGCGCCACTCGACGCGGATCCCCGTCGCGGACACGACGGCGCGCGTCAAGCGCGTGGGCGCCCGGCACTTCGTCCTGGGCACCGACCTCGGCCAGACCGGCAATCCGACGCCGGCCGACGGTCTGCAGATGTTCGTCGCCGCGCTCGAGGCGGCCGGGATCAGCCGGCAGGAGATCCAGACCATGGGGCGCGAGGTTCCGGGCGCGCTGCTGATGGGCTGAGCGAGAGGGGCATGCGCATCGAGATCATCTGCACGGGCGACGAGGTCCTCACCGGCAAGATCGTCAACACGAACTTCAGCTACATGAGCCAGAAGCTCGAGGATGTCGGGCTTTCGGTCCAGTGGGAGACGACCGTGGGCGACGACCGGGAGAGCCTGCTCCGGGCCTTCTCGCTCGCGGGCGCGCGAGCCGACGCCGTCATCGTCAACGGAGGCCTCGGTCCCACCATCGACGACCTCTCCCAGGAGATCGCGGCCCGGGCGGCCCGGGTCGAGCTCGTCCTCCACGAGGAGTGGCTCGCCCGCATGGAGGAGTTCTTCCGCCGCCGCAGCCGCGTCATGCCGCCCAACAACCAGAAGCAGGCCATGCTCCCCACCACCGCGGAGCTGCTCGACAACCCCGTCGGCACCGCGTGCGGCTTCGCCCTCGACATCGGCCGGGCCCGCTTCTTCTTCACCCCCGGAGTGCCGCGCGAGCTGCGCCGCATGATGGAGGAACAGGTGATCCCGCGCCTCCTGGCCAAGAGCGGCCTGCAGGCGGCCATCCACCTGAAGCGGTTCCACTCGTACGGGCTGGGCGAGTCGCACGTCGATTCCCTCCTCCATGGCGTGGCGGAGCTGGCGCCGGACGGCAGCGCCAAGCTCGGTTTTCGCGCCCACTATCCGCAGCTCGAGACGAAGGTCACCGTGCGCGGCGTCGACATGGACGATATCCGGCGCAAGCTGGCGCCCGTCGAGCAGGAGGTACGGCGGCGCCTCGGCAACTTCATCCTCGCCGAGGACGACCAGACGCTCGAGGGTGTCGTCCTGAGCGAGCTGGCGCGCCGCGGCGGTTCGCTGGCCGTGGTGGAGACATTCACGAGCGGGCACATCGCCGGCCGCGTCGCCCACCTGCCCGGCGCCGAGCGCGTCTTCCGCCGCGGCACGGTGGCCCGCGACCCGCGCGAGGTGGCGGGCGCCGTCGGCCTCGACCCGGCCCGGGTCGCGGGCGAGCTGACGCCGGAGATCGCGGAGGCCGTGGCGGACGCGGCGCGGCGACAGGGGAGCGCGACCCACGCCCTGGCCGTGCTGATCGACCTGGACGAGGGCGCGGACCGGATCGACCTCGGGGGCACGATTTGCCTGGCCATCGCGACCGCGGACGAGGTGGTCTCGCGGCGCAGTCGCATCGTCGGCGGGCGCGACTGGGTGCGCCTGGGTGCGGTCGAGCTGGGCCTCGACTGCCTGCGCCGCCAGCTGCAGGGCCTGCCCGTGCACGAGCGCATCGACTTCGAGAAGGTCTGAGACACGGGCCAGACCTCCGCCGGCACCGTCTCCGTCCTCCGCGTGAGCTCCGCCCTGCCCGCCCGCCTCGGCGGACCACCGGGCGAGGCCGGGCGCGTGATGTCGGTCCACGCCTCCACGGCCAACCTCGCCTGGCACGACGGTGGGCTGGTGACGCTGCACGGCCCGGGCGACCTGGGCGCACCCTTCGCGGCCGCGGTGCCCGCCGGCATCGCCGCCCGCCTTCAGCCCGGCGCCCTCGTCGAGCGCCGGGACGGCGCGCTCAACATCGGCGGGCTCACCCTGTCCCTCCGCGGAGCCGAGGTCGTGGACGCCGCCATGCCGCGCGCAGGGGCAGGGATATCCGCCGGCGCGCTCCTCGCCGCGGCGGCACGGACAGGCAGGAGCTCGGCCATTCGCGCCGGGCTCGGCCACGAGGCGTGCGCCGCCGTCGCCGAGGGCCTCGCCCTCGACGACCCCGCGCTGCTGCTCCGGGGGGCGCGTGGCCTGATCGGTCTCGGGCCCGGGCTGACCCCGGCCGGGGACGACTGTCTCGTCGGCGTCCTCGCCGTGCTGCACCGGGCCCGGCCGGCCGGGCTGGTGGCGGCGCCCGGAATGCGCGCCGGCATGGCGGCCCTGCTGACGCGCACGACGGCGGTGGCCGCGGAGTTCCTCCGCCACGCCATCCACGGGCTCTTCGCCGAGCCCCTCCTTGCCCTCGCGACGGCTGACACGGAGGACGGCGCCCACGCGGCGGCGCGGCGTCTCTGCCGGCGCGGCGCCACGTCGGGCGCCGACACCCTGGCCGGGATCGCGCTGGCCCTCGCCGGGCTCGGCCGGGGGCGGGACGAGCCGAGCCCTGGCGGGATGGGAAGCGCGGCATGACAACGGTCGCGCTGGTGAAGCGGAGCGCGTACCGGGACTCGGTGTTGCTGCTCGACCTGGCCCGGGAGCTGCGCGCCCTGCCGGGTGTGCGCGAGGCCGCTGCGCTGATGGCGACCCCGGCGAACCAGGAGCTCCTCGCCGGCTCGGGTCTGTCCAGCGAGGACGCGCTCGCCGCCGGGCCGAACGACCTGGTCATTGCCATCCGCGCCGAGTCGGCGGCAGCTGCCGACCTGGCCCTCGCCCGCGCCGAGGCGCTCGTGGCCGCCCGCGATCGCCCGGTGGGGCCGGCGGGCCGAGCGCTGCCGAGGACGCTCGACAGCGCCTGGCGTCGCCTGGAGGGCGCGAATCTCGCCCTGATCTCCGTCCCGGGCCCCTTCGCCGCCGCGGAGGCGCGGCGGGCCCTCCTCCGCGGCCTCCACGTCATGCTCTTCAGCGACAACGTGCCGGTGGAAGCCGAGATTGCGCTCAAGCAGCTCGCCCGCCGGCGCGGCCTGCTCATGATGGGCCCGGACTGCGGGACGGCGTACCTCGCCGGTGTTCCCCTCGGCTTCGCCAACGCCGTGCCGCGGGGTCGCGTCGGCCTGGTCGCCGCGTCGGGGACTGGCCTGCAGCAGGTGGCGACGCTCCTCGCGGATTCGGGCGAGGGGATCTCACACGGCATCGGAGTCGGGGGCCGGGACATGAGCGAGGCGGTGGGCGGCGCCATGGCGCTCGTGGCCATCGACGCCCTCGCCGCCGAGCCGGCCACGGAGGCGATCGTTGTCGTCGGCAAGCCCCCCGCCCCCGCCGTGCGCGCTGCGGTGGCGGCCAGGCTGCGGGCGGCCGGCAAGCCCGCCGTCGCCTGCCTGCTGGGGCGCGGCGCCCGTCCGGGCCGGGAGGGCTCGCTCACCATCGCGGCCACTCTCGAGGACGCGGCGCGGGCGGCCGTGGCCGCCGTCCGCGGACACGCCTGGACGCCCCGCCCGTTCGGCCCGGAGATCACCGGCCTCCGGGAGCGACTCACCTCGGCGCGGCGCGCCCTTGCCCCCGGGCAGAGGACCGTCCGCGGCGCGTACGCCGGCGGCACCCTCGCCGACGAGGCCCGCCTGATCCTCGACGCCGTCCGCGCCGGCGGCCCGGGTGTCACGTCCGAGATCGTCGATCTCGGCGCCGACGAGTACACCGTGCGGCGCGCCCATCCGATGATCGACCCGGCCGCGCGCATCGCGGAGATTGGCCGCGCCGCCGCCGATCCCCGCACCGCCGTCATCCTCCTCGACGTCGTGCTGGGCCACGGCGCCGCCGCCGACCCCGCTGGCGACCTCGCCCCCGCCCTCGAGGCCGCCCGCCGGTCCGCCCGGGCCCACGGGCGGGACATCGCGCTCGTGGCCACGGTCGTCGGCACGGACGCGGATCCCCAGGGGATGAGGAGGCAGATCGCGCGACTGGAGGGCGCGGGCGCCTGGGTGCTGCCCTCGAACGCGCAGGCCGCGCGCGCGGCCGCCTGCATCGCCGGCGGCGAGCCGGCGCTGGCCGCCATCCTGGCCGAGGCCGGGGCATGAGCGAAGCAGCCTCGCGCGTCCCCGCGCTGCTCGCGGGCGAGCTCCGCGTCGTCAACCTGGGCCTGCAGGCGTTCGCGTCGGACCTCGAGCGCCGCGGCGTGGCCGTGCTGCACGTGGCCTGGTCGCCGCCGGCGGGAGGCGATCTCAAGCGGGCCGCGCTCCTCGCCGCCCTCGACGATGAGGAGGACGCGGACGCATGAGACGCCGGTCCGTGAAGCGCGCCCGGGACCGCGGCCGGGCGGCCGGCGCCCCGGGCGCGGCAAGCCAGGGCGCGTGAGCCCGTCCGCCGGGGCCGCGGGCATCAAGGCCGCCAACCAGGCGGCGCTGGCCCGCCTCGTCGAGGCGCGGCCCATGCTGGTGGACTGCCGCCCCGCTCGCGAGGCGCTGGGCCTCGAGGGCCGCCGCGTGCTGCACGCGGGTCCGCCGCTCCGGTGGGAGCGCGCCTGCCCGACGATCCAGGCCGCCGTCCTGTGCGCCGTGCGCTACGAGGGGTGGGCCGCGGATGACACCGGTGCCCGCGACCTCGTGACCCGCGGCGAGGTCGCGCTCGGGCCGTGCCACCACGCCGGCGCTGCCGGGCCGATGACGGGAATCGTGACGCCCTCGATGCCCGTGTTCGTCGTCGAGAACCGCCTCACCGGGACCCGGGCCGCGGCCACCATCAACGAGGGATTGGGACGGGTGCTGCGCTTCGGCGCCGACGACGAGGCAGTGGTCGAGCGGCTCCGGTGGCTCGCGGCGGAGGCCGGGCCGTTGCTCGGAGCCGCGATTCGCCGGGTGGGGAACGGCGCCGGCATCGACCTCCGGGCGATCATGGCCCAGGCGCTGCGCATGGGCGACGAGATGCACCAGCGCAACGTCGCGGCGTCGAGCCTCGTCGCGCGGCTTCTCATGCCCGCCCTCGCCCGTGCGGCGGCCGACACCGCCGCCCTCGCCCGGGTCGCCGAGTTCGTCGCCGGCAACGACCAGTTCTTCCTGAACCTGGCCATGGCCGCGGGCAAGGCGAGCACCGATCCCTGCCTCGGTGTGACCGGATCGACGATGGTCGCCACCATGGCGCGCAACGGGAGCGAGTTCGGCATCCGCGTGGCCGGCCTGGGCGCGCGCTGGTTCGTCGCCCCGGTGGAAACCCCGCGCGGGCTCTACTTCCCCGGCTTCACCGCCGAGGACGCCAACCCCGACATGGGCGACAGCGCCATCGTGGAGACCGCGGGGCTCGGCGCCTTCGCCATGGCCGCCTCGCCGTCGGTGGCCCGGTTCGTGGGCGCGGGCGGCCTCGCCGAGGCCGTGCGCGCCACCGAGGAGATGGCGGAGATCTGCCTCGGCGAGCACCCGCATTTCCGCATCCCCACGCTCGACGAGCGGGGCACGCCAGTCGGGATCGACGTCCGCAAGGTCGTGGAGACGGGGGTGACCCCGCTGATCAACACGGGCATCGCTGGCAAGGCGCCGGGCACCGGGCAGATCGGAGCGGGGATCGCACGGGCCCCGCTCGCGTGCTTCGAGGCCGCGCTCGAGGCCCTCGCCCGCGAGCGACGCAGCTGAACATGCCCACGGGACAGCGATACGTGGGCGCGCCAGCTTGACACTGCGACGGCGCCGGAGTACCGTCAGTCAAGCACACGATGTGCTCCTTTAAGCGGGCCCTGTGAGGTCGGCAAGGAGATCTCATGACCGTGTCGTCGTTCCGCCGCAGCGCGTTCGCGTCCCCCCTCGGTAGCTCGTCCCGTTCCCGCCCTTCCCTCCGCCGCGCTCGGCGTCCGGCGTGAGCGTCCGCGAGAAGGCGCAGGTCCTCGACGAGGCCGCGCTCGATCGCGCCCTCACCCGCGTTGCCCACGAGATCGTGGAACAGGCGGGCGGCGGCGACGACCTCGCGCTCGTCGGGATCAAGACCCGCGGGGTCACTCTCGCCGAGCGGATCGCCGCCAAGATCGCGGGCATCGAGGGGAGCCGGCCTCCCGTCGGCGCCCTCGACATCACCCTCTACCGGGACGATTTGGGCCTCCGGGCCGAGCAGCCGGTGGTCCGGGGGACGGAGATCTCGTTCTCCCTGAAGGCGCGGACGGTGGTGCTGGTGGACGACGTGCTCTTCACCGGACGGACGATCCGGGCCGCGATGGACGCTCTCATGGACCTGGGGCGCCCCCACGTGATCCGGCTGGCCGTCCTGGTGGATCGCGGGCACCGCGAGTTGCCCATCCGCCCCGACTACGTCGGCAAGAACCTCCCGACCAGCCGTCGGGAGACGGTGGCCGTCATGCTGCGCGAGCACGACGGGGTCGACCGCGTCGTGATCCAGGAGGATCCCCCCCGATGAGATGGCGGCGCAAGGACCTCCTGGGCATGCGCGACCTCGAGCCCGGCGAGATCCAGGACGTGCTCGACACCGCGCAGTCCATGAAGGAGATCGCCGCCCGGGAGATCAAGAAGGTGCCGACGCTCCGGGGCAAGACGGTGGTGAACCTCTTCTACGAGGCGTCCACGCGCACGCGCACGTCGTTCGAGATCGCGGGCAAGTGGCTCTCCGCCGACGTGATCAACTTCTCGGCGTCGGGGTCGAGCGCGGAGAAGGGCGAGAGCGTCCTCGACACCGCGCGCACCATTGCCGCCATGAGCCCCGACGTCCTCGTGGTGCGCCACCACGCCGCGGGCGGGCCCGACCTGATCGCCCGCCACCTTCCCTGCAGCGTGGTCAATGCCGGAGATGGCGCCCACGAGCACCCCACCCAGGCCTTGCTCGACCTCCTCACCATCCGGGAGAAGAAGGGGCACCTGGAGGGCCTCCACGTCGCCATCGTGGGCGACGTGGCCCACAGCCGGGTGGCCCGGTCCAACATCCACGGCATGCGCCACATGGGCATGACGGTCACGGTGGCCGGCCCGCCCACCCTCATCCCCCCGGCCTGCGCCGAGATGGGCGTCAAGGTGAGCCATCGGCTGGAGGAGGCGATCGCGAGCGCCGACGTCATCATGATGCTGCGCCTGCAGCAGGAGCGCATGCGCGGCGGTCTGATCCCGTCCCTCCGCGAATACTCGCGGGTCTGGGGACTGTCGCGCGACACGCTCCGCCACGTCCGCGGCGACGTCCTGATCATGCACCCCGGGCCCGTGAATCGCGGCGTGGAGATCGCCCCGGACGTCGCCGACGGCGAGCACTCGGTCATCCTCGACCAGGTGGCGAACGGCGTCGCCGTGCGGATGGCCGTTCTCTACCTGCTCGCCGGGAGTCGCCCGGCATGAGCCTCCTCGTCCGGAACGGCCGGATCCTGGATCCCGCCGGGGGCGTCGACGCCGTCCAGGACCTGCTGATCGAGGGCGGGCGCATCGCCCGCCTGGGCCGGAGTCTCGCCGCGCCCGAGGGCACGGCGGTCGTCGACGCCACCGGCAAGGTCGTGTGTCCCGGCTTCATCGACATGCACGTGCATCTGCGCGAGCCCGGCCAGGAGTACAAGGAGACGGTGGCCTCGGGCACGCGCGCGGCGGCGGCGGGCGGCTTCACCGCGGTGTGCTGCATGGCCAACACCTTCCCGGTGAACGACAACCGCGCCGTCACCGACTTCATCCTGGCCAAGGCCCGCGTCGAGGGCGTGGTGCGCGTCTATCCCGTGGGCGCGGTGACGAAGGGACTCAAGGGCGCGGAGCTCGCCGAGCTCGCCGAGCTCGCCGAGGGCGGTTGCGTGGCGTTCTCCGACGATGGGCACTGCGTGATGAACGCGGAGATCTATCGGCGGGCCATGGAGTACGCGCTGCCGTTCGGAGCGCCCGTGATCAGCCACGCCGAGGACGCGCACCTGGCCCGGGGCGCCGCCATGCACGAGGGGCTCGTGTCCACCGAGCTCGGCCTGAGCGGCCAGCCGGCGGCGGCGGAGGACGTCATGGTGGCCCGGGACATCCTCCTCGCCGAGCTGACCTCCGCCCACCTGCACATTGCCCACCTGTCCACCGCGGGCGCGGTGCGCATGGTGCGGTCGGCCAAGGCGCGCGGCGTGCACGTGACGGCGGAGGTGACCCCCCACCACCTGCTCCTGACCGACGAGGCCGTCCGGACCTACGATCCCAACACCAGGATGGCCCCGCCCCTCAGAGGCAAGCGCGACGTGGAGGCCGTCCGGGAGGCCCTGGCCGACGGGACCATCGACTGCATCGCCACCGACCACGCGCCTCACGAGCTGGCCGAGAAGGAGAGCGACTTCGCGGCCGCCGCCAACGGCATCGTCGGCCTGGAGACCGCGGTGCCGCTGCTCCTCGACCGCCTCGTGCGCCCGGGGATCATCGATCTGCCGACGCTGATCGCCCGGCTCTCCGGCGGCCCGGCGCGCGTGCTGAACCTGTCCGGCGGCAGCCTGGCCGTGGGCGCCCCCGCCGACCTCACCGTCCTCGACCTCGGGCAGGCGTGGACCATCGACCCCACGCGGTTCCGCTCGCGCAGCCGCAACACGCCATTCGGCGGCGCCACCGGGACGGGCGCGCCGGTCATGACCATCGTGGGCGGCGCGGTGGTGACGGTGTGAGCCGCCGCGGCGAGGCGCTGCTCGCCCTGGCCGACGGGCGGGTGTTCCGCGGCGAGCCGTGCGGCGCCGGGGGTGAGGCCCAGGGCGAGGTCGTGTTCAACACCGCCATGACCGGCTACCAGGAGGTCATGACCGACCCCTCCTATCGCGGGCAGATGGTCTGCATGACCTACCCGCTCATCGGCAACTACGGCCTGAACCGGGAGGACGCGGAATCGCGCCGGCCGTGGGTGAACGGGTTCATCGTCAAGGAGGCCTGCCCGTACCCCTCGAGCTGGCGCGCCGAGACGACGCTCGACGAGTACATGCGCGCCCATGGGATCGTCGGCATCCAGGGCATCGACACCCGCGCCCTTGCCCGGCACCTGCGCGACCGCGGCGCCCAGGAAGGCATCATCTCGACCGTCGAGACCGACGCCTCCCGCCTGGTCGAGCGAGCCCGCGCCCTGCCGGGGCTGGTCGGCCGTGACCTCGTGCGCGAGGTGACGGTGGACGCGCCGCACGCGTGGACGGACGGGGCGTGGTCGTTCGCCCGGGGCGTGCCACGGCCACCGGCGCCGCGCCATCGCGTCGTGGCCTACGACTCCGGCCTCAAGCAGAACATCCTGCGCCAGCTCGTCGCCCTGGGCTGCGCGGTCGACGTGGTGCCCGCGAGCACGCCGCCGGAGGCGGTGCTCGAGCGCAAGCCGAGCGGGGTGTTCCTGTCCAACGGGCCCGGGGACCCCGAGCCCGTGTCGTACCTCGTCCGCTCGGTGCGGAGCCTGATGGGCCGCGTGCCCATCTTCGGGGTCTGCCTCGGCCACCAGATCCTGGCCCTGGCCGCCGGCGGCTCCACCTACAAGCTGAAGTTCGGACACCACGGGGCCAATCACCCGGTCCAGGACCTCGCGACCGGGCGGGTCGAGATCACCGCCCAGAACCACGGCTTCGCCGTGGACCCCGCCTCGGTGGCGCGGTTCGGCTTCGAGGAGACGCACCGAAATCTCAACGACGGCACGTCGGAGGGGATGCGGCACCGCGAAAAGCCCATCTTCTCCGTGCAGTACCACCCCGAGGCTTCGCCGGGGCCCCACGACGCGATCTACCTGTTTCATCGCTTCGTCGACATGATGGGAGGGTGAGCCCATGCCCAAGTACCTGATCTCCTACCGGAAGACCGAGGAGTCCGGCCAGAAGCCGGAGTGGACGAGCTTCACCACCGACAGCGATCCCGCCCTCGAGTCGCAGGCGGTCAAGCAGCGCGTCGAGCGCCGGGCGGGCGTCCTCGGCGAGAAGCTCTGGGGCGACGGCGAGGTCGTCTGGGTGGGCAAGGGCCGCCTCGACGACGTCCTGTACAAGCGCGAGGAGGCCGCGCCGGAGGTCT
>DATKEI010000049.1:0-2629 GCA_035544455.1 Binatia bacterium | reverse complement strand
TCCTGATGCTCACCCAGGCCGGGCAGGGCGCGCTCGCCCTCACCCTGGGCCTGCTCGTCTGGAGCGAGGGCGTCCGCTACTGGCACATCGCGGCCATGGCCGTCACGTGGGGGATCATGAGTGCCCTCGACCGGCCCGCCCGCCAGTCCTTCATCCTGGAGATGGTCGGGCGGGAGCACCTGGTCAGCGCCATCGGGATGAACTCCGCCGCCTTCAACGGGGCCCGCATCGTGGGGCCGGCGGTGGCCGGGGTGCTCATCGCCCGCGTGGGGTTGTTCGCCGGCTTCATCTGAACGCGGCGACCTTCGCCGTAGCCATCGCCGCCCTGGCTCGCGCGCCCGCGCGGCAACCCTCGCCCCGGGCCGGCACGGCCACCGGGGCTTCCCCCGGAGGGCCGTCACCCCGCGGCGGCGCTCCTGGCGCGCATCTCCCTGCGTCAGCAGGCGGGGCTGACCACTCCGTCCTCGTGTCCATGCTCTCGATCCGACCCGGCTCCGCCATGGGCCGCAGGGTCGCCGCGACCTCCCGGCTCGCCGTCTCCAGGGCGATCTCGAATGCCGCCCCGCGCGGGAGGCCCGTCAGGGCGCGGGCGTCACCGCCCCACCGCCAGCAGTCGCTCGACGTCGCCCTCGCCAAACCCGCCCAGCCGAGGATCGCGCGGGTCTCGCTGCCGAACGGCGGCGTCGGCGGCCCGGCGACGAAGCCGTTGCCGCCCGGGTGGCCCTGCCGCTGGAGATCCTCGACGACGGCTTTCGCTCGAGAGGCACGCGGCGATTCGTCCGGTCGCTGCGGCAGTCCACCCGCACACCCGGAGGACATGAGCAGGGTCGTCCTCGACACCGACGTCCTGATCGAAGTCTCAAATGGGTGACACCCGCCCGCACTTGTCTCCCCCACTGCCAGGCGGTACAGTCAGGGCATGCTCGACTGGAGTCGCTGCGAAGCGGTCGAACGAGACCCGAGCAAGATCGAGGGAACCTGGATCTTCACGGGGACACGGGTCCCGGTGCAGGCGCTGTTCGAGAACATCGAGGACGGAGCGAGCGTGGACCAGTTCCTGGAGTGGTTCCCAGGCGTTCCCCGCGGCCATGTCGAAGTCGTGCTCGAGCACGTGGCGCGCAGTCTGACGGAGATCCACGCGTAGCCCCCTGTGCGCATCCTCTTCGATCAAGGAACTCCCGTTCCGCTTCGGCTCGTCCTTGCGGAACATGACGTGCGGACGGCGTTCGAACTCGGCTGGTCGACCCTCAGCAACGGCGAACTGCTCGCGCAGCGGAGATTGCCTTCGATGTCCTGATCACCACGGACCGTAACCTGCGCCACCAGCAGAGCACAATGGGACGCGGGCTCGCGATCCTCGTCCTCCCGACGACCAGTTGGCCTCGCATCCAGCGCAACAGCGATGCCATCGTCCGCGCCGTTGCCTCGATTGCGCGGGGGCCATATCTCGAGCTGACCTGGTAGAGACCGTCTCACGACCGATCTGCCCGGGCGGACCCGGGGGTGATTGCCGCCGGAGGGTGCCCGTGTTGCCTTGTATGAAGAAGCCGGCTGGCCGTGTCAAGTCGCCACGCGATCCCTCCCTCTGAATGTCAGATCCGTTCCGTTCACGGGTGGCCGGTGACAGTGGGGCCGATCTCGCGAGGTTCCGTCAGCCTTGTATTCGCGCTCGTCAAGGGCGAGGCGAGGGATGATGCTCGCCGGCGCATGAGGGGATTCGAGGGGTGGGGGCGCCATCTACGCGGCGGCCCTGCGACAGCAGCCAGGCAACACTTCGCGCTCACCCACTCATCGAACCTGCGAGAGATCGGGGCCCGCAGCGTCATCGAGAATTCACGCGTTGACGAGGGGGGCAGCCGCCGTGGGACGCGGAGGCCGAACGTGCTGGGGCTCGAACACGCTGCCATCCCGGAGGAGCGCATAGAGGATGCCGGCGAGGCGACGGGCGAGGGCAACCACGGCCACCTGTTTGCCGCGGCGCGCGGCGATGCGCAGGGCCCAGGTCCGCAGCTCCTCGGCCTGCGGCGGGTGCCGGCGCAGGAGGGAGACGGCGGCCTGAATCAAGAGCCAGCGGGTGCGCGAGTGGCCCGCCTTGGTGATGGGCCCGCGGCGCTGGCTCTCGCCCGAGCTGTACTCGCGGGGCACGAGGCCGAGGTAGGCGTCGAGCTGATGCGCGTCGTGAAAGCGCCCGACGTCGTCGATGGCGGCGAGAAAGGCGGCGGCGGTGACGGGGCCGACGCAGGGGACGGAGCGCAGGCGCGGCACGCGCGGATCCTGGACGGCGAGGTGCTCGATCTGCTCGTCGGAGTACGCGAGCTGCCGGTTGAGCGGGCGCATGAGGGCAAGCAGCGGCGCGACCACCGAGAGCAAGCGGCCGGGCCGGGGCAGGCGCTGGACGCGCTGGACAAAGTTCTCCGCGCTGCCGGAGGGCACCCGGTAGCCCTGTTGACGGAGCAGGGCCCGGATGACGGAGATGTAGCGCGTGCGCGTCCGGACGAGGGCGTCCCGGACCAGCAACCGGCCCCGCACGTGGCGCTGGGGATCGGAGAGACGATGGGCGGGGCGGTAGGCGCCGAGCACGCAGGCCTCGGCCAGGGCGCGGGCATCGCGCCGGTCGGTCTTGACCTTG
>DATKEI010000048.1:0-22196 GCA_035544455.1 Binatia bacterium | reverse complement strand
CCGGCCGTGGTAGCGCAGCTTGATGCGCCCGTCCTGGGGCAGCCGCCGCTCGGCGATGTCCAGCGCGGCCATGATCTTCATGCGGGAGGTCAGGGCCGCTTCCAGCCGCTTGGGCGGGGTCATGATCTCGTGCAGCACCCCATCCACCCGGAAGCGCACCCGGAAGACCTTCTCGTAGGGCTCGAAGTGCACGTCCGAGGCCCCGCGCCGGATGGCGTCGGCCAGGATCATGTTCACCAGCCGCACCACCGGCGCCTCGTCCGCCGACTCCCGCAGCTCGAACGCGTCGACCTTCGACCAGCTCTCCTCCTCCCCGCCCACCATCTCCAGGTCCGACCCCAGGCTGTGCTCCACCTCGCTCAGCACGGTGGCCAGACCCCCACCCTCGGCGTCGTACAGCCGCTCCATGGCCTGCCGGATCGCGCCCGGCGCGGCCACCACCGGCATGATCTGGAGATTGGTCACGAACCCGACGTCGTCGAGAGCGTGGACGTTGGTGGGATCGGCCATGGCAAGGGTGAGGGTGCCGCCGCTCCGGCGGATGGGCAGCACGTGGTACTTGCGGGCGATCTGCACCGGCACCAGGCGCAGCACTTCGGGGTCGACGTCCAGCTGCGACAGCGCGATCGCCTCCAGCCCGTACTGCCGCGAGAGCGCGCTCACCAGCTGCTCCTCGGTGAGTATCCCCAGGCGGACCAGGACGCTCCCCAGGCGGTCCCGCGAGGCGAGCTGCTCCTTGAGGACGTGCTGGAGCTGCTCCGGGGAGATCAGCCCTTCGGCGACCAGCAGGTCGCCCAGGCGCGGCAGGCGCCGACGTCCCTGGTTCGACGTGTCGGCCGGGCGACCGCCGTCAGAGGAGGCCGGCGTCAGGTCCTCCCGGGGGGCGGGGCCCATCTCGGCGAGCCGCCTCGCCACCGCCGCCAGCTCGTCGCCCTGGCCCAGCTTGGCGTAGATCTCCTGCAGGGCCTCCAGGGCCCCCACGTCGGCAGGGTTGGCCTGCAGGATCAGCTCGAAGACGTGAGCGGCCGCCTCGAGCTCCGCGTGCTCCTGGGCGGGCACCGTCACACCCTCGACCGACATCTTCATCCGCTCCCCCTCTTCGTCGACCATGCGAGCGGGAGCAGGCCTACCCGGCCACGTCGAGGCCCGCCTCGTCGGCCGCGAGCGGATTGGCCAGGGCGCCCACCCGGCGGGGCCGGGCGCGGGACGCGGCGAGGACGGCATCGAGGCTCCGCGCCGCGTCCTTGGCGAAGAGCCGGACCATGCCCACGGTCGTCCCCTCGTCGAACAGGGCGAGCAAGATGGCGTGCTGGCCCACCGTCGACACGTGCAGGCTCTTCTTCTCCCCCTGGTGGAACATGACCGAGAACTCGCTCTCGCCAACGAGCTTGGCCATGGCGCCCGTGGAGCTGAACGCCCCGGCGGCCAGGGCCGCGATCGAGACGGTGTCGAGCGCGCCCGCGGGGCCGCCGCTCGCCAGGAGCTGACCACTGCGCTCGATCAGCAGGACGGCCCGCGCCCCCGAGTCATCGAGGAACCGGGTGAACACGCCCTGCAGCTTGGACGCGTCCTCCTCGTGAATCACCACCCCGTCGACCATCACGCGGCCCCCCCCTGCTCCGGCCCGAACTCGCTGAGGAGGATCATGCGCGAGACGGTGTTGAGCGTCTCGAAGACCCCGGCGCCATCGGGGGCCACCGCCTCGAACGAGGGCACGCGCCGGCCGCGCCGGTTCAGCATGAACTCCAGGTAGTCGACGGGCGCCACGTTCGGAAGATCGCGCTTGTTGTACTGCAGGACCCACGGCAGCGTGTCGAGCTCGTACTGGTACTCGCGCAGGTTCTCCTCCAGCGATCGCAGGCTCTCCAGGTTGTCCCGCAGGCGGTCCCACTGCGAGTCGGCGACGAAGATGACGCCGTCCACGCCGCGCAGCACAAGCTTGCGGGTCATGTTGTACTGCACCTGCCCCGGCACGGTGTAGAGCTGGAACTTGGTGGCCAACCCGCGCACCGCCACCGCCGCCACCGGCAGGAAGTCGAAGAAGATGGTGCGGTCGTCGCCGGTGGCGAGCGAGATCATCCGCCCCTTGCTCCCGTCGGGCAGCAGCCGGTGCACGTGCTGGAGGTTGGCCGTCTTCCCGGCCACGCCGGGCCCGTAGTAGACGACCTTGAAGCTGATCTCCTTGGCTCCGTAGTTGATGATCGACATGGTCGTGACCTCACAGGCTGCTCAGATGGGTCGCGGCGCGCTCCATCTGCAGATGCGCGAGTCCAGGGCGTCCCCGCCCGCCGCCGGCCACGACGAGCACCGCCTCACACCCCGTCGCCGCCCGCAGACGCCAGGGCCGCAGCCATGCGCCCGAGCACGGCACCCGGCGCCCGGGCCGTCGACGGTGCCGCCCCGAGGTCGCCCGGAGCGACCGGATCCTCCCCCGGGACGGCGGCGGTCGCGGCGACCGGAGGCGTCGAACCGGCCTCCTCGATCAACTCCGCCCGCGCGGCCGCGGCGGGCGCCCGGCCGCGCCCCGGCGCCATCGGCTCCGCCAGCACGGAGCGATCGGCCGCGGGCCCGGACTGCGGCGCGACGGCCGCGGATTGACTGGCGGCCGCGCCGACCACCGGCGCGAGCGGGGTGGGCGCGGGCACCGCGGGCAGGGGCATCGGAACGGCCGGCGGGGGGCCAGCAGGCGGTCCCACCTGGAACGGGTCGGGAATCGCGTCGAGCCCGCGCAGGTCGGGCCGCGGGGCAGGCATGGCGAGAATCTCGGGTGGCAGCTGAGGGATCACCTCGTCCAGCGGCAGGGCGATCCTGCTCCCGGCCAGCTTCGCCACCATCTCCTCATGGGTGAGAGCCAGGCTCCGCGGCGGGAACTGCGCGGCGATGTCCTCCCAGCCCACGCGGATCAGGCCCTCCGCGATCTGCGGCTCTACGAGCCGCCGGAGGATGAGGAGATGACCGGGCTCCAGCAGATTCGCGGCCACCCGGTCCAGAGGGATCCGGAAAGCGCCCGCGGGGAGCTGGGGCACGATCCGACCGAACTGGACGCGCAGGCTGGCGGCGGTCGTGGTGGCGGCGGTCGGCGTCTCGGACGCAAGCGCGGGCGCCGCGGGCACCGGGGAGGCTGCGGCGGCCGTCGCCTTGGGCCCCGCGTTGAGCACGATCTCGCCCCAGCTCGCCGGTGCGGGCCGGGGCGCGGCTACCGGCGCCTCCACCCCGTCCTCGCTGGTCGGCGCGCCGGGCGCGGACGCCGCGGCTCCGACCGGACCGGGAGGGGTCAACGACTGCGGCACCGCGCCCGCCGGCGCCCCGGCGAGGGCGCGCCCCCCGGCGCCCGCCAGCCCGAAGCCGAAGGGCGATGAGAACTCCCGGATGCCGCTCACGTCCATGACGGGCGCGGTCAGCGCGAACACCTCGCGCGGCATCTGGAGCACGACCTCGTCGACGGGCAGCAGGAACCGCCCGTTGCTCACCCGATCCCTGAGGGCCAAGGGAGGGACCGCGAACGCCGCGCGCGGCATCTGGTCGACGAGGTCCTCCCAGGCGACCTGGATCACCCCCTCGGGGAGCTGCGGTATGAGCAGCCGCTGCGGCACGAGCAGCACGCCCGGCTCCGGCAGGCCAGCCGCCACCTCGTCGAGGCTGACCCTGCACGCATCGGGCGGGAGCTGATCGGCCACGCGATCGAACGAGATCCGGACGATCGGCTCCGCCGAACCCACCTTCCACCCGCCCCCCGGGGCCGGCGGCGGCGGCAATCGGACTAGGACGCCGGGGCTCGCGGCCGGCTCGGCCGTCCGCGCCACAGGCGGTCGGTTGACCGCGGCTGCGTTGTCGACCGAGAGCACGCCGGGGCGCCGGACCGGGCGGCTCGCCTCCGTCTCCTCCGGGGCCCGGGTCACCCTGGGAACCGGCCTGGCATCGCGCTTCACCGCCGGCCGAGCGAGCGATGCACCGGGCGCCACACCAGCCGCGGCCGCCGCCAGAGCAGGCGAGGTTGCAGCGCGCGGCGACGCGGGCACGGCACTCGCCGACCGCGGCGCATCGACGCGCGGAGCCGCCGCGGCGAGGCGCGTGGCCGCGGCAGCGCGCCGTCGCGCCGCCGGCGGTCGGGGGAAGAGCCGGCCGGCGAGGATGGCAACGACGCCGCAGGCCACCAGGAAGCCGACGACCATGGACGCGGGCGACGTGAAGCCGTCGAGGGCCGCGGCGGGCGCCCGGCCAGGCGCGATTCCCGCGACGAGCCCATGCAGACCGGCCGCGAGCCCGTACAACCCGAGGGCGATGAGGGTGGCGCGAAGCAGACGCGCGATCGGCTCGCGCGCGGCCATCGCGGCGACGGCGGCGATGCACCCGAGCGGAGCGGCCGCGATCGCCCAGGGCGGCAGCGTCACCTCCATAGGGGTAATGAGGGCGGAAGCCGCCGCCACCGCGGCGGCCAGCGCGAGCAAGACGATTCCGACCCAGCCGTTGCGCGCGCTCACGCGGCCTCCGTGGCCCGGATGGCCTGGACCAGGTCGGCGAGGGTGCCGTCCACGGCCTCGTGCGCCATCAGGGCGCTCCCGGAATCCCGGAAGGACATGGCGATGACCGCCGCTCCGGCCACGTCGCGGACGAGGAACGCGCCGTCGCGGCACGTCACCATCGCCCCCGAGCACTCCCGGCGTCCGAGATCCCGCGCGATGCCCGCGGCCATCCCCGCGAGGCGCGGGGCAACCGTGACGAGGGCGTCGGCATCCGTCCCCGCGTCGCCCTCCGCCTCGATCGCGAATCTTTCCCGATCCACGAGCACGGTGCAATCCACGCCGGCGACCTGTGCGAGCCGTGTCATCACCGCCCTCAGGACCACATCGCCGGCCGCTTCATCCACCATGGCGTTCGGCATGCTCCGCCTCTCTCTTCCGGACGTGGCCGGCGCTCGTCTAGTGTCCCGAGCCAGAAGTTCGTGGACTCGCGGCGCCGGGTGGGGTGGGGGCCCTCCCCGCGGGACCGTATATTCTGCGGATTGCCGAAGCCACCCACGACCCCTCTCGTGGCCCCTTTTGAGGGCCGGCAGCGATCCCGCGTTACAGGCGTATCCCGCGGGGAGGGCCCCCAGCCCGCCTGGCGCTTCGTCGGCACATGTCTGACTCAGCACTGGCCGCTCGCGGACGAGTCGCGGGAACCCAGCCGGCTCAGCCGCTCCGACCCAAGGCTTGTGCAACAGAGCTGCCAACGTATGGGCTGGTGGGGCGCAAGCTCGAGCAGGCCGCCCTCGTACTGGCGGGACGGGGGGTTACCGACGCGGCGGCGGGCCCCCGCAGCGCATCCGCGGCTCCCCGCGGGACGCGATGACGGTTCTCGGCACGTGCCCTGACGAAGGTGGCTCCCGCACCGCACCGCGGGCGGTCGCACCGCCGGGGCTTGGCAGCCGCGGAGATGCTCTATCGGCGCCCACCGGGCAGTCGAGCCGAGGGCTGGCCGATGTGGATGTGGGCGCCCGTCGACGCTCCGGCCATGGCGCCGCGCAGGCCAATGAAGGGAATCCCCTGTCTCCGGAGATACGCCATGAGGCCGCGTCCCTCGGCGCTGTCCGGGTGCAGGGCGACGTCGACCGCCTGGCGGTGGTCGAGACCCATGCGATCGTGCAGCGAGGTCTGTCCGCGCGCGCTCACCGGCATCGGACGCCCGAAAGCGCCGAGGAAGTACCTCTCGACTCGAGGCAGCACCTCGAGCCCGAACCGGGCTGGGCCATTGTAGCGGACGAGCATCTGCGTCTGCACGAACCCGCCCACGCCGAGCGCGGGCAGCCGAGACACCTCCTCGACGATCGTCGCCTCGACGAGGAGCTGATCGGCCTCCGCGATCCACGCCAGCACCTCGCCGAGGTTCTGTCGGGCCGTTTCCCGCGCGAGCTCGGCTTGCTCCATCTCGAAGAGAGCCTCCTCGCGCGCCCCGATCTCTCCCCGGAGATCCTCCGCCTGGCGATGGGCCTCGGCGATGTCGCGCTCGTAGATCACCCGGAGCTTGTCGAGGCTCTCTCGGTACTGCCGCGTGGTCCGGATGACCTCCGCGGCGAGACGCACAAGGTCATCGCCCCCTGTCCCGCGCGCCGGCGGGCGCGGCGCGGCCGACTTCTTGCCGTCCGCCGCGATCCCCACCGCGGCGGCGACCCCCAGCAGGGCGGCCGCGATGCCCGGGGCCAGGGCCCACGCCACCCTCATCGGATCTCGCGCGGCCGCGGGCCGGCGACCTGGCCGTCGGTGGCGGCATCTCGGCGTTCTCGGCGCCGACGGTCCGGGCCGCCGCCCAGGCCGGGGCGCCCGGGATGGCCTCGTGCGAGACTCGCCGGCGCGTGCCGCCGCGGGCGGACAGGCCGGGCATGAGCCTGCGCCCGGGGGAGGGAGAACGGGAACACCGGGAGTGCGATCCTCAGGCGGACTCGCCGAGCCCGCCACCGCCCGGTGCGGAATCGGTCCACTCGCGCCAGACCGTCAGCATGAGGGCGACGGCCACGGGCCCGATGAACAGGCCGATCGCCCCGAAGGCGACCACGCCGCCGAGAAGCCCGAGCAGCCCGAGGAAGAAGGGGATGCTGGCGGCCCCGCTCAGGAACCACGAGCGGATCACGTTGTCCACCGAGCTGATCACCAGGATGCCCCATGCGAGCAGGAGTCCCGCCGCCAGATACCGGCCCTCCATCGCCAGATACGCGCTGGCCGGGACGTAGACCAGCGGCGGTCCGACCGGCGTCAGGGCAAGGACGCCGGTGATGGCGCCGAGCAGCACCGGAGCGCCGAGCCCGGCCGCCCAGCACCCGAGCATGATGAGCGCGCCCTGCGCCACCGCGGTCAGGAGCGTGCCATACGTCACGGCGCGAACTGTCTCGCCGAGTGGACCGAGCATCGCCGACATCCGGGGGCCGCCCAGGCGCTCCACCGCGCGCTGGAGGCGGATCACGAGGTCGGCGCCGTAGCGATAAAAGACGAACAGGGTCATCAGGACGAGAATGATCTCGAAGACCCCGCGCCCTACGCCGGCGGCCACGCTTCCGACGGTGCCCGCCCAGCCCCCGAGGCGGCTCAGCACCCACTGCTGCATGTTGGCCGGGTCGGCGAGGGCGCCTCCGATCCGGTCGGCGAACATCGGACCCACCCGCGGCACGTTCCGGATCCAGGCGATGGCCGTCGCCGGGCCGGCCGCGAGGTGCTCTCGCACCCACGCGTAGGCGCTCTGCACTTCGGTCGCCAGCGCCAGCGAGATCGCGGCCGCCGGCACCACGACCACCAGGATCATTGCGCACGTCATGATGGCGGCCGCCAGCAGGTTGCGGCCCCCCAGCAGGCGCTCGACTCGAATGAATGCCGGCCAGCTCGCGTAGGCCAGGATCGCACCCCACGTGATGGGGACCAGGAAGGGGTTCAGGACGTACAGGGCGAGACCGGCGATGAGCGCGCTGCTCGCCAGCCCGACCAGCCGTTGAGTCGACGAGCCGTCGAGTCCCGGCCCCCGTGCGTCGGGCGTCATTTCCACCTCGCTCTCCGGTCGTCCCGGGCGCTTGGCCCAGGGCACGTTGGTGCCATCGGCCTGCCGAGCATGGTACAGAATCGAAGGTGACGTTGTCGCATCCCTGGGTCCGAGCCCGCCCGGCCGGGCGGCGGAACGGGGACCGCCGGCGGCCGCTCCGATCTCGTCAGCCGACGGAACGGGCGGAGGCGGAGGAGGACGCGATCATGGCCGAGCTCCTGATGGGAATGGAAACCGAGTATGCGCTGGTCGCTCTGTCCCCCCACGGCACGCGTATCGAGCAGGACGACCTCATGCAGCGCCTCATGGACCGGGCAGTCGCGGCATGGCCACACCTGCCCGCCCGGACCGAGACCGGTATCTACCTGCCCAACGGCGGCCGCCTGTACGTCGACACCGGCGGCCACCTGGAGTTCAGCACGCCGGAGTGCACGTCGCCCGTGGAGCTGGTGCGGCACGTGGCGGCCGGCGACGAGATGGTCCTGGCCCTGGCGACCGGCCTCGCTGCTCGCGACGGCGACATCGCCGAGGTCGCCGTGCTTCGCTCGAACGTGGACTACGCCTCGGGCAACACCTGGGGCTGTCACGAATCATATCTGCACACCGTGCCCGACGAGGCGCTGTCGCCGCTTCTCCTGCCGCTCCTGTGCAGCCGGGTCGTGCTCGGCGCGGGCGGGTTCGACATCCGCGCCCCTGGCATCCGGTTCGTCCTGTCCCCCCGGGCCCCGTTCATCGAGTGCGCCCGGTCGGCCAGCTCCGTGAGCGCCCGTGGCCTCCACCACGTCAAGGAGGAGCCGCTCGCCGGCCACGGCTTCCGCCGGCTCCACCTGATCTGCGGGGAGAGCCTCGTCTCGGAGTTCGGCACCTACGTCAAGGTCGGCACGACCGCCCTCGCCATCGCAATGGTCGAGGCCGGTCTCGACCCCGCTGCCGGTCTGGAGCTCCGCGATCCCATCCAGGCCCTCGGCGTTTTCAACGGCGATTCTTCCCTGCAGGCGCGGGCGCCCAGCACCGGCGGCGAGATGCTCTGCGCCCTCGACATCCAGCGCCGCTACCTCGTGCGCGCGGAGGGCGTGGCGCGGCGGTCGTTCATGCCGGAATGGGCCCCGGCCTTCTGCGCTCGATGGAGAACCGCCCTCGACGGCCTCGAGCGGGATCCCCTGCTCCTCGACACCGCGCTGGACTGGCCGATCAAGCAGCGCCTCTTCGCCGCCCACGCCGAGAGGGTGGGCATGGGCTGGGGCGCTCTTCGCGCGTGGAACCGGCTCGCGCGCCTGCGCGCCGGGCGCCCCGAGCCCGGGGCGGCGCCGCCGGGCGAGGCGCCAGCGGTCGGCGGCAGCGGGCGTCTGGAGCGTCTCCGTCACGCGCTGTTCGCGCTCGACATGAAGTTCGCTCAGCTGGGCCCGGACGGGCTGGCCGCGCGCCTTGAGCTGCAGGGAACGTTCGTCCATCGCCGGGGGAAGCGCTGGCCGCTCGACATCGCCCTCTGGCGCACTCCGCAGCGCGGACGCGCGCGGACACGCGGGGCCGCCATCGCGCGCCTGGTCAGCCAGCGCGGGCAGGCGGCCTGCGACTGGACGACCGTCGTGGACGGCGAGGGCCGGATTCTCGATCTGTCCCATCCCTGGCAATCGCCCGACCACTGGGAAGCCCGGGCCGAGGCGGGCTCCGGGACCGGCGCGATCTCCCCGGGCGCGCGCCGCTGGGCCGTCCTCCTCGGTCACGCCGATCGGGTGACGTGGCTGTCATGGGCGGCCGACGGCCGACTCGCCTCCGCATCGCGGGACGGGACCGTCCGCCTGTGGGACGTCGCGGCGGGGCGTTGCCTGCAGGTGCTCGGCCCGGTCGCGGGCGAGATCGCCGCCGTGGCCTGGGGTCCCGAGGGTCAGGTGGCGGCCATCGCGGGCGGACGCGTGCGGATCTGGGACGGCGACGGTGCGCTCCGCGGTGAGCAGCCACACCGGGATGCCGCGCCGGCCGGATGCGTATCCTGGACGGGGGCGGCAGGCGCGCCGGCGGGCGGGCGCCTGGCCGTCGGGTGCGCGGACGGCTGCGTCCGGCTCCTCGGCCCGCAGGGACAGCGCCTCGGCTTCCTCGCCGGGAACGCGGGCGCGGTGCATGCGGTGGCGCAGACGCCCGACGGCCGCCTCGTGGCGTCGGCGGCCGACCACGGCGACCTCGGCCTGTGGAGCGCCGCGGAGCGCGCGCTCGTCGCGCACCTCAAGGGCCATCAGGGTCCGGTGCGCGCCCTGGCGTGCTCTCCCGAGGATCGCTGGCTCGCCTCCGCCGGGGACGACTCGACCGTCCGGCTCTGGGACATCTCCGCGCGCGCGCCCGGCGCCGTCCTTCGGGGCCACCGGCGCGGCGTATCCGAGATCACCTTCAACGGGGACGGGACCGTGCTCGCGTCGCGGGGCGAGGATCGCACCCTCCGCCTCTGGCGCACGGACACGTGGAGTGAGATCGGGACGGTCGCCGACGAGGTCCTCGAGCGGCGACCGCGCGGCCTGGCGTTCCATCCCCGCCTCCCCTGGATCGCCGTCCCCGACGGCGGCTCGGCCATCCGCATCTGGGACCTCGCCGAGGCGGAGCTGCCCGCGACCGTCTGAGGCGCCGGGCGAATCCGGAGTCCGCCCGGCTTGCCGTCGACCCCTCGAGACAACCCGCCCGCGGCGCCCCCCCCCGGCCATCCCGGCCCGAGAGCCTGGCCCGCGGTGCTGCCCAGGTGAGAACCGGTTGCGGGCGCGGCGGAGACCGAAGGGGAGCCGGTCCGGATGCCTCTGGTACAGTGGAGACCGACGGCGGGGAGCGTCCGACGTGGCGCGGAGGCCGCCGAGTACGGGCACTACATCGCCTACCTGCAGAAGCTCGGCTACCTCGCCCGCGCCATCGAGGAGTTCGAGCTCGAGGAGCTCTAGGGCGCCCAGGGACTTCGCGCGCTGCGGGTCTCCGTCGATATCGAGCGCTTCCCCGCCGCGTCGCCCGCGCCCCTGGCCGCCGCCATCGCCCCCGGCCTTCCGCGCTAGTGTCCTGAGTCAGAAGTTCGTGGATTCGCGGCGCCGGGTGGGGGCGCGGCATCGTCAGCGGCGAGACCACGGCCTGAAGAGGCGGGCGCGCACGCGCAGCGGGACCCACCCGGCGAGCCGGCGGGCCACCGTGGCCGCCGCGTCGAACGACGGCGCACTTCCCGGCCAGTAGCGCAGCAGCAGCGATCGGTCGAGGGCGCCGAGGAGCCCGTCGATGACCAGGGCGGCCAGGAGCACGTCGTCGAGGTAGCCGAAGAGCGGTATGAGATCCGGCACCAGGTCGATGGGGCTCGCCAGGTACAGGGCCACCGCGGCCAGGGCGAGCTTGGCCGAGGTCGGCACCGTCGAGTCGCCGATCAGCGCAGTCACCAACCGGGCCAGGCGGGGGAGCGCCAGCAGGAAGTCCCTGACGCCGGCGCCGGTCACCCCGGCGCCTCCAGGCTCTCCGCGACCAGCTCGGAGATGTCCTTCACCTCGAGCTTGTCCTCGGCTCCGACGACCTTGCGGCCGAGATCGAGCATGGCCAGGCAGAACGGGCAGGCCACCGCCACCACGTCCGGCTTGGCGGCGAGGACCTCCTCGACCCGGATGACGTTGACGCGCTTCTGGGCGGGGGTCTCCATCCACATCTGGCCCCCGCCGCCGCCGCAGCACAGCCCGCGCGCCCGGGCCCTCGGCAGCTCGATCAACCGGAGCCCGGGCACCGAGGCCGCGGCCTGGCGGGGCGCCTCGAAGATACCGTTGTAGCGGCCGATGTAGCACGAGTCGTGGAAGGCGACGGTCTGGTCGATGGGGCGGGTCAGCCGGAGCCGGTCCTCCTCCAGGAGCTGGCGAATGAGCACCGAGTGGTGCACGACGTCGAAATGTCCCTGGAACTGCGGGTACTCGTTCCGGATGGTGTTGAAGCAGTGCGGGCAGTGGGTGACGACCTTCTGGAACGAGTACTGCTTGAGGTTGCCGACGTTCTCCTCGGTGAGCATCTGGTACAGGTACTCGTTGCCCAGGCGCCGCGCCACCTCGCCATGGCAGCGCTCCTCGGCCATCACGCCGAAGGAGACGCCGGCGGCCTTGAGGATCTTCACCACGGAGCGCGCGATGCTCTGGTTGCGCCGATCGTAGGAGGCCGAGCACCCCACCCAGTACAGGTACTCGACGGGCTTGCCCTCCTCCAGCACGGGCACGTCCAGCCCCTCCGCCCAGTCCAGGCGCTGGGTCGGGGCCAGGCCCCAGGGGTTCCCGGCGCGCTCCATGTTCTGCAGGGTCATGGGCGCGGTCGACGGCAGCGTGCCCTCGGACAGGGTGAGATAGCGCCGCAGGTCGACGATGGTATCGACGATGTCGATGTGGGCCGGGCACTCCTGCACGCAGGCCATGCACGTGGTGCACGCCCACAGCTCGTCGGCGGCAATCACCTCGCCGTGCAGCGGCCGCGTGTCGCCGTCGAGCATGTAGCGCTTGAGCTTGACGATGACGGCCTTGGGGTTGAGGGCGCTGCCGGACAGGTAGGCGGGGCAGACGTCCTGGCAGCGGCCGCACTCGATACAGGCGTCGAAGTCGAGCCGCCGCTTCCACGAGAACTCCTCGAACTTCGAGATGCCGAAGCTCTCCTGCTCCTCGATGTTCTGGATCTTGGCGATCGCCCCGCGCGGCTCGAGCTTGGTGAGAAAGATGTTGAGCGGGGTCGTGAACACATGCATGAAGAAGGAGCGCGGGATCAGGGCGATGAAGGTCAGGGTGAGGGCGCCATGGAACAGCCAGACCGACAGGTGGATCCCCCGGAGCGCCCGCTCCTCGAGGCCCATCGCGAGCATGCCCGTGCCCAGCGCATAGCCGACCGGCGACCACGGCGCCCACCAGGGATCGACGACAGCGAGCCGACAGGCCTCCAGGATGAAGCCGGTGGCGTTCAGGACGAACAGGACGGCGAGCGCGTAGGTGAACTTGGCGTGGGGATCGACGCGCGCCGGCCGCTTGACGAAGCGGCGGTAGCAGGCCATGCCGAGACCGATCACGAAGAACAGGCCAGCCAGATCCAGGGTCAGCTCGTAGAAGAGGTAGAACGGTCCCTTCAGGAGCTTGTAGTCGAAGAGCGGCAGGGTGATGTCCCAGTCGATGGCGGCGAGCACGCTGCCCGTGAGCAGGGCGAGAAACCCCCAGAAGATCGCCACGTGCATGATGCCGGGGTACGACTGCGACAGCACCCGGATCTGCAAGAGCGCGTAGCGGACCAGCAGCCCGATCCGGGTGGGGAGGCGGTCCCAGCGCTTCTCGGGACGCCCGCCGGCCCAGAGCCGGACGCGCTGGGCGACACCCCAGGCCAGGATCGCCATGGCCACGAGGGTCCCGGCATACAGGGCCCAGCGGGGCCACATGGGGATGTTCCAGAAGGTGTCGCGGAAGGGGATCTCGCTCGCCAAAGGGCTCATGGCTCCTCGCTCGACGTCGGGTTCAGCGTGGTGCGGCTCGACGGCCCTATCATGGGCGCGGCCGGGCGCAGCATACCGTCAAGGATCTCGGCCACCCCGGAATACACGTCCAGGCTCCCGGAGGCCACGCCGTCGAGGATCCGGGCCAGCTCGGGATCGGCGTGAACGCGGGTCATGGCCTCGGCCGCGAACTCGTCGACGAGGGCGGCCTGCAGCTCCGCCCGCCGCCGTGCCTGGCGCCGCTTCTCGAGGGCCCCCGTCCGCTCGAGAAGACCGCGGTGCCGCCGGATCCCCTGAAGGAGCTCGGCGATTCCGACGTCCCGGACCGCCTGGGTGGCCAGCACGGGAATCTCCCAGTCGATGTCCTTGGGGGTGGTGCTGCTCGAGTAGTGCAGGTGCACCGTGAACGTGATCTCGGCCATGAGGGCGTGGGCGCCGTCGCGGTCGGCCTTGTTGACCACGAACAGGTCGGCCACCTCCATGAGACCGGCTTTCATGGCTTGCACCGAGTCGCCCGACTCCGGCACCAGGGCCACGACGGTGGTGTCCGCCTGCCTGATGATGTCGAGCTCGGTCTGCCCCACGCCCACGGTCTCCACGATGACCCACGGGAAGCCGAAGGCGTCGAGCAGCTTGATGACGTCCCCGGTGGCCCGGGCTAGCCCCCCGACGCTCCCGCGCGTGGCCATGCTCCGGATGAATACGTGGGGATCCAGGGTGTGTGCCTGCATGCGGATCCGGTCCCCGAGCACCGCGCCGCCGGTGAAGGGGCTGGAGGGATCCACGGCGATGATCCCGACCGGGGAGCCGTCCGCCCGGAGGGCGGCGGTCAGGCGATCGACCAGGGTCGACTTCCCCGCCCCCGGCGGCCCGGTGATGCCGATCACGTGCGCCCGGCCGAGCCGATCGTGAATGGCTTGCATGATCTCCCGCAGGTCGGGCATCCGGTTCTCGACCCGCGTGATCAGGCGGGCGAGGGCGAGGCGATCGCCCTCGAGCATGCGCCGGACGAGATCCATCAGGCGGCCCGCCGGCGCGCGGGCATGGCGTCGGCAAGGAGGCGGAGACGCACCCGCCGATTCTAGCAGAAGGTGCGAGCGCCCCCGGGCCGGAGCGGCGCGGCGAACCTCGCCCTCGCCCCGCTCGGCCGCGAGGGCGAGGGCGTGAAGGAGGGTCGGGGCGGTCCGGCTACTTCTTGATCTCCGGCCCGCGGAAGGCCTGGTGGCAAGCGCCACAGGTCGTCTTGCCCAGATCGGCGACGGCCGCCTGCGTCGCCTGGGCGTTGCCCCCCTGTGCGGTCGCGCCGAGCGTCGCGGCCTTTGACTCCAGCGACTTGGCGTAGCCCTCGAATTCCGGCCACTTCTGCCAGATCTCCGGCTTGGCGCGCGACGTCAGGGGATCCAGCGACCCAGCCGGGAACATTGCGGGTATCCGCTTCGCAGTCTCGGCGAGCGTCTTCGCGTCGGCGGCGACAGCCTGCACCTGGCCCGCCTTGAGCTTGTCCTGGATGGACCGCATGGCGGCCCCTTGCTGCTTCATGAGCTCCTGACGGGCAGAGATGGCGTCCTTCGTGCTCATCGCCGAGGTGGCACAGCCGGCGACGAGGGCGACACTCGCGACCAGCACTCCGGCACGCAGCGACAGCTTCATCATCTGGCCTCCTGTGGAGGCGGCGGCGACTGGCCGGCTCCCGTGTGGGGTAGTACTGCTACGGCTTCCGTCCGAGGTGCTCGGCGCCTCCCATGCCCGCGGACGGCGAGACACCGTCAGGAGCGGGCCGGGGGCGGGACCCGGAACGGCGTGTGACAGCTTCCGCAGGCCTGCCGGCCGAAGTCCTTCATGATCGCGCCGACCTCGGCCTGGTCCTTCTTCCGGGCGGCATCGCGCAGCCGCACCGACCAGGTCTCCATGTTCCTGGCGGCCGCGTCGAACTCCGCCCGCTTCTGCCAAATCTCGGGCTTGGCCTTGGACTTGTCGGTGAGCGAACCCGCCGGGAACAGCGAAGGGATATGGTCGGCGTTGATGGCGAGCGTCTCCGCGTTGACGGCCATGCCCTCGAAATTTCCCGCCTTGAACTTGTTCTGGATGTCCTGCCAGTTGGCCCCGGTGTTCTTCATGAGGCGCTGGCGGTCTGCCACGATGTCACCGGAGCCGATCTTCGCCACCGACCCCGGGCTGGCGCACCCAGCGAGCAGGAGCGCCGCGAATCCGCCGAGCACGAGCCCGTTCCCCGCCCATCGATTCTTCATGAGGCCTCCTTGCGGTTGGTTGAGGCACTGCGGTTGCCACCTGTCACTTGCTGACCTTGTTGCTCACCGGCGGGAGGGTCATGAGATAGCGCGCGATCCATCGGAGGTCCTCGCGGGTCATGTCCTTGTAGCCCGCCGTGGTCCCCTCGATCACCTCGCCCATGAGCCCGCCCGCCACGTCGCCGTCCGGCTTGTTTCCCGTGGCCAGGTACTCGACGATCTCATCCTCCGTCCACGTGAGGCCGGTGGACTTGTCGGGCGTGATGTTGGGCACGGAGGAGTTCTCCGGCCCATCGGGATTGCCCCCGAGGAATCGCGAGTTGTCGGTGGCCATGGTGATGGTGCGGGGGGTGTGGCACTCCCCGCAGTGGCCCACGGCCTTGACGAGATACTCGCCGCGCGGGAGCCCGGTGGTGGGAGCGCTGGACGGAGGGGTCTCGCGGGGCGCGAAGGCGGCGAGCCAGGCGGGCAGGAACACGCTCTCGAACAGGGGTACCGAGATCTTCTTGGGCGGGGTCTTCCGGCTGATGGGCGGAAGCGAGCGCAGGTAGGCGACCAGCGCCTTCAGATCCCCGGCAGCCATGCCGTTGAACACCGTGTACGGGTGAACCGGGAGGATCCGGCCGCCGTCGGGCCGGCGGCCCAGACGGATGGCGGTGATGATCTGCTCGTCAGTCCACGCCCCGAGGCCGGTGTCGCGGTCCGGAGTGATGTTCGTGGAATAGACCGTGCCGAACGGGCCGTCGAACTGCCGCCCGCCGGCGTTGAGCGCCCTCTCCTTGCCCGGCTCGGTATGGCAGCCGCAGCCCCCGGTGGCGGCGAAAACATACTTGCCGTGAACGATCTCAGCGGGGCTCGCCGCCTCGGCCCGGGGGCTCCAGGCGGCGAGGGCGAGCAGACATAGGCCTCCCAGGACAGGACGCATGTCGACCTCCAAACTCGCGAGACCCGGCCATGGTTCCGGATCGCCCGTCTGGCGGCAAGGGCAATGATCTCAGTCCGCGCGGGCCGCAGGGGCGGGGCCAGCAAGCGCCGCCTCCATGACCAGGGCGTCCTCCCCGGTGTCGAAGTAGTAGCCCTTGCGGCGGCCGATCACCCGGAAACCCAGGCTCTCGTACAGGCCGAGGGCCTCGGCGTTGGTCGGCCGCACCTCGAGGACGACGAGGGCAATGCCGCGTCGCCGGCCGTCCTCGAGCAGGGGGGCCAGCAGCCTGCGGCCGACTCCGCGCCGTCGGAACGACGGATGGACCGCCAAGTTGGTGACGTGGATCTCGTGCCCGATCTCCCAGAGACACACGTAGCCGACGACGCGGCCGGCCATCCGGGCCACGAGGCAGCGCGCCACCCGGTTCTCATTCATCTCGTAGCGGAAGGCCGCGCGGGACCAGGGCGTCTGGAAAGAGGCGCGCTCGATGGCGAGGACGGCGTCGAGGTCCTCCAGACCCATGGGCCCGAGGCTGGGCAGGTCAGGATGACCGCGTTCCACCGCGCGCTCCGAGCTCGACCTCCGACGGCCTCAGATAGATGGGCACGAGGTCGTCCACGCCGGCGGATTCCCCGGCCTGGAGGGCGCGATGCCCGAGCTGGGCAACCAGCACCGCCGACGGCACCTGCTGGGCCGGCGGCGCGAGCCAGGCGTCGGCGTCCCCGGACATGAGTCCCCGGCAGGCCCCGGCTGCGTCCCCGAGGAGCACGACCGGAGTTTCGATCCTGGCCGCAGCGTCCGCTGGAGACAGGGCAAGATAGTCCCACATGCGGACCATGCGCCCCTCGCGCCAGCGATACAGGGACACGTAGACCTCGCCCTTTCGGGCTACGAGCACCGGGCACACCGCGGCCGAGCAGAAGGGAACGGCGGCGGCCAGGGCGTCGAGCGTCGGCACCGCGGCAACCCTGAGCCCGGTGGCCAGAGCAAGGCCCTTCACGGCAGCGATCCCGACCCGGAGACCGGTGAAGGACCCCGGCCCCACCGACACCGCGAGCCCTTCGAGCTGGCGCAGGGTCAGTCCGCAATCGACGAGGAGCCGGTCCACCATGGCCATCAGGCGCTCGGAGTGGGTGAGGGCGATGTTCAGGAGCACGGCTCCCACCACGCGGTCCCCGTCGAGCACGGCGGCTCCCCCGGCGAGGGTCGACGTCTCCACGGCGAGGATCTTCATGGCCGTGGTCAGTCTACCACCGGGCGCCAGGCCGCTGGGAAACGGCTTCCCGCACCCTAGCGCGCGGCCCGCACGCTTCGCAATCTCGCGCCACCTCGGCATTTCCGGTTGACAAGCCCGCGGCGCGCCGCCATCCTGACATTCCGTCCGTCGACGCTCCGCGCCGGGCGCGGCTGCGACCAATCGCCCACGAGGAGGTCCGGATGAACCCGCCGTCCCGCAAGGAAGGCGCCCTGATGGACGCCGAGCTTCGCGAGAAGATCCACCTGGACATCCTCAAGCGCACTGGCGCCTACCACGCCAACGACCATGTTTTGCTCGTGTCCGGCCAGCACAGCAGCGAGTACATCGAGAAGACCCTCGTCACCACGGAGCCGGCCTTCACCGAGGGCCTCGGGGCCGTGATCGCCAAGCACTTCGCCCCGTGGCCCATCGACGTCGTCCTGTCCACCGGCCCCGGAGCCCTCATCCTGTCCCACTGTGTCGCCCGCGCGCATCCGTCGCGGCCCACCGTGATCTACGGGACCAAGCGCGTCAGCGGCGGCAAGCGCCGGGTCATCCTGCCCGTCGAGTTCAAGCGCCTGATCCGCGCCACCACCAAGGTTCTGATCATCGAGGACCTGATCAGCTCGGGCAAGACCATCAAGCTGCTCGCCGAGCTCGTCGAGAGCCTCGGCGGCCAGGTGGTCGGTATCGGCGCCCTGTGGCTGCGCACCCGGAAGACCGAGGTCGCGGGGCGGCCTGTCTTCAGCCTGGTCAGCCGCGACTTCCCCACTTACCCTCCCGAGCAATGCCCTCTGTGCAAGAAGGGCGTGCCGCTCAACGAGGAGTTCGTGCGCCGCCGCGAGCACCGGCGGGCGTCCTCGGCGGCGGAGCGGCAGTAGTGGGCGCCGCGGCAGAGCCCGATCGGCGATGACCCCGCCCGCGCCGGCCGCACCCCTCTGGCATATCTTCCACCCCTCCGACTTCTCTCCGGTCAGCGCCGTCGCCTTCGCCCATGCCCTCAAGCTCGCCCTGGCCGCGCACGGAAAGCTCACGATGTTCCACGTCGCCTCCGACAGCGCGGACGCCCACTGGAGCGAATTCCCGGGGGTTCGCGCCACGCTGACGGACTGGGGCCTGCTGGCCCCGGGGAGCGCGCCCGAGGCCGTCCCCGAGCTCGGTATCGACGTCGAGAAGGTGATCGGGATCGACACCAGTCCCCTCCGCTCGATCCGCGGGTTCCTGGGAACGCATCCGACGGACCTCATCGTGCTGGGGACCCACCAGCACCACGGCCTCGACCGCTGGCTCAAGCACCAGGTCGCCGAGCCCCTCGCCCGCGAGTCCGGCGCGCTGACCCTCTTCGTGCCGCCCCACACGCCCGGGTTCGTCTCTCTCGCGAGCGGGGCCGTTTCGCTGAAACATGTCCTCGTGCCGCTCGACCTCGATCCCGCCGCCCAGCCCGCGGTCAACGCGGCCGCCGCCCTGGCCGCCGCTCTCGGCGCCGAGGACGTCCGATTCGCCCTGCTGCACGTGGGCGCAGCAAACGGCGGACCGCACGTGCATGTGCGGGAACGGCCGGGGTGGCACTGGGAACAGACCACGCGAAGCGGCGATCCGGTGGCGGAGATCCTCGCCGCCGCCGCCGCGAGCCGGGCCGACCTGATCGCGATGACAACCCACGGGCACGCCGACTTCCTGGATGCGGTCCGCGGCAGCACCACGGAGCGGGTGCTGCGCGATGCGCCCTGCCCGGTGCTGGCCATCCCCGCAGGCACCCGGCGACTGGAGGCGATGCTGGAGAAGCTGTAACCGGCCCGTCGTGCTCAGGGCGCGGATCGCGACGCGCCCCGGGGCACCTTGGCTGGACGCGGGACGGGCCGGGGCTTGTCCCCTTCCTTGATGAGGCCTTTCACCTCGTCCATGAACTGCGAGATGTCCTTGAACTGCCGATAGACGGAGGCGAAGCGGACGTAGGCGACCTGGTCGAGCTTCTGCAGATGCTCCATCACCAGATCGCCAAGGGCCAGGCTGGTGATCTCCTTGTCGGCGCGCTCGTGCAGCTTGGCCTCGATGTCGGCCACCACATCGTCGACCGCCTGCACGCCAACCGACCGCTTCTCGCAGGCCTTGAGGATCGAGCCCCGGAGCTTCTGCCGGTCGAACGGCTCCCGGCGCCCGTCCCGCTTGACCACGTGCGGCAGCACGTCCTCGATGTACTCGTACGTCGTGTACCGCCGGTGGCACTCGAGGCACTCGCGCCTCCGGCGGATGAACTCCCCCTCCCGGCCAACCCGCGAGTCGACCACGCGATCCTCGGTGTGGCCACAGAAGGGGCACTTCATGCGGCGACCGCCGTCACTTCACGCGATCCGGGTAGAGCGGGAAGCGGCCCGTCAGCTGCTGCACGTCCCCCCGCACCGCCGCCTCCACCGTGGCATTGCCCACGCCCGACAGGACGCGGTCGATGAGGGCCGCGATCTGCACCATCTCGGCCTCCTTCATGCCCCGGGTGGTCACCGCCGGGGTGCCGAGGCGGATCCCGCTGGTGATCATCGGTCCGCGCGTGTCAAAGGGGATGCCGTTCTTGTTCACGGTGATCCACGCCCGATCCAGCGCTTCCTGGGCGTCCTTTCCCGTGAGACCCCGGGGCGTGAGATCCATCAGCAGGAGGTGTGTATCGGTTCCGCCGGATACCAGCCGCCACCCCCGCTCCATGAGCGCCTCCGCCATGGCGCGTGCGTTGCGGATGACCTGCGCCTGGTACGCGCGCCACTCGTGCGTCTGGGCCTCCCGGAACGCCACCGCCTTGGCCGCGATCACGTGCATCAGGGGTCCGCCCTGAATGCCCGGCAGGACCACGCGGTCGAGGGCCTGGGCATGGGCCGCCCGGCACATCACCATACCGCCCCGCGGCCCGCGCAGGGTCTTGTGGGTGGTCGTGGTCACGAAGTCGGCGAAGGGGACTGGCGAGGGATGAAGCCCGGCGGCCACCAGCCCGGCCGGGTGCGCGATGTCGGCCATCAAGGCGGCGCCGACCTCATCCGCGATCTCGCGAAACGGCTTGAACTCCATGGCGCGCGGGAAGGCCGAGCCGCCGGCGATGATCAGCTTGGGCCGGTGCTGCCGGGCGAGATCGCGGACCTGGTCGAGGTCGATCCGCTCCGTGTCCCGCCGCACGCCATACGGCACGACCGTGTAGAGCTTGCCCGAGAAGTTCATCGGGCTGCCTGCCGTGAGGTGCCCGCCGTGCGCGAGATTCGGGCCGAGGACGATGTCTCCCGGCTTGAGGAGCGTGAAGTAGACGGCCATGTTGGCCTGGGACCCGGAATGCGGCTGCACGTTGACGTGCTCGGCCCCGAAGAGCTCGCGCGCCCGGCCGATGGCGAGGTCCTCGACGATGTCGACCATCTCGCAGCCCCCGTAGTACCGGCGACCGGGATAGCCCTCCGCGTACTTGTTGGTGAGGACGGAGCCGACGGCCTCCAGCACGGCTTCCGAGACGAAGTTCTCGGACGCGATCAGCTCGAGGTTCCGCGCCTGCCGCTCCGCTTCGCCCCGGACCGCCATGGCGATCTCGGGGTCGACCTGCTCAAGCCATCGCATGGGATCCTCGCCGGCCCGCCCGTTCTGTGGCCGGCTCGCGACCGCCGGCGCCGGAGACGGGGGCGAGCTCGACCTCGGATGGGGCAATCGCGGGCCACGTTACGCTCCGTCGCCTTCGGGTGTCAAGGCACCCCCAACGGGTGGTGCCCGGGCCGCGCGGGATCCTCATCCGCGCTCTGCGGTTGGACCCCCGGCGCGGACCCGGAAGAGGAGGAGCAGCCCGGCCACGAAGAACGCCCCGATGGCCAGGATCCCGAGGCGCTGGTCGCCGCCCGCCGCGTGCGAGATGCTGCCGAACACGAGAGGGCCGATCACCGCGGCGCTCTTGCCGCACAGCGTGTAGAAACCGAACAGCTCGGCCTCCATGCCCCTGGGAATCAGCACGGTCAGAAACGTCCGGCTCGCCGCCTGCACCGCGCCGAGACCGGTGCCCGCGGCCACGGCCAGTGCGTAGAACTGCGCTTGCGTCTCCACGAAGTAGGCGGCCAGCACGACCGCGGTCCACTGGCACAGGGTGATCGTCAACACGCGCTTGGGCCCGAGGCGGTCGGTGGGCCACGACCAGGCGACCGCCCCCGCGAGCGCCGAGATCTGGACCACGATGTACAGGACGACGAGCTGGTCCATGGGAAAGCCGAGCGTCTGAGCGGCGAAGATCGCGGAGAAGGCAATGACGGTGTTGACGCCATCCTCGTACAGGAAGTACGCTCCCAGAAACCGCCGGAGGTCCCGCCGGGCGAGGATCGCGCGGAGGGTGGCCACCAGCTCCGCCCCGCCGGCGAGCCCGGCCCGCCGCGCCGACATGCGTCCTGGCGCATCCGGCGGCAGCAGCAGAAACGCAGGCAGGGCGAAGATCGCGAAGAGCGCCGCCGTCACCAGAAACGCGCCGCCGTACGCCTGCGCCCGCACGAAGGGCAACGCGGCCAGAAGGGCCACGATGGATCCGGCGTAGCCGACGGCAAACCCCCACCCCGACACGCGGCCCTGGTAGGCGCGTGGGGCGATCTCGGGCAGATAGGCGTTGTAGTACACGAGCGCCCCCTCGTAGCCCACGAGACCGAGGACCCCGAGCACGAAGCCCCAGAAGACCATCCCAGGTGCCACGGTGGCCATGAGCGCGGTGGCCGTGATGGACAGCGCGGTGAAGCCGATGAAGAGCGGGCGGCGGACGCCGGCCCGGTCGGCAAGCCCGCCGAGGAATGGCGAGGAGATCGCCACCACGGCCATGGCCACCGAGATCACCCG
>DATKEI010000047.1:0-2633 GCA_035544455.1 Binatia bacterium | reverse complement strand
ACCAGCTCGCGCTTCTTGCCCCGCTGCGGCGCCACCACGTCCACGCGGCCGCCCCGCCGCTGGCGGAGCCACTCCGCGGTGAGCTCCGCGTCCGGCAATGCCTCGGAGAGCAGGATCTCCGGGGCCGGGGCGACCGTGCGCGCGTAGAACTGCCGGACGAAGGCGGACAGCACCTCGCCGTCGGTGCCGGGGACGCGATCGAAGTGAAACACCTCGCTACCGAGCAGCCGGCCCTGGCGCACGAGGAAGAGCTGCACGGAGGCGTCGCTCCCCTGCCGGGCGAGGCCGACGACGTCCTGGTCGACGGGTTCGGTGGCGATGATCTTCTGCCGCTCTCGCACGGCGTGGAGAGCCTGGATGCGGTCGCGCAGCCGGGCGGCGCGCTCGAACTTCGTCTCCTCCGCCGCCTGCTCCATCTCGCGCGTCAGCTGGGCGGCGAGGGCCTCGTCCTTGCCCTCGAGGAAGCGCTGCACCGCCCGCACCGTCTGCCCATATCCCTCCCGCGTCTCCCATCCCGTGCACGGGGCATGGCAGCGGTGGATGAAGTACTGCAGGCATGGCCGCTCGAGGCCGCCGTCGATGGTCATCCGGCACGTGCGCAGCGGAAACAGCTGGCGCACCAGCCGCAGGGTCTCCCGCATGGCCGTCGCCGGGTAGAACGGACCGTAGTACGCGGCCCCGTCCTTCTCGACCCGGCGGGCGACCAGGAGGCGCGGGAAGTCCTCGTTGAGGGTCAGCTTGAGAAACGGATAGTGCTTGTCATCCCGGAGGACGATGTTGTAGCGGGGCCGGTGCCTCTTGACGAGGTTCGACTCGAGGATCAGGGCCTCGAGCTCGTTGTCGGTGACGATGTATTCGATGTCGCGGATCTGGGCGACGAGCACGTCGGTCTTGGGTTCGCGGACCCGCGACTCCTGGAAGTACGACCGCACGCGGCTGCGCAGGGACGCCGCCTTGCCGACGTAGATCACCTGTGCCTTGCCATCCTTGTACAGGTACACGCCGGGGCGATCCGGAAGTCGCGCGAGCTGGTCGGCGATCGCCATGGCCCTATCTTATCCCGTGGCCAGCGCGATCACGAGGACCGCCACGCCGAAGGCGATCCCCCACGCCACGGTCCACCACAAGGAGCGCTCGATCCGGCGCAGGGCGGGCGGGCGGGGCCGGCCCGGGCGCGGCGGGGTGAGGAACGCGATCACCTTGCTCAGCACGGCGAGGCCGAGCGCAGTCACGGCGAAGACGACCAGGACCCACTTGACGATGCCCACGGGTCGCGGCTACGGCGGGCGGGGGAGCGCGCCGGCCTCTTCCCGCCGGCGCGGTCGAGCGACCGCCTCCCGCACCGGGCGGGTCCCGGGGCTCGCCCTCCGCGCCCGCCGACCCCTCGCGGTCGCGCGGTGGCGTAGCGCCGTCCGCCGCCGTGGGGGCTGGGCGACATGGCGCCGGAGGACGCCCGTCACCGCGCCTCGAGGTCGACCTTGCGCAGACCCTTGACGCGGTCCCGCAGCTCGGCCGCCCGCTCGAAGTCGAGCCGGCGCGCCGCCTCCCGCATCTCGGCCTCGAGGGCCTGGATGTGGGCGGCCAGGGCGGCCGGACTCTCCCACACCGGCGCCGCCGCCTCCGGCACGGGCACCGTGTAGTAATCCCGCTCGGACACCGTCTCCATCAGCGCGTGGATCGACCGCCGGACCGACTCCGGCGTGATCCCGTGCACGCGGTTGTACTCGGCCTGAGCGGCCCGCCGGCGCTCGGTCTCGGCAAGGGCCTCCCGCATCGAGCCGGTGACGCGGTCGGCGTACATCAGGACCTCGCCGTTGACATGGCGGGCCGCCCGCCCGGCGGTCTGGATGAGGGAGGTGGCCGAGCGCAGGTAGCCCTCCTTGTCCGCGTCGAGGATGGCCACCAGGGAAACCTCGGGCAGATCGAGGCCCTCGCGCAGGAGATTGATTCCGACCAGAGCGTCGAACGTGCCGAGGCGCAGGTCGCGGATCAAGGCGACGCGGTCGAGCGTGTCGATGTCCGAGTGCAGGTAGCGGACGCGCAGCCCGTTCTGCTGATAGTACTCGGTCAGGTCCTCGGCCATCCGCTTCGTCAGGGTGGTGACGAGGACCCGCTCCCCGCGCTCGGCGCGCATCCGCACCTCGTGCATGAGGTCATCCACCTGCAGCGAGGCCGGCCGCACGGTGATGCGCGGGTCCATGAGCCCGGTGGGGCGGATGATCTGCTCGGCCACCGCGCCGCACGCGTGTTCCTGCCCCGGGGCGGCGCGGCGGGCGCCCGCCCGCTCCAGCTCGTACGGGCCGGGGGTCGCCGACACGTAGAGCGTCTGGGGCACGATGCCCTGGAACTCCTCGAAGGTCAGCGGTCGGTTGTCGAAGGCCGACGGCATCCGGAACCCGTACTCCACCAGCGTCTCCTTCCGGGACCGATCGCCGTGATACATGGCCCGGATCTGCGGCACTGTCACGTGCGACTCGTCGATGATCACCACGGCGTCTCGCGGCAGGTAGTCCATGAGGGTCGCCGGGTTCTGGCCGGGCTTGCGGCCCGAGAGGTGCCGGGAGTAGTTCTCGATGCCGTGGCAGTAGCCGAGCTCGCGGAGCATCTCCATGTCGAACAGCGTCCGCTGCTCC
>DATKEI010000046.1:0-37746 GCA_035544455.1 Binatia bacterium | reverse complement strand
CGCGACGATGCACAGGGCCCGGCCGTTCGACGACTCCCGGTATCGCCGCGAGCTGCGGCGGGTGACGACGCTGGACATGCCCGAGCCCTCCCCCACCGGCGCACGCGCGTAGCCTCGCCGGCTAGCGTCCCGAGTGAGACGGGCCCCTCGCCCCCGAGGAGGGGGCGAGGGGCCGCAAGAACTCATCCCTCGGCGAGTCTCGGAGAGGAAGCGGGCTCGGGTGAGGGCGGCCCTCTGTTCACGCTGGGCCGGAGCTAGTGTCCTGAGTCAGAAATGTGCCGACAAAGCGCCGGGCAGGGTGGGGGCCCTCCCCGCGGGACACGCTGAGTGGCGGGAGCGTCGCCGGCACTCAATGGGGCCACGAGATGGGTGGTGGGTGGCTTCGGCGATCCGCAGAAGATACGGTCCCGCGGGGAGGGCCCCCACCCCACCCGGCGCCGTGAGTCAACGAACTTTCGACTCAGGACACTAGAGCGAGCGGGCGTGCCAGAGGTACTCTCGGCGGCCGCCGCGGGGGATCACCACGATGCCGCTCCGGTCGATGTGATAGCGCCGCCGGTCCTCCTCGGGATCGAGACCGATCTCCTGGTCCGATCCGATCACGTTGAACCGGTCCACGATGACGCGCCGGAGCCGGGCGCCCTTGCCCACCGAGGTGTGGTCCATCACCACCGAGTCCTCGATGACCGCGCCCTCGTGGACGGTCACGTTCCGGCCGAGGATCGAGTGCCGGACGCTGGCCCGCTTGAGCAGCGAGCCCGCGCCCACGTGAGCGTCGTCGATCTCGCCGGCGATGATCCGGGCCGACGGCCCCTGGTAGGCGTCGGTCAGGACCGGCCACTCCCGGTTGTCGAGATCGAAGACCGGCTGCTCGCCGAGCAGGTCGAGGTGGGCGCGCCAGTAGGCCTCGATCGTCCCCACGTCGCGCCAGTAACCGAGCTCCTCGTAGGGCTTGATGCCCGGCACCACGTTGCGCTGGAAGTCGTAGGCGAACACGCGGTGCGTCGCGAGCAGCCTCGGCAGGATGGATCGGCCGAAGTCGTCGGCCGCCTGCCGCTGCTCGGCGGCGAGGAGGATGTCGACCAGGGCGCGGCGCGTGAACACGTAGTTGCCGAGGGACGCGTAGGCCCGGGTCGGATCGCCCGGGATCGGGGTGGGGGCCTCCGGCTTCTCCTGGAAGCCCAGGATGCGGCCCTCGGCGTCGACCTCGATCACGCCGAACTGGCTCGCCTCGGCAAGGGGCACCGGCCGGGCGGCCACGGTCAGGTCCGCCGCGCGGTCGCGGTGGAACGCGATCATCTGGTTCACGTCCATCCGGTAGATGTGGTCGGCGCCGAACACGGCGACCAGGCTCGGGTCGAAGTCGTCGATGAGGTCGAGGTTCTGGAGTACGGCGTCCGCCGTTCCCTGGTACCAGGCCTCGCCCCGGCGCATCTGGGGCGGCACGGCGGTGATGAAGTGCGAGCTGAGGATGCCCCCGGTGCGCCAGCCCGTGCGCAGGTGCTCGATCAGCGACTGGCTCTTGTACTGGACGAGCACGTAGAGGCCGAGGATGCCGGAGTTGACGAAGTTCGAGAGGACAAAGTCGACGATGCGGTAGCGCGCTCCGAACGGCACGGCGGGCTTGCTGCGCTCGCGCGTCAAGGGATACAGGCGCTCGCCCTTGCCGCCGGCGAGGACCATGGCCAGGATCCGCTCCCGCGTCACCGGACGCGCCTCCGCTGCCGATCCGCTCTCATGTCGGGAGTATACGACGCGGCGTCCGGGGATCCGGCGTCCGGCATGGGTCGGTCGTCACGGCGGGGTGCCGCGCTCGATTTCGCGCCGGAGGCGGTCGACCTGATCCTGGAGCCGCGCCACGTCGCGGGCGCGCGCCCGGCCCGCCTCGTCGATCGCGCGGTTCGCCCGGTCGGCGAAGCGGAGGGCCTCGGTCTCGAGGGTGTCGAGCATGCGCCGGTGCTCCCGGCCGAGCGCCTCCTGGGTCACCTGGAGGAACGCCGTGAGCATGGCGCGCACGACGTGGGGCACGAGGACGGGACGCAGGTCGGCCGGCATGTCGTCGACGGCGGCGAGGATCGGATAGGCCGATCGCGCCAGGACCGCGTCGATCCCGGCTCGCGTCGGCTTGTCGCCGTCGCCGAACTGGAGCGCATAGGCCTCCCAGCATTCGCGGACGGCGCTCGTCACGATCCGCACGAGCTCGTCGGCCTGGCGCCGGGCTGGGTTGTCATCCACGATCGCGGCTCCCTGGTCCTGGCCCCTCCCTCGCGGACGAAGCAGGGGCGAACGCGCGCGCCGCTCGGCTGACCCGCCGCGCCCGCCCGCGGGCCGCGGCCCGGCGCGGCCGGCTTCCCCCGGCCTCCCGCTCGGCGCGCCCGCCTCTTCAAGTTGTACCGCGGGACGGGGCGACCTGCATCCTCAGGCGGCCGCCCGTGCTAGCCTTGCCCCCCGGGTATGCGCGACCCGATCCTCGGCAAGGCCCCCCGTGCTCCGTGACCGGTATGACCTGGCCGTGTCGACCGCGTCGGCGGCCGCGCGCGACGCATACGTCGAGGGCTGCGACCTCGTCCTGTCGGCGCAACCCGGGGCCGCCGCCGCCTTCGGGCGCGCTCTCGCTGCCGGGGATGGCCTGGCCGTGGCCGAGATCGGATGGGCGCGATGGCTCGCCGTGCAGGGCCCCAGCAGGCCTTTCCCCACATCGGCGTCGCCTTCGTGGACGTCCATCGGGCCCTCGCCCACGCCGGGGCGGGGGACGGCGAGGCGCTCGATCGCCTGGCTCGAGACCTCCGCGAGGCCTCGAGCCGGTCGCCCGCGGGGGCCGTGGTCGCGGCTCTGGCCCCCGCCTTCGGCGACTTCGCGCGGGGGACTGGGAAGGCGCGGTCCGAGGCCTCGCCCCTGTGCTGTCCGAGCATGCGCGGATCGGCGGCAGCCGGGCCCAGCGCGACCAGATCGAGCACACGCTCGTCGCCGCCCACCTGCGGGCCGGGCGCCCCGAGGACGCCGCCGCCCTCGTCCGGGGCCGCGGCCCGCGCCGGGCATCGGTGCCCGTGGCCGGCTTCGCCTGACCCGCAGCGCGGCCCGGCCCAGCGCGGGTCCGCCGGCGCTTTGCCGGCGTGCTCCTGAGCGCGGGGGGACGTGCACGTCGGGGACGACCTCTCCCTTGATTTGGGGCACGAGTGTCCCGGGTCCGAGACGTGCCGACAGAGCGCCGGGCGGGGTGGGGGTGGGCGTCTAGTTCACGCATAGTCCGGGCTAGTGTCCCGAGTCAGAAGTTCGTGGACTCGCGGCGCCGGGTGGGGGGGGGGTCCTCCCCGCGGGACCGTATCTTCTGCGGATGGCCGAAGCCACCCACCACCCATCTCGTGGCCCCATTGAGTGCCGGTAGCGCTCCGCGACACAGCGTGTCCCGCGGGGAGGGCCCCCATCCCGCCCGGCGCTTTGTCGGCACATTTCTGACTCAGCACACTAGCCACGCAGCGCGGCCTGCAAGCGGTCGTAGGTCACCTCGAGTGATTCCGGCAGGACCCTGGTCTCGCCGATCACCGGCATGAAGTTCGTGTCGCCGTTCCAGCGAGGCACCACGTGCAGGTGCAGGTGCCCGAGCACTCCCGCCCCCGCCACCCGCCCCTGGTTCAGCCCGACGTTGAACCCGTCCGGCCGATAGGCGGTCTGGAGCGCGCGCACCCCCTGGCGGAGCAGGGCCATCGTCTCGGTCATCTCGTCGTCCTGGCTATCCTCGAGGCCGCCGACGTGACGGGCGGGGACGGCCATCAGGTGACCCGAGGCGTAGGGGTAGGCATTCAGGATCAAGAAGGCTCGTGGGCTGCGACAGAGGATGAGACTGCGCCGGTCGTCGCCGGCGTCACGGGCTCCACAGAAGATGCACGATGTGGAGGGTGCGCCCGCGGTGGTCACATACGTCATCCGCCAGGGCGCCCAGAGACGATCCACAGCGCTCCTATGTGTTTACAAGCTCCCGGAGCCGCTTGCCGACCTTGAAGAACGGAACGCGCTTTTCCGGAACGCTGACGGAGTCCCCCGTTTTCGGGTTCCGGCCCTTGCGCGAGTTGCGGTGCCGGATCCGGAAACTTCCGAATCCGCGCAGCTCCACCTTGTCGCCCCGGGCGAGCGCCTCCGTGATGTTGTCGAAGACGGTGTTGACGATCAGCTCCGTCTCCTTCTTGGTGAGGTTCGACACCCGGGACAGCTCGTCGATCAGGTCCGCCTTGGTCATGGTCTGCCCTCCCGAAGCCTCGAACTCAGACCTGGGCTCGACCCGGTGCCTGCAGCCTCGAGCCCAACCGCAGCACCGAAGTTACATCCAGTGCAGAAGATTGTCAAGAAGGTTGAGGGGTTAGCGATCACTAGTCCATCAGGTACAAGGGAGTCTTGAGCGCGGGCAGGCCGGCCAGGCTGGCCAGGGCAGCCGCGGGGCTGGGCAGGCCGACCTGATTTCGAAGGAGGTCGGTGATCGAGAAGCGCCGCCGCGGCAGCACGACCCTGGGCCTCTCCGGGAGTCCACCGAGCTTGGCCGCGGCGTCGATGGCGTCCTCGAGCCCGCCGAGCTCGTCGACCATCCGGAGGGCCTGGGCCTGCTGGCCGGAATAGATCCGCCCGTCGGCGAACCGGAGCACCGCGTCCCGCTCGAGCTGGCGCCCCTCGGCCACGGCGTTCACGAACTGCCCGTAGACGTCGTCGAGCAGCGCCTGCAGGATGCGCCGCTCCTCTGGGCTCATGGGACGTGCGAAGCTCCCGACGTCCTTGAACGCCCCCGCCTTGATCACCACGTAGTCCACGCCGACCTTCTTGAGGAGCCCCTCGACGTTGGCAAGCTGCATCACCACGCCGATGGAGCCGGTCAGCGTCCCGGGATTGGCGTAGATCTGGTCGGCGGCGGCCGCGATGTAGTACCCCCCCGAGGCAGCGACCGCCCCGAGGGAGGCGACCACGGGCTTGCCACCCCGGCGCACCCGCTGGACGGCGGAGAAGATCTCCTGCGTCGGTCCCACGACGCCGCCCGGGCTGTTGACCCGCAGCACCACCGCCCTCACCGCGGGATTGTCGGCGTGCTCCTTCAGATCGCGGACGACATCGTCGCCGTTGACGATGATCCCCTCGACCTCGACCACGGCCAGGCGCGCTCCGCCCGGCAACGCCCCATCCTCGAGCACGGCGACCAGCACCCAGACGGTGACCAGGAACACGAGCAGGACGCCAGCGGTGAGTCCGATGGCGACGGCGATGGTCCGGGCGCGCGACGCCATCACCCGCCCCCGCTATTCCTCGTCGTCGTAATCTTCGTCCGCGCGCCGCCGCCGACCCTTCTGGCGGCCGCGGTGCTGCTCCGGCGCCGGCTCCTCGATGGCCGCGGCCAGCTCCTTGAGCGAGAGGCCGATGCGGCGCTCGTTGGAGTCGACGCGGATCACGAGCAGCGTGAGCTCGTCGCCCACGTTGACGAGGTCCGCGGGCGTGTTGATCGGACGGGACGACATCTGGGAGATGTGCAGCAGGCCGTCCACGCCGGGCTCCAGCTCCACGAAGGCGCCGAAGTCGGTGAGGCGCACCACCTTGCCGGTGACGCGAGAGCCCATCGGGAACCGCTGCGCCACCGTTTCCCACGGGTCGGGCTGGATCTGCTTGAGCCCGAGCGAGATGCGCTTGTTGTCCTTGTCAACGCTCAGCACCTGGGTCTCGACGGGCTGGCCCTTCTTGAGCAGCTCCGACGGGTGCCCGATGTTGCGCGTCCAGGACATGTCCGAGATGTGCAGCAGGCCATCCACGCCGGGCTCCAGCTCCACGAAGGCGCCGAAATCGGTGAGGTTGCGCACCTTGCCCTGCACGCGCATGCCCACCTGGTACCGCTCGTCGATCGTCTCCCACGGATCGGCCTCGACCTGCTTCATGCCGAGGGAGATGCGCTTTGTCGCCTTGTTCACCTCGAGCACGATGACCTCGACGGTGTCTCCCACGTTGACAACCTTCGACGGGTGGCGCACCCGCCGCGTCCACGACATCTCGGACACGTGGACCAGCCCTTCCACACCGGGCTCCAGCTCGACAAACGCCCCGTAGTTGGTCAGGCTCACGACGCGCCCCAACACCTTCTGCCCGGCGGGGTACTTCTGGTCCACCGCCGCCCAGGGGTCGGAGGACTTCTGCTTGTAGCCGAGGGACACTCGCCCGCTGTCGCGGTCGAAGTGCAGCACCACCACCTCCACCTGGTCCCCGACCTGGAAGATCTCGGAGGGGTGGCCGATCCGTCCCCACGACATGTCGGTGACGTGCAGGAGCCCGTCGATGCCGCCGAGGTCGATGAAAGCGCCGTAGTCGGTGATGTTCTTGACGGTCCCCAACAGCACCATGCCCTCGGACAGCACGGCGAGCGTGTGCTTCTTCTTCTCCTCCCGCTCTTCTTCGAGCACCGTGCGCCGGGACAGGACGACGTTGCCGCGCCGGCGGTTGAGCTTGATCACCTTGGCCCGGATGGTCTGGCCCAGCATGGCCCCGAGGTTCTTGACGGGCCGGAGGTCGACCTGCGAGCCAGGAAGGAAGGCGCGCACGCCCACGTCGACGGCGAGGCCGCCCTTGACGACCTCCACCACGCGGCCCTCGACGGGGGTGCCGCTCTCGTAGGACCTGGACATGGCGTCCCAGACCTTGATCTTGTCGGCCTTGTCCTTGGAGAGGACAATGAGCCCCTCGCTGTCCTCCTTGGCCTCCAGGTACACCTCGATCTCGTCGCCGATCTTGGGGGGTCCCGAATGCCGGAACTCCTCGATGGCGATCGTCCCCTCACTCTTGTAGCCGATGTCGACGAGGACCTCGCTGTCGCGGACCTCGACCACCCGCCCGCGGACCACCTCGCCTTCTTCGAGGTCACTCACCCCCCGCGTGAACCACTGCTCCATGGTCTCTTCGGGGCTCTCGTGATCCTCCGTCGGGCCGCCCGCGAAACTCTGGTCATTCCGCTTCTGCGTGTCCATATGCTGCCACTTCCTCCTTGATGGAAATCGCGGCGCCGTCCCCGGCCACCCGGGGACAGCCCGCACTGTGCACGAGTCTACCCGGAAATACGATCCTGCATGTGTGCTGGTGTCGCCGCCGCCCCTGGCGCCCGGACCGCCGCGTCGCGAAGGCGTGCCACCGCCCGCATCATCTCCTCGGCGGCCTCGCGATACCGTTCCCGCCGGGCGTCGTCCGGTGCGACCGTGAATGACAGCGCCGGTCCGAACCGCACGACCACCTTGGCCGGCCGCGGGACCAGCCGGCCACGCGGCAGGGCGCGCCCCGAGCCCGAGACGTATACGGGCACCACGGTGGCCCCGCTCATCACGGCCAGCATCCCCGCCCCCGGCTTGGCCGGTCGGATGTCCCCCTCGTCCCCGCGCGTTCCCTCCGGGAACACGAGCAGGGCCTGGCCGGACCGCAGGGCGTCGAGCGCCTCGCGCAACGCCTGCGCGCCGGCGCCCTCGCGGCGGACGGGCCTGGCGTTGAGGGCCCGGATCAGCCGGCCGAACAGCGGGACGCGAAACAGCTCGGCCTTGGCCATGAAGCATAGTCGCCGGGGCGCCGCTCCGCCCACGAGGGGCGGATCCAGCAGGCTCGAGTGGTTGGCAACGAGGAGCACCGGCCCCGCCGCGGGGACGTGCTCCGTGCCTCGCACCTCGAGGCGGAACCACAGGCGCATCACCAGGACGGCGAGGGGTTTCAGGATGCCGTACAGCACCGCGCTCGCTCCACCTCCTGCAGGAGTCTCTCGACGACGGCCTCCGCCGACAGGGCCGTCGAGTCCAGCACGAGCGCTCCGTCCGGCTTCACCAGGGGCGCCAGCTCCCGCGCCATGTCCTGCTGGTCCCGCCGGGCAACCTCGGCCCGCACCGTCTCGAGGCTCGTCTCGACGCCGCGCTGGCCCAGCTCCAGGTACCGGCGCCGGGCCCGAGCCTCGAGGCTCGCCTCGAGGTAGACCTTCACCTCGGCTTCGGGAAAGACCACACTGCCGGTGTCCCGCCCTTCGAACACCACACCTCCGTCGCAGGCCTGGGCGCGCTGCAAGGGAGTCATCTTATCCCGTACCGGCCGGAGAGCCGTCAAGACAGAAGTGAGCGCCCCGATCGCGGGAGACCGGATGGCGTCCGTCACGTCGCGACCGTCGACCGTCACCCGGCCGCCCGCGAGATCGACGGTGGTGCGGGCCAGGAGCGCGCGGAGCGCCGGCCCGTCCTCCGGCGGCAGGCCCGCCTCCCGCACCGCCCATGCGAGCGCCCGGTACATGGCCCCCGTGTCCACCAGGCGGAACCCAAGACGCCGGGCCAGCTCGCGGGCCGCCGTGGACTTGCCGGCCCCCGCGGGGCCGTCGATCGTCACCACGGGCTGCCGGGCGCAGCTGGCCATCACGCCTCCTCCACCGCGCACGGCTGACCGGCGAGGGCGTTGAGGGCGGCGGCAAAGCCGGGGAAGGAGGTGTTGATGCAGTCGGTATCCTCGACCACGGTGGGCCCGTCGGCGGCGAGGCCGGCCACCACGAGCGCCATCGCCATGCGGTGATCGCCCCCGCTCGCCACCACCGCTCCCCGCAGGCCTCCCCCGCCTTCGATGGCGAGCCCGTCCTCCAGCTCGCGCACGCGCGCCCCCATGCGGGCGAGCTGCGTGGCGACGGCACGGATTCGATCCGACTCCTTCACGCGCAGCTCGGCGGCGTCGCGGATGGATGTGATCCCCTCCGCCACGCAGGCGGCCACGGACAGCACCGGCACCTCGTCGATCAGCCGCGGGATCATGCCACCGCCGATCTCGGTCCCGCGGAGCCCACCCCCCCGGACGCGGAGCGTGCTCATGGGTTCGCCGCCGCCCGAGCCCGCCGCGCTGCTGGCGCCGCCCTCGGGGGTGATCGCGGCCCCCATGGCGGCGAGGGCGTCGAGCACGCCAGTGCGCGTCGGGTTGACGCCGACCTTCGCGACCACGGCATCGCTGCCGTCGATGATGCTGGCCGCCACCAGGAAGAAGGCCGCCGACGAGATGTCCCCCGGCACCGCCACCGGGGTCCCTTGCAGGTCAGGCGCCGGGCTGATCGTCACGGTGCGCTCGCGGATGGCGAGCTGCCCCCCGAACGCGGCGAGCATCCGCTCCGTGTGATCGCGCGACGGCGCCGGCTCCTCCACCGTGACCGGCCCGTCGGCCCAGAGTCCGGCAAGCAGTACCGCGCTCTTGACCTGGGCGGAGGCCACGGGGGACACGTGGTGGATCGCGCGCAGCGGCCGGGCTCCGATGACGGCCAGGGGGAGCCTCGTGCCCTGCTGGCGGCCGACCACGGTCGCCCCCATGCGCCGGAGCGGATCGGCCACCCTGGCCATGGGCCGGCCGCGCAGCGACCGGTCACCCGTGAGCACGGTCGAGAACGGCTGTCCGGCGAGGAGGCCCACCAGCAACCGGGCCGTGGTGCCCGAGTTGCCGCAGTCGATCACGTCGTAGGGCTCGACGAGCCCGTTCAGCCCGACCCCGTCGATCACGTAGTGTCCGGGGGCTTTCTGGCTGACCCCGGCGCCGAGCGCCCGGACCGCCGACAGCGTGGCCAGGCAGTCCTCGCCCTCGAGGAAGCCCGTGATCTCCGTCGACCCCGTGGCCAGCGCGCCGAGAAGCGCGGCACGGTGGGAGACGGACTTGTCGCCCGGTACCTCCACACGGCCGCGGAGCACCCGGACGGGCGTGACCCGGATCCTCATCCCGTCATCCGCTCGCGCACGTCCTTGATGCGAGCGAGCGCCGCCTCCACGGCGGCCCCGTCCCCGGCGTCGACCAGGCCCTCGAGGTGCGAGAGCGCGATCCGGAAGGCGGCGAGCGCCTCGCCGAGGGCGGCCTGGTTCTCCTGGAAGATCTCCCGCCACATCCGGGGATCGGCGGCGGCGATGCGCGTGGTGTCGCGAAAGCCCCGCCCGGCGACGTCGAGGAACGCGGGATCCATGCGCAGCACGCCGTCCACGAGGGCATCGGCCACGAGGTGCGGCAGGTGGCTCACCGCGGCCACCGCGCGGTCGTGGCTCGCCGCGTCCATCGTGCGGACACGAGCTCCCGCCGCCTCCCACAGCCCGCACACGCGCTTGAGGGCGTCGGCGGCGGTGCGCTCCGTCGGCGTGAGGATCACGGTGGCGCCGCGGAACAGGTCCGGCCGCGACACCGCGTAGCCGCTGCGCTCCGAGCCGGCCATGGGGTGGCCGCCCACGAAGGCGAGCGGCCGCCCGTCAGCGAGGCGCTCGGCGGCGTCCACGATGGCCCGCTTGGTGCTTCCGACGTCGGTGATGACGCAGTCGGAGGGCGCGGCCGCCCACACGTCGGCGAGCAGGCCCCGCAGCACTGCCACCGGGGTCGCGAGCACGCACAGGTCGACGCCGCGAAGCCCCGCCGCGATGTCGGTGGTGATGTCGTCCACCACGCCGTCGCGCCGCGCCGCCTCCAGCCCCTCGCGCGAGCGTCCGATCGCCACGATCTGGTCGGCCAGCCCCTGCCCTCGCGACATCCGTGCCACCGAGCCCCCGAGCAGGCCCAGCCCGACCACGGCGAGGCGTCGGATCACGCGCGCCTGGCCTCCGCGAGCACCGTGCGGAGCGCCGTGATCACGCGGCGGTTCTCCTCGGGTGCCCCGACGGCCACGCGCAGCGCGTTCTCGAGGCCAACGCTGGTCATGGGCCGCACGATCACGCCCTCGCGGAGCAGCCGCTGGTACACGTCCACGGCGTTCCGCCCGACGTCGACGAGGAGGAAGTTGGCGCGCGAGGGCGCGAACGTGAGGCCGAGGGAGCCGAACGCCGCGACGAGGTACGCCCGCCCCGTGTCGATCATGCGCATGCACTCGATGATGTGCGACCCGGCGAGCTTGATGGCGTCGTGGATGCCCAGCTCGCGCTCGACCTCCTCGAGGGGCGTGCCGGGCTCGTAGGGGGCGATGCCGAGGATATGCTCGTTGGCAAGCGACTCCCAGGGGACTGTCATCCGTTGCGCTCCGCCACGACTCCCCTGGACACCACCGACCTTCAGGCCGCCGGGTATGAGCCGAGAATCCTGAGGAACTGGCAGCGCTGCCGCACCTGGCCCAGCACCGCCTCCACCTCGGGAGTGTCCGCGTGGCCCTCGAAGTCCACGAAGTTGACGTACTCCCACGGGCGGCGCTTCGTCGGGCGCGACTCGATCTTCGTGAGGTTGAGCCGCGCCCCCGCGAAGGGCTCCAGGATGCGGAAGAGCACGCCGGGCTCGTTCTTCATGGAGAAGAGGATCGACGTCTTGTCCCGCCCGCTCACCGCGCTGGGGCGGCGCCCCAGCACGAGGAAGCGAGTGGAGTTGTGCGGATTGTCCTCGATCCGGCCGCGCAGGATGGGCAAGCCGTAGATGCGGCTCGCCAGCTCCGAGGCGATGATGGCCAGGGTGGGGTCCTCGCGCGCCCGGTCCGCCGCCGCGGTGTTGGAGGTCGTCTCTTGCGTGGGAACGTCGGGCAGGTTCGCCATCAGCCACTGGCGGCACTGGGCCAGGGCCTGCGGGTGGGAACATACCAGCTTCAGCTCGGCCAGGTCCCCGGCCCCCGACAGCAGCTGGTGGGAGATCTCCAGCACGACCTCGCCGGTGATGAGGAGCTCCGACTCCAGCAGGCGGTCGAGCGTGACGTTGACCGCTCCCTCCGTCGAGTTCTCGATCGGCACGACGCCGAAGTCGGCGCGCCCCCGCTCGATCTCGTCGAACACGTCCCCGATGGTCCGCACCGGGGCGAGCTGCGCCGACGAGCCGAACCGATGAATGGCCGCCTGATGCGTGTAGGTGCCGGCCGGGCCCAGGTACGCGACCGGGAGCGGGTGCTCGATCGCCAGCGCGGCGGACAGGACCTCGCGCCAGATGGCCCGAACGGCATCGGGCCCGAGGGGGCCCTGGTTCAGGGCGAGCACGCGCTCGAGGACCTGCGCTTCGCGCTCCGGCACGAAGTACGGGAGGGACCGCTCCCTCTTCAGCTCTCCAATGGCGAGTGCGGTGCGAGCCCGCTGGTTGAGGAGATCGAGGATTTGCTCGTCGAGGTCGTTGATCCTGGAACGCAACTCGTCCAGGCTCATAGGGGCTCCTGACACCGATCTATCACGACGTCCCGGCATTATAGGCACCCGGCCCCGCCGGCGCAAGGACGACGGTGGGGCCCGGGCCGTGGGCTCCGCGCTCACGGTCCCGGCGCCCGCGACAGCATCCGCAGCGCGCTCACCTCCCGCCCGGTGAGGCGGCGATGACGGCCCGCGCGAAGGTCGCCGAGTTTCAGCGGGCCGAACGCGGTGCGCACCAGCCGGCGCACGGGGTGGCCGAGCGCCTGGCAGTAGCGCTTGACCTCATGCTTGCGGCCCTCCCGGAAGACGACGCGGAGGCGCGTCGTGGCCGGTCCGCGGGTGAGGATCTCGACGGCCGAGGGGATCGCCGGCCCGTCGGGGAGCTCGATTCCGCGGCGCCATCGTCCGAGGTCGCCGGGATGGACGCGGCCCTCGACCTCGGCCTCGTAGACCCGCGCCACCCCGTAGCGCGGATGCAGCAGGCGATTGGCGAGCTCGCCGTCGTTCGTGAGCATGACCAGCCCCTCGGCGTCCCGGTCGAGGCGTCCCACTGGGAACAGGCGCTCGCGCGTCCCGGGCACGAGATCGAGCACGACCGGCCGGCCCCCGGGGTCGCGGCGGCTCGACAGGTACCCGCGCGGCTTGTTGACGAGGATGTACGCGAGGGGTTCGGCCCCGGGAAGCGGGCGGCCGTCGAGCGCGATGATGTCGTGCTCGGGGTCGGCCTGCGCTCCGGGTTCGCCCTGGACGCGGCCGTTGACGGTGACGCGGCCGGCCACCAGGAGCGCCTCCGCGCCCCGGCGCGATGCCAGGCCGGCCTGGGCCAGGATCTTGCTGATGCGCATGCGAACGGTGGAGAGCCGTCCGGCCAGGGGCCGGCCTCATCCTCGCGGATGGGCTCCCGGCTCCTCGGCGGACGGCGCCGGCGGCATCTCGCCGGGCGGCGGTGGACGCGACGGCCCGGGCGCCTGGGCCATCGCGGGCGCCGGGACGCCCGCCTCCGCGATTGCGACCCCCGTCGCCGACGAGCGCGGGACAGATGCTGCCCCTGCGCAGTGCTCGCCCGGGGGCGCGTCGGCAACTGGCAACTCCGCCGGTAGATCCTCGCGCTCCGACTCGCCGCTCTGCACGTCGTCGCCCGTCCCGTCGCCGCCCGGTTCCGCATCCGCGGACGGCCCGGGGAGGGACGCCGCACCCGCCGCCGTGGCGGCGACGGACGTCTCGCCGGTGGCGCGGTCCTCGCCGGATGCCTCGTCGGGCGTTCCGTCCTCGACAGGCGGCTCGGCACCGCCGGGCGCCGGCACGTCGGCCGGGACAACGAGATCGCCCTCCGGCTTGGGGAGGTCCCCGAGATCGCGCAGGCCGAACGCGATGAGGAACTCGCGCGTGGTCTCGTACAGGAACGGGCGCCCGGCAGTCTCCTTGCGGCCGGCGATGCGCACCAGGCGGCGCTCGAGCAGGCTGTCGAGCACGCCCTCGGAGTTCACCCCGCGCACCGCGTCGATCTCGGGCTTGGACACGGGCTGGCGGTAGGCCACGATCGCCAGCGCCTCGAGGGCGGGGCGGGACATCCGCGAGCGCGTCCGGCTCCGGGCCAGGCGCACCAGCCACGGCGCGACCTCGGCCCGGGTGACGAGCCGCACGCCTCCGGCCACGTCGACCACCTGCAGGGCACGGCCGTCGCGTTCGAGCCGCTCTCGCAGGACGGCCACGAGCTCCTGCGCCTGCCCGACCGACGGCAGGTCCAGCACCTCGCGGAGCCGGTCGAGCTCGACCGGTCCTTCGGAGGCGAACAGCAGCGCTTCGAGAATGTCGACGGGTTCAGGCATGGGGGTCCTCCGGCGGGGGCTTGACGCTGACCGCGTCGCGCTCGATGACGATCTCCCCGAACAGCTCGGCCTGTCGCGCGCGCGCCTGCCCGAGGCGCACGAGCTCGAGGAGGGCGAGCAGCGTCACCACCCACTCGGCGCGGATGCGCTCGGCGCCCGCGACCGACGAGAACAGGATGGACCAGGTGTGGCGCAGGAGATCGAGGATCTCGCCCATGCGCTCGAGGATCGAGACGGGGTTCGCTTCCACCTCCCGCGGCACGCGGACCCGCTGCCCCTCCGCCAGGCGGTTGACGGCCCGGACCAGGAGGTGGACGGACAGGTCCTCGAGCGGGATGTCCTCGGGTGGCGGCAGCTCCCCGGTCGGGCGCCCGAAGATGCGCGACTGCTCCGCCTCCCGTCCGCCGAGCCACGCCCCCAGCGCCTTGACCCGTGCGTACTCCTGCAGGCGCGCGGCCAGCTCCCGGCGCAGCAGCTCGCCCTCCTCGTCGACCTCGTCGTCGCTCTCGCCCTCGATGCGCGGGAGCAGCAACTTGGACTTGAGGTAGATGAGGGTGGCCGCCATCACCATGAACGCTCCCGCCACCTCGAGGTCGCGGAACTGAATGGACTCGAGGTGGGCGAGGTACTGGTCCGTCACCGTGCGCATGGGCAGGTGGGCGAGGTCGATCTCGTGCCGGCGGCACAGGTGCAGCAGGAGGTCGAGCGGGCCCTCGAACGACTCGACGCGGACGGTGAGGGCGGGCCCGGCGATCTCGGTCACGGCTCGAGCCCGACCGCCGATCGAACCTCGTCCATGGTCCGGCGCGCCGTCTCGCGGGCGCGGCGCGACCCCTCGTGCAGGATCTCGACGAGGTCCTTGGGCCGCGCCGCGTATCGCTCGCGGCGCTCGCGGATCTCGCGCAGGGGGGGCAGCATGTGCCCGAGGAGCACGGCCTTGCAATCGAGGCAGCCGATGCGGGCGGTGCGGCAGCCGTCCGCGCACGCCGCGCGATCGGCCTCGGGGGTGAAGATCCGGTGCAGGTCGAACACCGGGCACACCGCGGGGTCGCCGGGGTCGGTCCGCCGCTTGCGGGCGGGATCCGTGATCATGGGCCGGATCTTGGCCTGCACGGTCTCCTCGCTGTCGGCGAGGTCGATGGCGTTGCCGTACGACTTTGACATCTTCCGGCCATCGGTCCCCGGCACCTTGGGGATCTCCGTGAGCCTGGGCTGCGGCTCCGGAAACACCGGCCGCCACGTCCCGTTGAAGCGTCGCGCCACCTCCCGCGTCAGCTCGATGTGCGGCACCTGATCGACGCCGACCGGCACCCACTGCGCCTTGTACATGAGAATGTCGGCGGACTGGAGCAGCGGGTAGCCGAGGAGCCCGTAGGACGGCGACTCCAGTCCGAGCTGTTCCACCATCTCCTTGTAGGTCGGGACGCGCTCGAGCCAGCTGACGGGCGCGATCATCGAGAAGAGCAGGTGGAGCTCGGCGTGCTCCGGCACCAGCGACTGCATGAACAGCGTGGAGCGCTCCGGGTCGAGACCGGCCCCGAGCCAGTCGGCCATCATCTCGACGGTGAGCGCGGCCGCCTCCGCGCTGCGCACGGCGTCCGTGGTCAGCATGTGCCAGTTCGCCACGAAGTAGAAGCAATCGTAGTCCTCCTGGAGCGTCACCCAGTTCCGGAGGGCCCCCAGGTAGTTCCCGAGATGCACCTTGCCCGTCGGCCGCATGCCCGACAGGACCCGCTCGCGCGCACTGGTCATGGCCGTGTGTTGAGCCCTTCCCGCTCTCCCGCCTGCCGGGCCTCCCAGGCCTTGGCCGTGCGGAGGAACACGTAGTTGGCGTACAGCACGGCCAGGACGAGGCCGCGCCAGCCATCGAGGAACCCCCGGTGCACAATGTACATCGAGGCGAAGCGCCCGAGCGGGCGGAGGATCAGGTCCGTCACCGCGGTGCGGCGGCCCCGGCGGACCCAGTCCGCCGCGGCCAGCGTGGAGTAGCGGTTCGAGCGCGCGACAAAGTCCTCCAGGCCGCGGTAGGAATGGTGGAGCAGGGGCTCGGCCAGACGCTCCACCCTGCCCGGCACGCGGACGGACTCGTGCACGGCGTCGGCCACGAACCGACCCGCCCCGCGCCGGAACAGGCGGAGCTGGAAGTCCGGGTACAGGCCGCCGTGGCGCACCCAGCTGCCCCAGAAGATGTTCTTCCGGGGGAGCGCGTACCCGTCGGCCGACCCTCCCTGGCGGACCACCTCGGCGATGCGGGCGGACAGCTCCGGCGTCACGTGCTCGTCGGCGTCGAGCGACAGCACCCAGTCCCCGGTGGTCTGCTCCAGGGCGAAGTTCTTCTGCGCGGCGAACCCGGGCCACGGGCGCACCCAGATCCGGTCGGTGAACGCCCGGGCAATCTCCACGGTCTTGTCAGCGGACTCGGCGTCGACCACCACGATCTCGTCGGCCCAGGCCACGCTCTCGAGACAGGCCCGGAGGCGCTCCTCCTCGTTCCACGTCACCACCGCCACCGAGACGCGGGGTTCACGCGGCATCGAGCATCTCCCGGGCCGCGCACAGGACGGCGACCGGGTCGATCCCGCGCATGGTCCGGTCGGGGCTCTCCAGAGCCCGATGTCGCGCCCCGTAGGGGCCGTTGCGCCGGGCCGCGGTCGGGCCGAAGAGGCCGAGGCAGGCCGTGCCCACCGCAGCGGCGAGATGCAGCGGTCCCGTGTCGCCGGCGACGACCAGGGTCGCGCGCCGGAGCAGCGCGGCCAGCTCGTGCAAGTCGGTCGGCGGCGCCACCGCCACCGCCGGGCCGAGCCCGGCGGCGATCGCGTCGGCCTGCTCGCGCTCGCCCGGGCCCCACACGACCACGGCCGCCGCCCCCGGCTGGGCGACGAGCCCGCTCGCCACCGCGCGGAACGCCGCCGCCGGCCACCGCTTGTCGGGGCGGCCCGCCCCCGGGTTCAGGAGCACGACACGATCCCCCGGCTCGAGCCCGCGGCCAGCGAGCCAGCCCTGCATTTTCTGGTTGGCCTCTGGCCACGTCGGCACGCGGAACTCCGGCGCCGCCGGGCCCAGGCCGAGCGGCCCGAGCAGCGCCAGGTACTGGTCGACGACGTGGCGCGCCGCCGCCGGCGGGTTCACGTGACGGTGGGTGAAGGCGGCGCTTGCCCGCTCGCGGCAATGGCCGGCCCCGAACCCGATGCGCACGCGCGCGCCGGTGGCGGCGGCGATGGCCCCGCTCTTGAGGAGGCCCTGGGCATCGATGGCCACATCGAGGTCGAGGGCCCGGAGGCGGCGGCGAGCCGCGGCGATCTCTCGCCCGGCCGCGAGCAGACCGGCGGGCCGGCGGGCCAGCCGCCGCCACCGGCGCGTGTCCACACGCGCTACCGCGTCGAGGTCCGGGTGTCCGTCGAGGAGCGCCGCCTCGCGCTCCTCGGCCACCCAGGCCACCCAGGCCTCCGGGAACCCGCGCCGCAGGGCGGTGGCCAGCGGCAGGGCGTGGACGACGTCGCCGAGCGAGGAGAGCTTGACGATGCCGATCCTCATCGTGGACGGCCGCCGAAGCGCGCAACGACCAGGGCGATGAGATCGCGGGAGGCGTGCGCCTTTGCGTCGCCCGCGATCGCGACGCGCCCCCCCATCGCCCGCACCGTGGCGCCCTCCGGCACGGTGTCCTCGGTGTAGTCGGTCCCCTTGGCCTGGATGTCCGGCCGGAGCCGGCGGACGAGCCCGTCCACCGTATCCTCGCCGAAGATGACCACCGCGTCCACGGCCTCGAGCGCGCCGACGATCTCGGCGCGCTCGCCCTCGCTCACGAGCGGCCGCCCCTCGCCCTTGAGGCGCCGCACGGAAGCGTCGGAGTTGAGGCCAACCACGAGGGCATCGCCCAGCGCGCGAGCGGCCCGGAGGTAGCGCACATGCCCGACGTGGAGGAGATCGAAACACCCGTTGGCGAGGACGACGCGCTTGCCGGCCGCTCGCCATTCGGCGGCGCGCCGCTCGGCCTCATCCGGCGTGAGGAGCGGCGCCATGGGCACGGACGGCGGCGGCGAGCTCGGCGCCCGACGCGGTGGCCGTCCCCCGCTTCAGCACCACGAGCCCGCCGGCGACGTTGGCGAGCACGGCCGCCTGCGCGGCCGGACAGCCCGCGGCCAGGGCTACCGTGAACGCGGCGATCACGGTGTCCCCCGCGCCCGTCACGTCGGCGATCTCGTCGGTCCCGTGGATGGGGAGGAACGTCACGGGGCCGTCTCGCTCGAACAGCGCCATGCCGCGGCTGCCCCGGGTCACCAGGAGATAGCGAGCGTCCAGGCGATCGAGGACGAGCCGGCCGGCCTTGTCGACGCTCCGGTCGTCGTGCAGCTCCATCCCGGTGAGGGCCTCGACCTCCGGCTCGTTGGGGGTAGCCGCGGTGACGCCGCGGAAGCGCGGCAGGTCGTAGCGGCTGTCCACCGTGATGACCGCCCCAACGCGCGTGGCCAGGGTCCGCACGAGATCGAACACGCGGGGTGTCACCGTCCCATATCCGTAGTCGGACACCAGGAAGGCGTCGGCTCGGGCGCCGAGCGCGGACAGCCGGGCCAGCAGGGCATCCTCGCCGCCCGGATCGAGCTCCGGTTCGGGCTCGCGGTCCAGGCGCACGACCTGCTGGAAGGTCGAGGGATGCCCGCCCGCCACGATGCGCGTCTTCACCGGGGTGATGCGCCCGGCCGAGGCCACCAGCCCGTCGAGAGCGATCCTGGCCCCGGCGAGCAGCGCGCGCACCTCCGCGCCGGCCTCGTCCGCTCCGAGCATGCCGACCGGGACGACCTCCGCCCCGAGCGCGCGGGCGTTGTGGGCGGCGTTGGCGGCGCCCCCGAGGCGCACCTCCCGGCCGGTGAAGCGCAGAATGACGACGGGGGCCTCGCGGGACACGCGGGTCGGCTTGCCGTAGAGGTACTCGTCGGCGATCAGGTCTCCGACCACGACCACGCGCCGGCCTCCGAAGGCGGAGACCACTGCCCCGATGCGATCCGCCAGCGTCACGACAGCCGCTCCGCCAGCGCCCACTCCACCGCCTCCAGCAGGTCCTCGGCGACGTGCTCGGGCGTGGCCCGCCATCGCTGGCGCCGATGTTCCCATTCGCCCCGCCCGTAGCCGGTCAGGACGAGCACCCCCGCCGCGCCCGCGGCGTGTCCGGTCTCGACGTCGGAGGGCTTGTCACCCACCATCACGGAGCGCCGGAGATCGAGGCCGAGGTCGGACGCGGCGCGCAGCAGGAGGCCGGGCCGCGGCTTGCGGCAGTCGCACGTCGCCCGGTATGGCGGCTCGCCGTCCCGGGGATGATGGGTGCAGACGTACACCCCGTCGAGGTGAGCGCCCTCGGCCCGGAGCTGCCGCAGGACCTCGCCGTGGATGGCCTCCAGGACGTCCTGGTCGAAGTAGTTCTTGGCGATCCCGGCCTGATTGGTGGCCAGCACCACCGGCACGCCGGCCCGGTTGAGGCGCCGCACCGCCTCGGCGGAGCGCGGCAGCAGGCGCACCCGGCTCACGTGGTTGAGGTACCCCATCTCCTCGACGAGACACCCATCGCGGTCGACGAAGACACCGCCCCGACCAGTCATCGCCGGCCAGTGTAAAGGGCGCGACGGGATCGATCAATGAAAAGCCCCGTTTGCCGACCGGGGGTCACCCGACGCCGGAGGCGGCAGGTGGCCGTAGACGGCGCGCAGGGCGGCCACCTGAGCCGCATACGTGAAGGGCTCGGCCGACTCGCGCGCCCGGCTCCGGAGCCGGCGGGCATCGCCGTCGCGGAGGTCTTGCAGGGCCTGGCGGAGCTCCGGACCGTCCACGCGGCGCACCACCAGGCCGTTGACGCCGGGCCGCACCAGCTCGCTCGCCCCCGCCGAGGCGCTCGTGAGGACAGGGAGCCCCGAGGCGAGCGCTTCGAGGACAACGTTGCCAAAGGGCTCGTAGACGGCGGGGTGGGCGAGGACGTCGGCGGCCGCGTAGAGGCGCTCGACGTCCGGCCGCGGCCCGAGCCACACCGCGCGGTCGCCGAGCCCGAGCCGCTCGCCGGCGGCGCGGAAGGGGCGGACATCGCCCTTGCCCGCCACGACGAGGCGGGCGCGGGCGTCGCCGAGCCCGGCGAACGCCTCGACGAGCGAGCCGAGTCCCTTGCGCGCATAGCCCGAGCCCACGAACAGCACGACCCCCGCCTCCCGCGGGAGCCCGGTCTCGGCCCGGGCGGCATCGCGCACGGCGGCAGCGCGGTCGGGGTGGAAGCGCTCGAGGTTCACGCCGTTGTAGACGACGGTCACCCGATCGGCCGGCGTGCTGTACAGGCGCCTGATCTCCTCCTCGCCCTGCCGCGAGATGGCCACGACGTGGCGCGCCGCCTGCAGCTGGAAGATGCGGCGCTCGAGCCGGAGGACGACGGCGTCGAACACCCCCCGGGCCGGGCGCCGCATGGCCGCCAGGTAACCGCGGTGCGTCCCCTCCCCCGCCCGGTAGACATCCTGCACGAACACGCGCTCGTGACTCTGGACGACGTCGTAGGCGCCGAGGCGCGCGGCGCGGCGGGCGGCGAGGGCGAAGGACAGGAGCCGCACCACGGAGGGACCGCGAGCGGTGGCGAGCACCCGCACGCGCACGCCGGGCACGGAGCTCGATCCCGACCAGGTGATCAGCTCCACGCGGTCGCCCTGCCGCGCGAGCTCGGCGACGAGGCCCGCGGTGGCCGTCTCGACGCCTCCGTGAAAGCTGAAGGGCCGGCAGACGAGCCCGATCCTCATCGCCGGAGCACGCGGGTGACCAGGGGAAACAGGACCTCGCGCGCCGCCGCGAAGCTGTATCGCTCCACGCACCGGGCCCGCGCGCGCTCCCCCAGCCGCAGGGCCTCGGGGCGATGGTCGAGCAGCCAGCCGATGCCCTCGGCGAGAGCGCCGCTGTCGCCGGGGGGCACGAGGAGACCGCACCCCTCCAGGATCTCGCCGATCATCGACACCCGGGTGGACACGATGGGCCGGCCGAGCGCCATCGCGTCGAACAGCTTCGCCGGCACCTGCCCACGCGTGTCGCTGGTGTCGCGCTGCGGGATGGCCACCACGTCCGCGGCGGCCAGGAAGCCCGGGACCTCGCCGAAGGGGATCGGGCCGGCGAGGCGGGCGAGGGGGCATTCGGCGGCGAGCCGGCGCGCCAGCGCGCTCGCGGGGTCCGCGCCGACCACCGCCAGCACGACGTCGGCGCGCCCCAGCTGGCGCACGGCAGCGCCGAGATCGCTGATGCCCTTGTGCTCGCGGGGCGTCCCGAGGAACATCACGACCCGCTCCCGCTCGATGCCGAGCCGGCGCCGCGCCGGACCGGGATCGGCCCCCGCCGGCCTCCATGCGTCGGTGTCGCGGACGTGAGGCAGCAGGGTGCCCCCGAAGCGCCGCTGCAGAAATCGCGAGGCCACGGTCACGCCGTGGGCGAGCGGGGCGAGGCGCTCCATCAGCCACGTCCACGGCAGGCCCTTCGGGTTGCCGAGGTTGAGGGCCCGGCCCGGAATGCCCCACGCCCCGCCCCGCAGGAAGAAGCCCATCTCCCAGTCGTCGATGTCGAGCAGGAGCGGGCGCCCCGAGAGCGCGCGGGCCGCGTACCCGACGCCAGCGCTGCCGAGCCGGGGCTTCGAGGCGTACAGGAGGTCTCCGTCCGCCATCCGCGCGAGGGCCGGCATCCCGAGCGCGAAGCCGGGCATCCTGCGCCCGGGAATGCTCCGGTAGGAGACGGCGGCTCCCGCCACGGGGCTCCAGATCTCGCGGCCATGCCGGGGTCCGACGACCTCCACCTCCGCGAGCGGCGCGAGCAGCCTGGCCAGCAGGTCGGCGCGGCCGACGGCGTTGTCCGACACGTCCGAGCAGAGGATGGAGATCTTCATGTCAGCGCGCCGCCGTCAGCGGCGACGGTCCCGCCGGTGATCAGGACGTCCGCCCGCGCCGGGCGATCGCCTCGAGATACACGGCCTCCATGTCGGCCGCGTGACGTTCCGGGCCGAAGCGCTCGCGAGCCCGGGCCCGCCCCGCCGCCCCCATCGCGCGCGCGGCCGGGGAATCGGCGAGGAGCGTGCGGAGCGCGGCGGCCACATCCCCGGGCTCGCCGCCATCCAGCAGCAGCCCGGTCGTCCCGTGGATCACGGAGTCGGCCAGCCCGGCGACCCGGCCGGCCACCACCGGGCACCCCGCGGCCATGGCCTCGAGCGCGGCGCGGCACGACTCGTCCGAGCCCGCCTGAAGGAGCACGAAGACGTCCAGCGCCCCCACCACGTCGGGCAGGTCACCGTCCCGGTAGCCGGCGAGGATGACCCGCCCGCCGAGGCCGAGATCGCCAACGAGGCCCGCGATCTGCGCGCGCGCCTCGCCCTTTCCGACCAGCACGAGCTGCGCCGACGGCCACTCCGCGGTGAGCAGGGCAAATCCCCGGATCAGGAGCTCGTGGCCGCGGCCGGCGGCCAGGCGCGCCACGCAGCCGACGAGAGGACCGGCCCCGGCGCCGAGGCCCGCCCGGACCGCCACGCCATCGACGGGGCCGGCGAACCGCTCGACGTCCACGACGCCGGCCGTGCGATGCACGGGGCCCCGCAGCCCGAGGGCACGACAGCGATCCTCGATCTCGCGGCTCACCGCCACGAGGACGTCCGTCCTCCGGTAGAGCCAGGCGGACGGCCAGTCCGACCGCACCGCGCGCCGGTTGTGAAATGTGCGGAGGAGGACCGCCCGGCCGCGCGCCGCCGCGCCGAGCCAGTGATCGTGAGAGTGGTGGGTGTGCACCACGTCCACCACCTCGGTCCGCACGAGGGCGCGCAGCCGCCGCACGTCCCCGCCCACCCGCCCCGGGTGAAAGCGCACCTCGAGCGATAGACCCGCCAGTGGTTCGATGCCCGCCTGGCGCGCCTTGGCCTCGAAGCGATCGCCGCGGATCAGGCCGAGAAGGACACGGTGCCCGCGGCCGGAGAGCCCGCTGAGGAGCTGGATCACGGGATCGGCGCTCCCCGTCCACCAGCGGTTCGCCACGAGGTGCAGGACGGTGAGCTTCGGCGCGCGGGTCATCGCGCTCGGGGCGCGGTCCCGCGCGCGCCCATGACCTCCTCGTACACGGAGACGAGCCGCGCGATCGAGGCCCGGTGAGAGTACCGCGCCTCGACGAGCTGCCGCGCCGCGATGGCGCGGGCGGTGGCGCCCGCGCGATCGGCGAGCACACCCGCGATGGCGGCCGCGAGGGCACCGGGATCGCCCGGCGGCACCAGCCGTCCGGTCTGCCCGTCGCGCACCACCTCCGGGATCCCGCCGATCGCGGTCGCCACCACTGGCACCCCGGACGCGAAGGCCTGCAGCAGGGACTGCGGCACGCCCTCCGTGCGCGTCGAGGCGAGCGCGAAGCAGTCCATGGCGGCGAGCAGGGCGGGGACGTCGCCGCGAAAGCCGGTGAAGACGACGGCGTCGGCGAGGCCTCGCCGCCGCGCCTCCTCCTCGATGAAGGCGCGGCGGATGCCGTCTCCCACCAGGAGCAGGCGCGCGGTCGGGACGTCCCGGCGCAGGGCGGAGAGGGCGTCCAGCAGGTCCACGTGTCCCTTCGATCCGCGGAACATGGCAACCGAGCCCACGACGGCAGGGCCGAGGTCGAGCTCCTTGCGGACGGCGTCGCCATCCCCGGGCTCGCGCCAGGCGAACTCCTCCAGGTCCACGCCGGCGGGAATCGCCACCACGCGCTCGGCGGGGACACCGGCGGCGACCACGAGACCACGGATGACCTCGCCGCTCGTGATGATGCGGTCGGCGAGGCGCGTGTACACGAGGTTCCCGCGGCGCCGGACAGCGATGGACACGTGGCGCGTGCGCAGGACGGGCCGGCCGGCGAGGCGAGCCGCCATGCCTCCGACCCAGGCGTCGATCGAGCTGTGCGTGTGGACGACGTCGACCCCGCGCGCGCGCACGAGGCGAGCCAGCGACCAGACGGCCCCGAGGTCCCACGAGCCGCGCATCGGCACCACCGCGGCGTCGAGGCCCTCCTCGCACGCGCGGGCGAGCATCGGGCTCCCCGGCGGAGCGGCGAGGAGCACGCCCCACCCGCATTGCCGGAGCCAGCGCGCCTCCTTCAGCGTGCGCAGCTCCTGGCCGCCGAGCCCGCACGAGCTCTCGGTGTGGAGCACGAGCCTCATGCCACGGCCTCGAGGACGCACTCGGCGACGGCCGCCGCGCCGACGCCGCGCAGACAGGGATGGTCGATCGGGCACTCCCGGAGGAAGCAGGGCGCGCACGGAACGCCCCGGTCGATCACCCGGGCCCGCGGACCCCGCGGCGCGGTTCGCCGGGCGTCAGTGGGTCCGAACAGCGTCACCGTGGCGACGTCGAGGGCCGCGGCCAGGTGGGCGACGCCGGTATCGCCGCTGACCAGGCAGGCGAGGCCGGCGAGCACGGACGGCAGCAGGTCCGGCCGGTCGCGTCCCACCAGCGAGGCGAGTGGATGGCCGGCCCCGGCCACGGCCCTCGCGGCGGCGTCGAGGTCGTCCGGGCCCCCGAGGAGGAGCGGGGTCGCGCCCCCCCGCGACAGGGCCGCACCCAGCTCCCCGAAGCGCTCGGGCTCCCATCGCTTCGCCGCGCCGCCGGCCGCGCCCAGGTGCAGGCCCACCACGGGCCGCGGGGCACCCTCGCCGTTCCGGGCGCCCGGAACCCCCGCCTCCTCGAGCAGGCGCGCCACCTCGAGGTCGGCCGCGGGGTCGGCACGCCGCTTCCAGCGAGGTCGATCGTCGCCGGGCCGACCCCCCGCCCTCTCGGCGAGCTCGAGGTACTCGTCAACCTGGTGCCGGCGCGGGTCGGGCGGGGGCAGAGCGTCCGTCAGCAGCACGGCGCGCGCGTCGGTGGCGAAACCGAGGCGCCGCCGCGCCCGCCAGCGGCGGGCGGCCACCGCGGCGGCGAGCGAGTTCGGCAGGAGCACGGCGAGGTCGGGCCGTTCGATCGCAAGCACGCGGTCCACGGCGCGGCGGCGGAGATGGTCGCGCGGGTACGCGACCACGAGGTCCGCGACCCCTTGCCCGCTGAGCACGCCGACCCACGGGCCGACCACCGCGATGCGCGCGTCCGGCCAGCCGGCGCGGATCGCCCACAGGGCGGGAAGGGCCATCACCGTGTCGCCGAGCCAGTTCGGAGCCCGGACGACGATCAGCGTTTCCGTCACGGGCGCCGCGCCCGGGCCTCGGGCCGCGGAGCGGCCAAGGCGTCCCGCAGCACCGCGCGCCACGCCGGCTCGTTGCTCGTGATCTCCATGACGATGGGCACGACCCACAGCGGAATGCCCATCTGCGGCAGTCCCTGGAGGCGGACCCAGTCCTTCTCCGTGGTCACCAGCCCTTCCGCTCCGGCCTCGCGCGCCCGCGCCGTTGCCGCCGCGAGATCGGCTGATTCGTACCAGTGGTGGTCGGGAAACTCCACCAGCCCCATGACCTCGGCCCCGAGCGCACGCGCGGTCTCGACGAACCCCTGGGGCGCGGCGAGCCCGGCCATGGCCATCACGCGTCGCCCGGCGAGGTCCGCCGGCGCCGTGCGGACGCCCTCCGAGACTTCCCACACGTCGGCGACGCGATAGGTCGCGCTGACCACCGGCGCGTGGGCGCGATGGCGTCGCAATGCCTCCTCGACCTCCGCGACCGCGGCGAGCCCCGTCGGGTTGGTGACGACGATCAGGTCCGCCTTGCGCAGCGCCCCCGGCGGCTCGCGCAGGCTGCCCCGTGGAAAGAGCCGCCCGTTCCCCCAGGGCCGCCGGCCGTTGACGACGACGATCTCCACATCCTTGGCCAGGGTCCGGTGCTGGAAGCCGTCGTCGATCACCACTGCAGTGGCGCCCGTGCCCTCCACGGCGAGCCGGGCCGCCTCGTACCGGCTCTCGCCGACGACGACGCTCGTGCCAGGCAGGCGGCGGGCGAGCAGATATGGCTCGTCGCCCGACTCCCGGGGCCCTCGCTTCACGCCCTCGCGATCGGCCACCACGTGGACTCCCGCCACCTGGCGGCCGTAGCCGCCGCTGACCACGGCCGGCACCGCCCCCAGCTCGCGCAGCGTGCGGACCGCCAGCTCCACCGTCGGCGTCTTGCCGCTGCCTCCGACCGTCAGGTTCCCGACGGAGATGACGGGCACGGGCAGGCGGCCAGCGCGGAGCAGCCCCGTCCTGTAGGCGGCATCCCGCGCCATCAGGGACAGCCGGTAGCCGGCGGCGAGCGCGCTGAGCCCGGCGCAAAGCCAGACGGGGCCGCCCTGCTCCCAGGCCCGGCGCAGCAGGAGCTCGGGAGCGCCCCGGCTCATCCTGCGCCCCCGGCCCGGACCACAAGCTTCTCGACGAGAGCCAGGGTCTCGCGCAGGGCACCCCGCCGCCGCGCCACCGCCTCGACCGCGGCCTGTCCCATTGCGCGCCGCCGCTCGGGAGCGGCGAGGAGCTCGGCGACGCGTCGGCCAAGATCCTCCGCATCCGTCACCACGACGGCGGCCCCCGCCTCGAGCAAGAGGTCCGCGCTCTCCCGGAAGTTGGCGACGTGAGGCCCGAAGAGCACGGGCCGCCGCCGGAGCGCCGGCTCGAGCACGTTGTGACCGCCCACGGGGACGAGGCTTCCGCCGACGAACACGACGTCCGCGGCGGCGTAGATCCCGGCCAGCTCCCCGACCGTGTCCACCAGCACCACCGGACGCGCCCCGGCAGGGGTGCCCGCGGGGGGCGTGGCCGCCAGGGTGCTCCGCCGCACCGCGGACAGGCCATGCTGGGCCACCAGGCGCTCCACCTCGGGCACGCGCTCCGGATGGCGAGGGGCCAGGACCAGTCGGAGCCGCTCGACGCCCGCCCCCGCCGTGCGAAACGCCCGGAGCACCGCCTCGTCCTCGCCGCGATGGGTGCTGCCCGCCACCCAGACGGGATCGCCGGCCTCCAGGCCGAGCAGCTGTGACCACCGGGCCGCGGCATCGTCGACCGGCGGCTCGACGTCGGCCTTGAGGGTGCCGGTCACCACGACGCGGTCGGCTGCGGCCCCCAGGGCCACGATCCGCTCGGCGTCGCGCTGGGTCTGCATCCCGAAGGCCGAGACGTCGGCGAGCATGGGGGCGATGGCGAAGCGAATCCGGCGGTAGCCCCGGTACGAGCGGTCGGAGATGCGACCGTTCGCCATCATGGCTGGAATGTCGCGCGCGCCGAGCGCCCGGTAGAAGTTCGGCCAGAGCTCGGTCTCCATGCCGACGAACAGGCGCGGCCGCACTGCGTCGAGCGCCCGTCGCACCGCCCCCGGGAGATCCACCGGAAAGTATCGGTGAGTGACGAGGCCGCCCAGCCGCTCCTGGACCACACGGGCCCCCGTCGGGGTGGCCGTCGTCATGACCACGGCGAGTCGCGGCCAGCGCGCGCGCATGGCCTCGACGAGCGGGGCCGCCGCCACGGCCTCGCCGACGGACACCGCGTGGATCCAGCACCGGGGCTCCGGGGGCAGCCCGGGCTCCATGTGTCCAAGCCGCTGGGCCAGGCCGAGCGCCGCCGCCTGGCGCCGCCGTCTCAGCAGGTAGACGGGCAGGTATCCGGCCAGCCCCACGGCCAGCCCGGCCGAGTAGAGGGCGTGGATCACCGGCGCACTTCCTCGTCCACCTGCGAGGTCAAGGCCCGGAGCGACGCTTCCACTTCCGCGCGCGCCGCTTCCAGGCCCGCCCCGTCGGGATCATCGGCGCCCGGCGCGACGCCGATGGGCGCCCCCGCCCGCACCAGGCAGCGCGAGAACGGCTTCGGGATGCGGAAGCCGTCCCAGGATCCGAGGCGCCATTCCCGGGCCGCCCCCACCGTCACGGGGACGATGGGGACCTGTGACTGGCGCGCGAGCACGACCACGCCCGGCTTGAGGATCTCGCACGGGCCGCGGGGCCCGTCGGGAACCACGATGACGCTCTCGCCCCCGGCGAGCACCCGCGAAAGCGCCCGGAGGCCCGAAGCGCCGCCGCCGCTCGATGAGCCTCGCACGGCGCCCACCCGGAACCGCGCGAGGTAACGGGCCACCAGCTCCCCGTCGGCGGAGCGGCTCACCAGCGCCCGCATCGGCACGCGACGGCCGTAGAGGATGGGCAGGATCAGGATCCGCGAATGCCACATGGCGAGGATCATGGGCGCCCCGCGCTCGAGGAGCGGCGCCACTGCCGCCTCGTCCTGGCGGATCCGGAGGGTGCGGGCGAGCGATCGCACGACCCCGGCCAGCAGGGGCGCCGTGGCCAGGACGGCCCGCCGGCGCAGGCCGCGGAGGTCGCGGCCTGGGCGACGCGTGGAGGTGGCCGGTATGGGCGCCTGCCGCTCAGCCATCGCCGTCGACGCTCACGAGCGCGATGCCCGCCTGCTCCGCCTGGCGCACGACGTCGTCGCTGCGGATGAGCATCACCCGCCCGCGCTCGACGGCGAGAACGCTCGCCTTGCCGTCAGCGGCGGCGCCAATGGTGGAGGGGCCGACGGCCGGCACATCGAAGCGGTAGTCGTGCTCCGGGCCGATCCCCTTCACGATCACCGCCCCCGGCCCGGCCAGCCGCGTCCCGCGGCGGATCGCCTCGTCCGTGCCCTCCATGGCCTCCACCGCCACCGTCACCCCCCGCGCCTGCACCACGGTCTGTCCCACGTCGAAGGCCGCCAGGGCGCGCGCCAGCTTGAGGCCGGCGCGCACCTCGTCCCATTCGGCCGGGGACGGGGCGCGGGCCGTGAGCGACGGCGCCGTCATCAGCCAGGCGGCGAGGAACCGCCGCTGGTCGAGCACCTCGATGCCCATGCTCTCGAGGACAGTCACGACCGTCTGGCCGAGGGCAGCGTCCTTGAGGCCGCGGGCCATGAGGTGCTGTCCCAGCCGGTCCGTCCGCGTCCCGTCCGTGAAGGCCTTCTGCTTGGAGAACGTTCCGCAGAACACGGCGGCGGCGGGGGAGCGGGCGGCGAGCGGCGCCAGCACCGCCTGGATGTCGGTGACGCTGACCGTGATGACCTCCTCGGCGTGCCCGGCCAGGCCGGGAACCTCGTCCCCGAGCGTGAAGGCCACCACTCGCCATCCCTGCCGCCGCGCCTCCGCGGCAACCTGGCCGGGGATCTCCCCGGCGCCGGCCATCAACGCGAGGCGACGCTCCACGGAAGCTCCCCTGGCCAGGCCACCTCACCTCGACCCTCGTGGATCATCCGCTCGATCTCGAGCGCCACGCCGAGAGAGCGGAGGTCCTCGGCCTCGGCGAGATCGGCCTGTCCGGTGTCCTGCGCGGCGCGGGCCGCGCCGATCAGGTGGCGGATCTCGAGCTTCAGCGGGTTGTCCTTGTGGACGAACAGGCGCTCCACGAACGAGGCCTGCCGGTAGCGAATGGACTGGCGGTTCAGCTCGTACTCCTGGGCCGCCCGGCGATGGATCTCGATGTCCTGGTTGGCGTAGTCGAGCAGGATGTAGGCTCCGGGCTGGGTGATGGCGAGGGTGCGGATCTTCTCCTCGGTGGCCCGGCTGGCGGTGATGGTGGCCATGGCCCCGCTCTCGAACAGGATCTGCACGGTGGCCACATCCGTGGAGGCCGAGTGCACGCGCGAACCCACCGCGGTGACCTTCCGGGGCTCGCTGTCCACCAGGCCCAGCACGATGTCGACGTCGTGGATCATGAGGTCCATGACCACGGAGTCGTTCTGGACGCGCGAGACGAAGGGCCCGAGCCGGCGCGACTCGATGAGGATCGGCTGCTCGACGATCTTCTTCAGCTCCTGCACGGCCCCGTTGAAGCGCTCGACGTGCCCGACGTGAAGCACCCGGTTGACCTGACGGGCCACCCGGAAGAGATCCTTGGCCTCCTCCAGCGAGGGTGTCATCGGCTTCTCGACGAGGACGTGGACGCCGGCCTCGAGCAGGTCGCGGGCGATACCAAAGTGCCGCTCGGTGGGCACGGCCACGGTGGCCACGTCCACGTGGGCCGCCATCTCCCGGTGGTCGCGGAAGACGCGCGTGCCGTACTCGGCGGCCACCCGCGAGGCGCGCGCCATGTCGGTGTCGACGATCCCGACGAGGTCGACGTCCCACATCTCCGCGCAGACGAGGATGTGGTAGTTCCCCATGTGCCCGGCGCCCACCACGCCGGCCCTGACCCGCGGCTCGCTCGATTGCATCAGAGGAGGCTCTCCTCGCGCTCCGCCGGCTCCGATTCGTCGCCTCGCGGCCGCGCCCCGATGATGCCCTGCCGGGTGTGCGCGATGAACTCGATCATCCTCGCCACCAGGGGCTCCGCGCCCATCTCCGCCCGCAGGCGCTCGAGCGCGCGGGCGGGTGTGAGGCCCGACCGATAGAGCACGGCGTACGCCTCGCGCACGCGACGCCGCTCTGCGGCCCCGATCCCCCCGCGGCGCATCCCGATCACGTTGACCCCGCGCGCCTGGCCCGGCGTCCCCGCGGCGATCACGAAGGGCGGCACGTCCTGCCGGAATCCGGAGCACCCGCCCACGTAGGCGTACGCGCCGATGCGAACGAACGGCTGGAGACCCGTCAGGCCCCCGACGATGGCTCGTTCCTCCACCACGACGTGCCCCGAGAGCCCGGCGCCGTTGATGATGATGACGTGATCGCCGATGCGGCAGTCATGGGCGACGTGCGAGCCCCCCATGACGAGACAGTGGCTCCCGACGAGGGTGTCGACGCCGGGGGTGGTCGCCCGGTGCACGGTGGCGTGCTCCCGGATGACGGTGTCGTCGCCGATGCGCACGCCGCTCGAGATCCCCGGCCGGTACTTGAGATCCTGGGGCGGGGTGCCGATGACGGCGCCGTGTCCGATCTGACACCGGGCGCCGATGTGCACTCGGCCTTCGATGACGGCGTGGGCACCGAGGACGGTCTCGTCTCCGATCTCGACCTCCGGCCCGACGACGCTGCCGGGACCGATGCGCACCCCGGGGCCGAGCCGGGCCGCCGGGTCCACGAATGCGCCGGGGTGAATCAGCTCATCCCCCATGCCGCCCTTCCAGTTCGCGCACGCGCTCCTCGAGCGCGCGCACCCGTTTGAGCAGCTCGGGCAGGCGCCGCTCCGCCGCCTGGATTCGCCGCCACTCGGCGACCGGGCGGCAGGGCGACCCGCCCCAGATACCTCCGGGGTCGCCGAGGTTGCTCCCCACGCCGGCCTGGGCGACCAGCACCGTGCCATCCGCCAGCGTGACGTGATCGGCGACCCCGACCTGCCCGCCGAGCATGGCGTAACTGCCGATCCGGCTCGAGCCCGCGATGCCCACCTGGGCGGCGAGAATCGCATGCTCGCCCACCCGGCAGTTATGGGCGACCTGCACCAGGTTGTCAATCTTGGCCCCGCGGGCGATGACGGTTTCGCCGAAGGCGGCGCGAGCCACGGTGGCGTTGGCGCCGATCTCGACGTCGTCCTCCACCCGCACGGTGCCCACCTGCGGGATCCGGCGGTGCCGGCCCTCGTCCAGGACGAAGCCGAAGCCGTCGCTGCCGAGCACGGCGCCGGCCTGGACGATCACCCGGTGGCCGAGATCCACGCGCGCCGCGACGACGGCGCGGGGATGCACGACCACGTCCTCCCCGAGCCGCGCCCGGGCCCCGATGAAGGCCAGGGCACCGATCCGCGAGCGCGCCCCCACCTCCGCCTGCGCCTCGATCACGGCGAAGGGTCCGACCGACGCGGACGCGGCGATCCGGGCGCCCGGATCGACGAGCGCGGCGGGATGGACGCCGGGCACCACCGGCGGCGCGGGGAAGAACAGCTCGAGCAGAGCGATGAGGGCGACCTGGGGAGCCGGCACGCGCAGCAGCGCCGGCCTCAGTCCGTCCGTCGCCGGCGACACCAGGATCGCCGCCGCTCGCGTCCCCTCCGCCTGCGCTCGGTACCGGGGATTGGTGAGGAACGACACGTCGTCCGGACCCGCGGCATCGAGCGGCGCGACGCCGCGGACCACGCGCGCGGGATCGCCCTCGAGATCGGCGCCGAGCGCCCGGGCCAGCTCCCCGAGGGTGAACGAGCGCGCGGGGCCCACGCTACCTCTTGGCCTTCTGCGCGTCGTCGTCGTACATCTTGATGATCTCGTCGGTGAGGTCGGCCTCCGGCGCCCCGTACACGATGCCCCCCTGCTTGCGCTCCACGATCAGCAGGTAGCCCTTCTCCTTGCCCACCTTCTGGATGACGCCATCGAGGTCGCGGAGCACCCGACCCAGCAGCTCCTGTTCCTTCTTCTGGAGCTCCTTCTGCAGGTCGTCGACGAGGCGGCGCACGTCGCGCACCTTCCGCTCGAGGGCCTCCTGCTTCTCCTTCCGGGCGTCGGCAGAGAGGAGCTGCCCCTTCTTCTCGAGATCGTCCTTCAGCTTCTCGAGCTCCACGCGGTGCCCATCCACCTGCTTCTGCATCGTGCCTCGCTCGCGCTCCATCTGCTCCCGGGCCGCCGCGCCCCCGGCCGACCGCGCCAGGACGCGCTGGACGTCGACGAACGCGATCTTGCTGCCCGCCCCTGCCTGCGCCCACACGCCGGGAGTCACCCACCACACCCCGAGCAGGAAGCCGACGAGCACGCTGGCCAGGCCCGCGAGGGGCCCACGACTCCATCTCATCACCCTGTCCTCCTTGCCGGCGCCGCACGCGTTGACCTGCCGTGGCCCGGCCGAGCAGTCCGCATCAGAACGGCGCCCCCACCGAGAAGTTGAACGCGCCGAGCGCATCGCCCGGCCGCGGGTTGAGCTTGATGCCGTAGTCTACGCGCAGCGGGCCAAATGGCGAGGCCCAGGCCATGCCCGCCCCGATGCCGTACAGGAGCTTGGTCGGGTTGAAGGGCGTCCCCCCCGCGATGTCGGGCCCGTACACGTTCCCGATGTCGAACCACAGCGATGCGCGAAGGCCGAACGGCAGGGGGACGACGTATTCCGTGTTGCTCAGGAGCTCGATGTTGCCGCCGATGAGATTGCCCTGGGGGTCCGTGGGAGAGACCTGGCGCGTCTCGTACATCCGGAGGGACGTCGACCCGCCGAGGAAGAACCGCTCGATGAGGGGGACGGGGGCGTCTCCCCAGCCCAGGGAGTACCCGCCGAGCACCCGTCCCGCGATGATGTGCTGGCCCCACCGGAACCCCCAGGGCAGCGAGTAGTACTTCGAGGCGCTGGCGAGCACGCGGATCCACTCGACCCCGAAGCCCACGCCCGCGAAATCGAACCCGATCGTGGCTTGACCACCGCGCGAGGTTCCGAGCGCGGTGTCCCGGGTGTCCATGGTGAGGCTGGCCCCGATGGCCGAGGTCAGCGTCGTCCCCTCCTGGCTGACGAGATCGACCCCGGCCTCGGGCGGGATGTCCGAGATCTCGTCGCGGCTGACGCGGTACACGGCGTTCCAGCGCGAGAAATCCCCGACGGGCCCGGAGAAGCGAATGTCGCCGCCGAGGGAATCCTGCGTGTACTGGGTGAAGTCGGTGAAGACCCGGCGGTTGTTGAAGATATCGAAGCCGGCCGAGATGGGCGTGTCGAACAGCCAGGGCTCCGTGAAGCCGATGGTGCCCTGCTGGGTGTCGGCGCCGGCGCGCAGGCGCAGGCTCAGCTGCCAGCCGCGGCCGAGGAAGTTGTTCTGGGACAGGTCCAGCGTGCCCACGAAGCCGTCGGCCGAGCTGAACCCGGCGCCCAGGGAGAACACGCCCGTCGGCCGCTCGGTCACATCGATGTTGACGATCACCTTGTCGCGGCTGGCCCCCGGCGTCGTGGTGGCGCGGACCTGCTCGAAGTAGCCGAGGTTGACCAGGCGCTGGCGCGCCCGGGCGAGCTTCGGGGTCGTGAACAGGTCCCCCTCCACGAAGGGCAGCTCGCGCCGGAGGATATTTTCCTGGCTCCGCGTGTTGCCGGTGATGTTGATGCGCTCGACGAACGTCTCCGGCCCCTCGTTGATCTCGAACGCGATGTTGACGAGCCGCTCCGCCGCGTCCTGGGACAGGGTGGGGTTGATGTCGGCAGCCGCCCGCCCGATGCTCCCGTACAGGTCCACGATGCGGCGCACGCTGTCGCGCAGGCCGGCGCGGGAGAACACCCCGCCCGTCGTCAGCAGGACCTGCCGACGGATGTCCTCCAGCGGGAGCACGTTGTTGCCGGTGATGTCGATCGCTCCCGTGCGGAACTGCGGCCCCTCGACCATCACGATGCGGATGGTCGCCTCCGCCTTGTCGCGGTCGACCTGGATGTCGTGGGACTCCACCCGCGCCTGCAGGTAGCCGTGGTCGTTGTAGAACTGGGTGATGCGGTCCAGGTCCTCGTCCAGCTTCTGCCGCTGCACCGTGCCGGGCAGGATCAGGTAGAGCCGCTCCTGGGTGGCCATGACCGCCTTGATCGCCGACGGACTGAGTCCCTGGGCGCCCTCGATGACGATCTTGTCGATGGTGATCTTCCGCCCCTCCAGGATCCGGAAGATCACGCTCACGTCGCCGTCGGGCAGTCGCTCGACGTCCGGCGTGATGCGCGCCTCGAAGTAGCCCTCATCCTCGTAGGATGCCCGCAGCGCGTCGGCGGCGGTGTTGACCTCGACCGGATTGTAGACGGCGCCGAGCTTCAGGTCGATCTTCTCCTGGAGCTTTGCCGTGTCTTGCTTCTTCACCCCCGCGAACGTGATGTCGCGGATGAACGGCCGCTCGGCGACGACGAAGGTGATCTTGACCCCACCCTCGAAATCCTCGACCTTGGCTTGCACGTCGTCGAAGAATCCAAGGGCAAAGATGTTGCGGATGTCCTCGGCCAGCCGGGTGGGAACGAACGGCGCTCCGACCCTGGTGGCGATGCGCCCGAGGATGAGGGCGTCCTGGACCCGCCGGTTTCCCTGAACGGCCAGGTCCTTGACGACGATCTGCGCCGGCGGCGTGGCCTGACCCGGCGCCTGGGCGTGCCCCGGCGAGGCCGGAATGCCGCCGAGCAGCACGGACATCGCCAGGAGCAGCACCCTTCCCGCCGCGACCATGAGGCGGAACGGGTCGATGCGGGGCGGCCTAGTGCTCGGCCAGGGCGAGCGGCTCTGCGACCCGGACCTCCCGGAACACGAACTGCCCCCCCTCCGCCTCAACTTCGATCCGCGCCCCCTCCGACATCTGTCCGCGGACGATCGCCTCCGCCAGGGGATCCTCGATGAGCTTCTGGATGGTCCGGCGCAGCTGACGGGCGCCGTAAGTCGCATCGAACCCCTTCTCCACAAGGAGCTCGAGAGCGGCCGTCGTCGGCTCGATCTGGATCCCCTTGTCGGCCAGCTGTGTGTTGATGCGGCGGATCATGAGCCGCACGATGCCCGTGATGTCGTCCTTGCCGAGCGCGTGGAACACGATGGTGTCGTCGATGCGATTGATGAACTCCGGGCGAAAGGCGCGCTTGAGCTCGTCCAGCACCCGCTCCTTCATCCGCTCGTGGGTGGCCGCTTCCACCTCGGGCAGGAAGCCCGGCGATATCCGCTTGCCGATGAAGCTTGTCCCCAGGTTCGAGGTCATGATGAGGATGGTGTTCTTGAAGTCCACCACGTGGCCCACGGAGTCGGTGAGGCGTCCGTCGTCGAGCACCTGGAGGAGCATGTTGAAGACATCGGGGTGGGCCTTCTCGATCTCGTCGAACAGGACCACGGAGTACGGGCGCCGGCGGATCTTCTCCGTGAGGAATCCGCCCTCCTCGTAGCCCACATAGCCCGGGGGGGCGCCGAGGAGCCGCGATACCGAGAACTTCTCCATGTACTCGGACATGTCCACCCGGACCAGCGCGTTCTCGTCGCCGAACAGGTACTCGGCGAGGGCCCGGGCCAGCTCGGTCTTGCCGACGCCGGTCGGTCCGAGGAAGATGAACGATCCCACCGGGCGCTTGGAGTCCTTGAGGCCGGCCCGCGAGCGCCGGATGGCGCGCGCGACGGCCGCCACCGCGTCGTCCTGGCCGACGATCCGGCCATGGAGGGCCTCTTCCATGCGGGCCAGCTTCTGCTGCTCCTTCTCCTCGAGCTTGGACAGTGGGATGCCCGTCCAGCGCGAGACGATGTACTCGATGTCATCCTCGGTCACTGTCTGTGGGCCCTTCGTCTTGCGCTTGTCCCACTCGCGCTTGAGTTCCTCGTCCCGCCCGCGCAGGAGCTTTTCCTTCTCGCGCAGGGACGCGGCCTTCTCGAACTCCTGAGCCTCGAGGTACATATCCTTCTCGCGGGCGACCCGCTCGACCTCGCGCCCGAGCTCCTTGATCTCCGGCGACGGCATCATGGCCATCAGGCGGCTCCGGGACGCGGCCTCGTCGATGACGTCGATGGCCTTGTCGGGGAGCTGGCGGTCGGTGATGTAGCGATCGGCCAGCCGTACCGCGGCGTCAATGGCCTGGTCGGTGATCTTGACCCGGTGGTGCGCCTCGTACTTGTGGCGCAGGCCCTTGATGATCTCCACGGACTCGGTCACCGAGGGGGCGCGGACGATGACGGGCTGGAAGCGCCGCTCGAGAGCCCCGTCCTTCTCGATGTACTTGCGGTACTCGTCGAGCGTGGTGGCGCCGATGGTCTGGATCTCCCCGCGCGACAGGGCCGGCTTCAGCATGTTGGATGCGTCGATGGCGCCCTCGGCCGCCCCGGCTCCGATCAGCGTATGCAGCTCGTCCAGGAACAGGATCACGTTCTCGGACTGGCGAATCTCCTTCATGACCGCCTTGAGCCGCTCCTCGAACTGGCCGCGGTACTTGGTCCCCGCCACCAGGGCGCCAAGGTCGAGCTGCAGGAGCCGCTTCTGGGCCAGGACATCCGGCACCTCGTGCCCGATGATGCGCTGGGCCAGGCCCTCGACGATCGCGGTCTTGCCCACCCCGGGCTCGCCGATCAGGACCGGATTGTTCTTGGTGCGCCGGGCAAGGATCTGGATGACCCGCTCGATCTCGGTCTCGCGCCCGATCACGGGATCGAGCTTGTTCTCGCGGGCGAGCTGGGTCAAATCGCGGGCGAACTCGTCCAGCACGGGGGTCTGGGAGCGCTTCTTCGGCCGCGGATAGTACTGGTCACCCAGGAGGGCCAGGGTCTCCTGACGCACCTCGTCAAGGCGCGCGCCGAGGGACTCGAGAATCTTGGCCGCGATCGACTGGCCTTCTTTCATCAGGCCCAGGAGAAGGTGCTCCGTGCCGATGTAGTTGTGCCCGAGCTGCCGGGCTTCCTCGATCGAGAGCTCCAGGACGCGCTTCGCCTGCGGCGTGAACGGCACCTCTCCGAACGTGAGCGTTTTCGGGAATCCGGCCAGCGCTCGCTCCACTTCGGACTTGACCGTCTCGAGCCGGAGGCCAAGGCGCTGGAGCACCGCCGTGGCTATTCCCTCCCCGTCGCGGATCAGACCGAGCAAGATATGCTCGGTGCCCACGAAATCGTGGCGGAACCGCCCCGCTTCCTCTCGCGCCAGGATGATGACTCGACGTGCCCGTTCGGTAAATCTCTCGAACACTTGGCCCCCTCGTTCCCTCGCCGGCATAGACGTGTCCGGCGGCCTGAAATGTCTTGAGGAAAGTATAACTCCCGGCAAGAGACGGGCCTAGGGTTTTCTTCCCGCGCGGCGCGAACGCTGTTCGTTTCCGGAGGCTTGCTGCGATGGAGCCGGTTCGAGGCATGGCCAGCGCTCACGGCCAGGGCACGGCCCTTCCCTCGATCAGACGGTAGCCTCGGTCGGCCCGGCGGGCCAGGTCGTGATTGTGAGTGGCGACGGCGAAGGCCAGCCCCCGCTCGGCCTGGAGCCGAAGGAAGAGGTCCCAGATGACCCCGCTGGTCTTCGGGTCGAGGTTGCCGGTGGGCTCGTCCGCGAGGATCAGCCGGGGCGACCCGACGAGGGCACGGGCGATGGCCACTCGCTGCTGCTCGCCGCCGGACAGCTCTCCCGGTCGGTGGCCG
>DATKEI010000045.1:0-6633 GCA_035544455.1 Binatia bacterium | reverse complement strand
CCCCGAGCACCGCGAGGGCGACCGGCATGCCGGCGCGGTCCACCAGGATGCCGATGGGGGGTCCGGCCACGACGAAGGACAGGCGGAAGAGGAGGGCGGCGATTGACAGGACGCTCGCGCGGTCCTCGGCCGGGGCGTCCTCCAGCATGACCCGCCCGAGGACCGGCGCCTGGATCCCGCGCAGGGTCATGAAGCAGAGGTAGAACACCACGCCCCACGCCGACGAGGACGCGGCCAGGCCCGCGTAGCCGGTGGCCACGAGCAGGCAGCAGCCGAGGAGGGTGCCGCGTATCCCCAGGGCGTCGACCACGCGCGCGCTCACCAGCGAGACGGCGGCGAGCCAGGCGTGGGCACCCGCCCAGAGCAGACCGAACCACGCCGGCGGGATCTGGCGCGCCTGCATGTACGGCTGGATCAGCCAGACCATGACGAAGCTCGACAGCCCGAGGGCGACCCCGAGCACCATGGCGGCGCGCAGGCGCCGGTGGTGCCACAGGGTGAACAGCAGCACGTGAAGCGCCCGTCCGAGGTGCGATCGCCGCGCGCTCGCGCGCCGGCGGGGCTCCCGCAGAGCGGCCGCCGCCGTCCAGGCCACCGCTGCGGCGGGGACCTGCAGCCAGAGCGGCAGCCGGGGCGAGAGGGCGTAGAGCCAGCCGCCGGCGGCCGCGCTCAGCGCCTCGCTCGTCTGCCCGGCCGCGCGCATCCGGCCGTCCCACCGCGTGTACTCGCCGGCGCGTCCCTCGGTCTCGAGCGAGGCGAAGAGGAGCGCGCGGTCGGCGCCGGACATGAAGGCGCTGGCTGCGCCGAGGACGATCTCGGCCACGGCGACCGCCGCGAAGCTCGCCGCCTGCGCGTACACCAGCCAGCCGCCCATGAGGAGCCCGGTGCCCACCAGGAGCGACGTGCGGTATCCCACCCGGTCGGCGAAGTAGCCCGAGGGGAACTCGAACACCACGACGGCGGCGGCGAACACCGCCTGCAGCGCCATGACGTCGGCCAGGGACATGCCGATCTGGTTCATCCAGAACAGGGTGATGACCGGGATCGGGAACAGGATGAACTGGGCCGTCGAGAAGGCGACGACGAGGCGGGGGTTCATCGCGGCCCGCGCCCGGCGCGCCGCGTACAATGCCGCCAGGGAGGACACGCATGACAACCGATGTGCTGCGCGCGCTGCTCGACGGGCTGGACCTGGCCCCCCTCGACGGCGACCGCTTCGAGGGGCGGAGCATCGAGCGCGCGCGCCCGCGCATGTTCGGCGGCGAGCTCGTGGCCCAGGCGATCGTGGCGGCGGCCCGCACGGTGAAGGACCGGGCCTGCCACGCGCTGCACGTGCAGTTCCTGGCCCCCGGCGACCCCTCGCGGCCCATCGAGTACCGCGTGCGCCGGGTGCGCGACGGCCGCCGGTTCGCGGCGCGCCAGGTCTCGGCGTGGCAGCGGAGCCGCGAGATCCTGCTCGGCACCGTGTCCTTCACGACGGAGAGCGCGCATCCCGCCGCGCACCAGCACGAGCGGGCGCCGGCGGTCGCCGGCCCGGGGGGGCTCGCCTCCGAGCCGGAGCACCGGTCCCGCGAGACGCACCGCATGTCGGCCGCGGACCGCCCGTGGCTGCTCGCGGCGCGGGCGGTCGAGATGCGCCAGGTCCGGCCCGTCCCGCTGTTCGACCCGCCCGAGGTTCCCCCGGTGGCCGAGACGTGGATCCGCGCGGTCGGGCGGCTGCCCGACGATCCCGCGCTCCACTGCGCGGTGCTGGCGTACGCGTCGGACGCCACGCTGCTGGACATCGCCTGCTATCCGCACGGCGTGAGCTGGATCGATGCGCGCGTCGAGCAGGCCAGCCTGGATCACGCGATGTGGTTCCACCGGCCGTTCCGGGCGGACGACTGGCTCCTGTACGCGCAGGTCGTGCCGAGCCTGGCCGCCGGCCGGGCCTTCGCCCGCGGCAGCGTGTTCACTCAGGACGGCGTGCTCGTGGCCTCGGTGGCGCAGGAGGGCCTGTCGATCCTCTCGCCCGACTGACCGGTCCTCGCTTCAGCCGCCGGCGGCCGGCGGCGCCTCCCCGGCACGCGGAGAGGGCCGAGCCCCCGCGGGCGAGGGGGGCGCCGGGCGCGCCCGGTAGATGAAGACGCGGGGCAAGCTCCACGAGGGTCCGACCTCACCCACGCGCACGGCGTGGCGCTCCAGCCAGATGGCCAGGTTCGGGTCGTCGTCCCAGCGCTCCAGCACGACGATCCAGATCCGCTGCCCCGGCCCCTGCCCGCGCGGCAAATCGAGGGCGGTCGGCTCCATCTCGACCACGGCGTCGGCGTTCCAGTAGTGACGCAGGGGATAGGCGGCGCCCAGGCGGGCCACCACGCGCTCGCCCGGTGCCACCAGGCGATCGAGCTCCTCCGCCACCGAGCGCCAGTCCGGCCCGTGGCGTACGCGGTAGTACTCGCTGAGCCCGGCCGCGCTCGGCGCGGCGAGCATCAGCCCGGCGGCTGCCCCCGCGGACACGGCGGCGAGCCGCAGTGCCGATCGGCGCCATCCGCGATCGGCGCGGCCGGCGAGCCACTCCGTCCCCGCGCCGATGGCGGTGGCGCCGTGGGCGATCAGGAGAAGGAGGACGGGGAACAGGAAGCCCAGGTGGCGTCCCGCCAGGAAGTGGTACGGCTGCGCCGCCCAGATGATGACGAGCGGCGGGCCGAGCCACAGCAGGGCGACCATCGCCGAGCGGGGCCGCTGCCACAGGGCGAGGCCGAGGCCGCCGGCGGCCAGGGTCAGCGCGGCTCCGGTGCCGTGCCCACCGCCGACGAACTGGGGCAGCACCACCGCCGTCAGGAGGTCTGCCAGCGCGTTCGGCGCCACCGAGCCCGTGCCCACGTGCTGGGCGGCCTGGCGCCCGAGCACCGCCGTCCAGGGGAGGAGCAGCGTCCCGGCGAGCCCGAAGGCGAGCGCGGCGCTCGCGGCGCCACCGCGGTCGGTCGCGATCCACGTCGCCGCGATCATGGCCATCACCAGGAACACCAGGAGTCCGAGGTAGTGCGTGTAGCAGGTGAGCGCGGCCAGCGCTGCCCACCCCAGCCAGGCCCGGGCCCTGCGCGTCTCGAGGGCGTGCACCAGGGCCAGCAGCGAGGCGAGGGCCAGGAGCAGGAGGAAGGCGTACGGCCGCGCGAGCTGCGACAGCTCGATGTGGAAGGGCGATACCGCGAGCAGCGCCGCGGCGGTCAGCCCGGTGGCGGATCCGAGGAGCCGCCGGCCGAGAACGCCGAGCGCGATCACGGTGGCGGCCCCGGCAAGGGCGAAGGGGATCCGCACGCTCTCGGCGGCCCCGTGGCCGGCCAGCCACCCCGCCAGGTACTGCACGGGGGGGTGTCCGAAGATCTGGGGCGTGTAGAGCACCCAGGCCAGGCTCTGGGCGCCGATGGCGGTGAGGATCTCGTCGAACCAGAGGCCGTGAGAAGTGAGCGTGCGCAAGCGCAGGAGCAGGCCGAGCGCCGCCACGGCAACCAGGGCGCCCGCCCAGAGCGCGGCGCGCGCCGACGGGCGGCGCGGGCGCCACGCCGTGACCACGGCCACGGCCGATCCGAGGGCGAGGAGCGCGGCGAGCAGCAGGCCCCGGAGGGGCACGACATGTCCCGGGCCGTAGCCCGCGCTCACCCGGGCCGGCGTGACCGCCCATCCGGCGGGCGCGCCCTCGGCGATCCTCAGGGTGAACCGGGTACCGTCGTGAGCTTCGGGCAGGGCGGGCCAGATGAGGTGGTTCCATCCAGGATGCACCCGCCGCCGCCAGTACATCTCGGCCGACGGGTTCCAGCGGTTGCCTGGCTCGAGCACGACCCAGCCCGCCGCGCGGTCGGGGGCGTCCCAACGCACCCAGAGAGAGAACACCTCTCCCCCTGACCGCGCGAGGATCGCGACGTCGGCCGCGGTTCCCGCGACGGAATGGACCGACCGCGGACCGCCGAGGAATCCCCAGGCCCAGAGCGACGCCGCCACGCAGATCCAGACCGCGGCCAGGGCTGCCGCGGGGCCGGCCAGGCGCGGTGGCTCGGGGGCGATGGGTCGCGAGGCAACGGGGCGGGGCCCCGCGGCCGTCTCTTCCACGGCCTCGTAACGCAGCAGGCCGGCCAGGAGCCAGCGGATGGCGAGAACGTCGCGGAGGCCGACGAGCGCCCGGTTCCGGATACCGTACTTCGAGGTGCCGTGCCGCCGCGGCCGGTGGTTGACCGGAATCTCGACCACGCGGTGGCCGGCCGCGCGCAGCAGTGTCGGGATGAAGCGGTGTAGCCCGTCGCGCAACCGGAGATCCGGGAGGCAGTGGCGGCGGATGGCGCGCAGGCTGCACGCGCTGTCGCGGATGGGGTCGCCGGTGAGCCGGCGGCGCACGCCGTTTCCGATCCGCGAGGCCACGCGCTTGTGCCACGGGTCGTGGCGGACGTGGCGCCAGCCGGTGACGGCGTCGGCGCCCTCGAGCGCGGCGAGGAGACGGGGAATGTCGCGCGGGTCGTTCTGCAGGTCGGCGTCCAGGGTGACGACGATGGCGCCTGCCGCCGCGCGGAAGCCCGCGTCGAAGGCGGCCGAGAGATGGGCGCGCGCGCGCAGGCGCACGAGCCGGATCCGCGCGTCCCGGGTCCGGAGCGCGCGCACCACCGCGGCGCTCCCGTCCGTGCTCCCGTCGTCCACGAAGATGATCTCGGCCCGCCGCGCGAGGCCATCGAGGACGGCGGCGAGCTCTTCGTGAAGGAGCGGCAGGTTCGGCGCCTCGTTGTGCACGGGGATGACCACGGAGAGATCGAGAGTCGACATGGCCGCTCCTGTTCCGCCGCTCCATCATACATACGCGCTCTGCGGCCGCGCCCGCGCGATTGACAAGCCGCCGCGGCGCGCGGTAGCGTCCGGAGCACGGTGCCTCCGGGGGTGGACCATGAAGCCATTCGTCGTGAACCGGGACGGACGGATCGTCTTTCCCCACAACTTCTTCCCCGAGCTGGACTTCTCGATCTTCGACACCCTCGGGCAGTGCACGGCGGTCATCCGGCGCGACTTCGAGGACAAGGCCCCCACCGAGGAGGACATCGTGGCGCGCGTCGAGGAGCGGGGGTACGCAGGCCGCTACGAAATCCTCCGCGACCTCGCCCTCAACCTGTTCTGGGTGAACCGCTACGCGATGACCATGTACGAGAAACGGCCCACGCGCTGGCGGGACGTGGCGCGGTTCCGCGAGGACGTGTTTCTCCCCGTGTTCAAGCCGTGGGACGGGCGCGAGATCACGGCGGCCATCGAGGGAGGCTACCGCGCCCTCGCGCCGACCTGGGACGAGGGCACCGAGGACAAGGCGTTCCGGATCCTGCTCGACGTGTTTCGCCACAAGAAGGGCGCGGGGGCCGAGCTGCCCGCCATCAAGCCCACCGTGCCGGAGCTGCTGGCCAGCCCCCGGAGCATGACGTATCACCTGCTCGCGTACGACCCGGACTTCCCGGGCTATGGTCACGACGACATCATCGAGTACAGCCACCCCGTTCCCGAGCTCGAGGCGCTCATGCGCCAGGCCATGGTGCTGCACAACCAGTTCCGGTGGGACCGGGCGCGCACGCGCCTGACCGAGGTCGGCCAGCTCCAGGACGACGACTACGTCGTGGTCTTCCACCCGCGCAACCGCGAGGTGCTGGACTTCATCCGGCGCGTCAAGGGCCGGCAGCGCGCGCGGGTGCGGCGCCCGATCCCGGCGGCCAGCCGGCCGCCGGTGGCGCCCTACGCCCCGGTGATGGTGGCCAAGCGCTTTGCCGTCATGCCCCGCATCGAGTCCCTGGCCGCCTACAAGGGCGAGCGCGCCTGCACCAACGACGACCTGATCCGCAATGCCGCCTACTGCTGGTCGCCGATGACGGCGGACGAGATCCACGAGAAGACCGGCATCGTCCAGCGGCTGTACACCGAGCTCGACCTCGACCACATGGCGCTGATCGCCTCCACGCGCGCCCTGGCCAAGGCCGGGCGGCGCCCCGAGGAGATCGGGGCCGTCCTGTTCCTCTCGTGCACGAGCACCAAGATGATGCCCTCGCTCGCGACGTGGCTGTCCGGCCAGCTCGGCATGCACCAGACCCACAACTCGTGCGACATGGTGGCCGCGTGCGCGGGATTGCCCTACGGGCTCTCGGAGGCGGTGCGCCTGCTCCAGGAGGTCGAGCGCCCGGTCCTGGTGGTCTGCGGGGAGAAGTTCTCGGACAAGATCGGCACGGTGCGCACCTCCCGCATGATCTTCGGCGACGGAGCGGGCGCCCTCGTCGTCGGTCCCGCCCCCGCGGGAGCCCCGCCGGACATCGAGATCTTCCAGACCTACGGGAGCGGGCCCATGTCGGAGGTGGACTCCATCATCTGGCCCAACCCGGACTTCGACAACAACATCACCGTCTACGGGCCGGAGGTCCGGGTGATGGCGCGGCGCTACTTCGCGCAGATGGTGGACGAGCTGCGCGCCATGCCGCATCCCGAGGGCGGAGCGGGGTCCTACCTGGACGCCGTGGACCTCGTGGTCCCGCACCAGGCCAACAAGACCATGGTGACCCGGATCGCCGCGGCCACGGGGGTGGCGCCGGAGCGGCTCTACTTCAACATCGACCGCGTGGGCAACACGTCCTCGGCCAGCATCCC
>DATKEI010000044.1:0-10441 GCA_035544455.1 Binatia bacterium | reverse complement strand
CCGATGGGGGATCTCCTTCGCCGGTACTGGCACCCGGTCGCGGCCACGTCGGAGCTCGGCGCCGGGCGTGTCATGGCGGTTCGCCTCCTCGGCGAGGACCTGGCGCTCTTCCGCACGACGGCCGGGGTCCTCGGGGTGGTCGCTGCCCGCTGTCCCCACCGCGGCGCGTCCCTGGCGCACGGCGTGGTCGACGAGTGCTCCGTGCGCTGTCCCTATCACGGGTGGCGCTTCGACGGCGCCGGGGCGTGCCTCGAGATCCCGTCCCTCGGCGGCGAGAGCGCCGCCCTCCGGGAGCGCGCCCGCATCCCGGCGCACCGCGTCCAGGAGCTCGCGGGCCTCGTTTTCGCGTATCTCGGCCCGGAGCCGGCGCCCCTCCTGCCCCGCTACGACCTCTTCGTCTGGCCGGGCGCCCTGCGCGACGTGGGACGAGCGCTGCTGCCCTGCAACTGGCTCCAGATCATGGAGAACAGCGTGGACCCGACCCACCTCGAGTGGCTCCACGGGCACCACCTGGCCGCGGTGCGCCGCGCGCGGGGCATGGCCCCGCCGAGCCGGTACGGCCGCCGCCACGTCGAGATCGGCTTTGACGTGTTCCCGCACGGGATCATCAAGAGGCGCGTGCTCGCGGGGGGGAGCCGCGAGGACGACGACTGGCGCATCGGCCATCCCCTGGTCTTCCCCCTCATGGTCCGCGTGGGGGCCCAGGGCCAGCATCGCCTGCAGATCCGCGTCCCCGTTGACGACACCCACACCATGCACCTCTGGTATTCCTGCTACCTGCCGTCGAACGGAATGCCGCCCGCCGCGCAGGCGGAGATTCCGGTTTACGATGTCCCGTTCCGGGACGAGCGGGGCGAGTTCCTGCTGGACTTCGTGGACGGCGGGGACATCATGACGTGGGTGACACAGGGCCCGATCGCCGACCGCACGCGGGAGATGCTGGTCGACTCCGACCGCGGCATCGCCCTGCTCCGCCGGCTCTATCTCGAGCAGATCGAGCGGGTGCGGGCCGGCGAGGACCCTCTCGGCATCGTGCGGTCGCACGAGGACAACGCCATCATCGAGCTGCCGCAGGAGCGCGACAAGTACGGCACGGGCGACCGCTTCCTCGCCGAGTCGGTGGCCATGAGCCACGTGCGCTACAGCCCGATCCTCGACCAGGTGCTCGAGCTGCTCGGCCTGCCCGGGCGCGGCTGACGGGGTGCGCGTTCTCTGTCACGCCCCCCACCTCTCGGGCGTCGGGCACTTCGTCCGCATGCAGGCGATCGCCCGGGGGCTGGGGGCGGGCCACGACGTCTATCTGACCGACGGGGGGCGGCCGGTGCCCCGGCGGCCGAGCGGCCGCGAGCCCGTGGCAATCCCGCTGCCCCGGCTGGTCAGGACGTCCGAGGGCCTCCGCGCCGACCAGCCGGGCGCATCCGTGGCCGCCACCCTCGCCGCGCGCGCCGAGCATCTCGCGCGGGCGGCCGCCGAGATCCGGCCCGACGTCGTCCTCATCGATCACTACCCGCTGAGCAAGTGGGAGCTCGAGCCCGAGATGGCGGCGCTGATCGACGGCGCCCGGCGGGCCCGCCCCTCCGTCCGCGTCGTGTGCTCGCTGCGCGACATCGTGCGCCAGACGCGGCACGAGGCTGTCGGGCCGGCCGAACACGCCGCGCGCGCGCGGTCCATCCTCGGCGCCCGCTTCGATGTCCTGCTCGTGCACGCGGATCCCGCCTTCACCCGCCTCGAGGAGCACTTCGCGCCGGCCGGCGGCCTGCCCGTGCCCGTGCACTACACCGGCTTCGTGGTGGACCCGGGCGAGCCGGGGCCGGCGCCGATACCGGACGCGCCCTACGCGGTGCTGAGCTGCGGTGGGGGCGCGCGGAGCCTGCCGTTCCTCCTCGCCGCGGTCGAGGCCTTCGGGCAGCTCTACCGGGACGGGGCCATCGGGTCGATGCCGCTCGTCGTCTTCCCCGGACCGTTCCTCGGCGAGCCCGATCTGCTCGTCCTCCGGCGCGCGACCGGGGAGCCCTGGCTCCAGCTCCGGGCCTTCACGCCCGACTTTGACCGCTGGCTCGCCGGCAGCGCCTTGTCGATCAGCCGGGCGGGCTACAACACGAGCGTGCGCATCCTGCACAGCCGGGTGCCGAGCGTGCTCGTGCCCGACCCCGACATGTCCGACCAGGGACCGCGGGCACGCCGCCTCGCCGAGCGAGGGATCGCCATCCTGGTGGAGGGCGCGCCGCCCTCCGCCGCCGTGATCGCGGCGGGAATCCGGGCCGCGCTGGCCCGGGGGCCGGCGGCCCACGCGCTGGACCTCGGCGGCGTCGCCGCCACGCGCGCGATCCTGGAACACCTCGGCGCGCAACAGCCCGCCGCGCACCCCTCGCCGGCTCGCATCCGCGCCGGGTAGCAGGGTGGGCGCGGGGTCGATGGCCGCGGCCGGGGGCGGGGGGGAGCTTGCCCGGCTGCCCGCATCGGTAATCCAGGCGCTCGGCCCCGTCGATTTCGCATCGGCGACCCTCCTGGGGACGGGCTGGCAGGTCACCGCCTACCGGGCCGGGGATTGGGTGATCCGGGTGCCGCGAACGCCCGCCGGCGGCGCGACCACGGAGCGCCAGACACGGCTCTACCAGCGGCTGGCCAGCGCGCGGATGCCCGTGCCGCGCGACGCCCGCGTCGTCCGCGGGCCGGACGGGGCCGTCGCCCTTGGCCTGTACCGATACATCTCCGGGCGGCCGGCAACGCACGAGATGCGGGGCGGAGATCTGGCCCGGGCGCTGGCCCGCTTCCTCGCCGCGCTCCACGCCTATCCCACCGCCGGGATCGGCGACTGCTGCGAGGTGCTCGAAGACCTCTGGGCCGGGCGCTTCGCGGCCCGCTGGGAGCGGTGCCGGCCTCGCCTGGAGCGCTCGCTGACCGGGTGGCTGGGCCCTGTGATCGAGCGCTTCCTGGCGGGCGGGGGAGGCGCGGGCGTCCCGCCGGTGCTGGTGCACGGCGATCTGGGCGAGGAGCACGTCCTGGTCGACGCGGCCGGCCGTCTCGAGGGGATCATCGACTTCAGCGGGCCCCGGATCACCGACCCCGCGCTCGACTTCGGCGCGCTGATCGAGCGATTCGGCTGGCCGTTCGCCGGCGCCACCCTGTCCGCGTACGGGTCCGCGGACCCCGGGCTGGTGCGGCGCGCGCGCTTCTACGCCGACGTGCGTCCGCTCGCCAGCATCGAGCTCGGGCTCCGGTACGGGAGCGAGCCGAAGGTGATGGAGGGGCTCGAGCGCCTGGCCGCCCGCCGGCGCGCGTCCGGCGCGGAGTGACGTGTCCCGGGCCGGGCCCCCGGGCCGCCGTCTTCGCGTTCGGCCGCGTCCGGACCCTCGTCGAGAGTTCCGATCCCTCGCACCTCGCCTGGCTCGACGAGTTCCTGACGCCCCAGTTCGAGCGCCGCCGCGACCTCGATCACGAGGTCCGCGTGCGCCTCGTCGAGGACGGCGCGGAATACCGGAGCGCCCACGCCCTCGGCCCCGCGAGTGGGACGGCGGACGCCTTCGCGCACGACACGGAGGTGGTCTCCCTCCCGCGCTGGCGAGGCGGGCCGATGCGACTCCTCGACGCCCGGCTCGAGCTCCTGTACGACGTGGGCGCCGGCGCGGTCACCATCCTGTCCGCACCCGGCAACTCCAGGATCCGGCTCGCGCTCATGCGCGTCGTGCGGGAGATCGCCACCAACCGCGCCCAGGCCGCGGGCGGGCTGCTCCTCCACTCCGCCGCCTTCACCGCGGAAGGCCGGGGCGTGCTGATCGCGGGCCAGAAGCGCGCCGGCAAGACGACGCTGCTGCTGCACATGCTCGGGGCCGGCGGCGCGCACTACGTCTCCAACGACCGCGTGCTCGTGGCGACGGACGGCGCGGCGCCCCCGGGGGCGCGGGGCGTGCCGACCATCGTCGCGCTCCGCCCGGGCACGCTCGACTTCTTCCCCGCGCTCGCTGCCCGCCTGGCCGCCACCTGCCATCGCTATCGCCTGACCCTGGACGAGGCGGCCGCCCTCTGGCGGCAGGGGACCTCACGGGCGCCCGGCGGGGTGAGTCCCGCCCAGCTGTGCTGGCTCCTCGGCGCCCGGGCCGCCGGCGAGTGCGAACTCGGCGCGATCCTCTTTCCCAGGATCACGGGCGCGCCCGGGGCGATTGCGGCGCGGCGGCTCGACGAGGTGGCGGCAGCGGCGCGCCTCGCGGGTGCGCTCTTCGGACTGGCCCACGGGCGCTCGACGTCCGACGTCTTCCCCGCCCGCGGGTGCGAGACCGCTCCGGACCTCGGCGCCCGGACCGCGCACGCGCACGCGCTGGCGGCGCGGGTTCCGTGCTTCGATTGCGCGCTTGGCCTCGGCGCCTACGGGTCCGCGAGCACCGCCGGGGCGCTGATCGAGTCCGTGCTCGGCTGACAGCGCTCCAGAAAGCCCTTGACATGCCCCTCCTCCCCCCTGTACCTGAGGTCACGAGGGTCACGAGCCGGTGCCGAGAACGGGCGTTCCGTCAAGAAAGGGCCCTTGTTCCGACTACGCTCCCTGCTCCATTCTCGCGGCGGGCGAGCGCCTACTCGGTGAGTGCGTCGAGCATCGCGGCGAGGAGGGGCTGGGCGATGGCACTCGCCTCCTCGGCCGCGGGATGAGGATGGAGCACGGCCATGTAACGGGGATGCAGCAGCGAGATCTCTGTCTTTCCGTCCTTCTGATAGACGCCGAGGTTGCCGCAGGGGAGCATGGCGCTCAGGTGCAAGCCGACCGGCCAGAGCTTCTGGCCGACCTCGGGAATGCAGATCTTCACCAGGATGACCTGCCCCTGCTTCACCTTGCTCGCTCCGAGGTACTGCCACTTCTTGCGCTCGGCGTACGCCTTGGCCGCCTCCACCACCGCCTCCGGAGTCTTCGCGGTGGATCGCACGACGAACATCGCGTCGGGCCCCGCGCCGCGCGTCGTCGAAGGCGACAAGAGACCGACCAGCGCCGAGCACGCCAGGACCGTGACCGCCACTCCCCTCGCCGTCTTCATCGCGTGATGCTCCTTTCGGTGCGTGGATGACCTGGCCACTGTGGCGGCCTTCCGTAGCAAGCGATGTGCCGGAACGAGCAAGACCGTCCGCGCTGGCGCAAGCTTTCGACTTCCCGGCGGTCTCGGAGATGAGCGGCGTAGTCCGGCCGGCGGCCTCCATGGGGCGACCGCAGCCTTTCAGCTACCGGGCGTCGCGAAATGGCAACCCTCGAAAACCAGCGGTGTCGCTCCACGGCGGGCCCGGACCGCCCAGGGGCCCGGTCCCATATAGTGGCCACACGCGGGTCCTGTCGTTCCGGGGGCCGCCGATGACGGTGCTCCTCGCCCTCGCGGCTGTCATGCTGCTCGCGACCGGGCCGGTTCACGCTCAGCCATCCACCAAACTCCCGCGGGTCGGCTATCTTCACCTGCGGCCGACGACCGCGCCAATACCCTCCTTCGAGGCGTTCCAGGAAGGCCTTCGGCAGCTCGGGTATGTCCAGGGAGAGACGATCATCATCGAGTACCGGGCGGCCGACGAGCCGGCCCGGCTCGCGGAGATCACCGCCGAGCTCGTCAGGATTCCCGTTGACGTCATCGTCGCGCCGGGCGCGGCCATCCACGCGGCAAAAGCCGTCAGCACGGCGGTGCCGGTCGTGTTCGGATTCAGCGGCGACCCGGTGGAGGCCGGCCTGGTGGCGAGCCTCGCGCGGCCGGGCGGCAACATGACCGGCGTGACCTTGTTCGCGCTCGAGCTCGCGGGAAAGCGTCTCGAGCTGCTCAAGGACACCGCGCCCTGGCTCTCTCGCGTCGCCGTGCTGGCCCACCCGAATCATCCGGGCGAGCCGCGCGAACTCGAGGCGACGAAGGCGGCGGCCCGGATGCTCGGCATCACCCTGCTCCACTTCCCGGTGAAGACGCTGGCCGACATCGATCACGCGTTCCGGCGCATGCTCGACCTGCGCGCGGAGGCGGTCCTCGCCTTTCCCGATCACCTGACCGGCGCCGCCCGCCGGGAAATCGCGGAATTCGCCCTGCGGAGCCGGCTCCCCACCGTCTTCGGGTGGCGGCCGTACGTGGATGCGGGCGGGCTCCTCTCGTACGGACCCCGCATGGTGGACACGAACCAGCGCATGGCCGGATACGTGGCGAGGATCCTGAAGGGGGCCCGGCCCGCCGACCTGCCCGTGGAGCAGCCGACGCTGCTGGAGCTCGTGATCAACCTGCGGACGGCGCAGCGCCTCGGGATCGAGGTGCCCGCGCACCTTCTGATGGAGGCCGACCACGTCATCCGGTGAGGCGGGGCGCGCGGCGAGCGCGGTCCGCCGCGTCGGCCGGCGCGGACGCCTGGTCCGGCGGTACGTCTCGATCTCCATCGTGCTGGTCTGCGGCGGGCTCGTCGCAAGCGGGCTCGTGGAGCTCTACTTCCGGTACCACGAGAGCTGGGAGCAGCTGGCCGTGCTCCAGCGGGAGATCACCGCCGCCGCCGCGTTCAAGGTCGAGCGATTCGTGCGTGAGATCGAGGCCAACCTCCGGGCCGCGGCGCGGAACCGGGCGCTGACGGAGCACGGCCTCACGCCCGACTATCGATTCGAGCTGCGACGGCTCCTGACCGTCGCCCGCCCGATCACCGAGGCTGTCGCCGTCGATGCCCACGGCCGCGAGCAGGCGCGGGCGTCGCGCTTCGGCGCAGAGCTCCCGCTGGACAGGGGTCTCAACAACGGCCCCGCCGCGCTGGCCCGGGCGCTGGCGGGCCGGTCGTACTTCGGGCCCGTCTACTTCGCCTGGGGCTCGGAGCCCTACATGACCGTCGCGGTTCCGATCGAGCGGTTCCCTGGCGAGGTGATCGGCGTGCTCCGGGCTCAGGTGAACCTCAAGTACGTCTGGGACGTGGTGGCCGGTCTCACTATCGGTTCCGGCGGCCAGGCGTATGCCGCGGCGCGGCGCGGGGCACTGGTCGCGCATCCCGAGATCACGCTGGTCCTGCAGCAGCGCGACGTCGCCGGCCTGGAGCAGTTCAAGGCCGCGTTCAACCCGGATGCCCCGCGGAGAGCGCCGCTGGTGGCCTCGAGTCTCGACGGGACCAGGGTCGTCACCACCTCGACGCTCATCCCGGATCTCGACTGGGCCGTGTTCGTCGAGCAGCCGCTGGACGCGGTGTACCGGCCGCTCTACGCGTCTCTGGCGCGGACGGCCATCCTCGTGCTCGTCGGTCTGGCGGTGGCGCTCCTCGCCGGACTCGTCGTGACACGGCGGGTGGTCCGCCCCCTGGAGACCCTGAAGGAGGGCGTGGAGCGCATCGGGCGCGGCGACCTCGCGTTCCGGATCGAGCTCGGGACGGGGGACGAGCTGGAGGCGCTCGCCGACGAGGTCAACGGGATGGCGGCGGGGCTCGAGGACGCCCGGGCCGGTCTGGAGCGGAAGGTCCGGGAGCGGACCGCCCAGCTCCTGGCCGCCAACGAGAAGCTCGAGGAACTCGATCGGCTGAAGTCCGAGTTTGTCTCCAACGTCTCTCACGAGCTGAGGACGCCGCTCACCGCGATACAGGGTGCCGCGGACAACATGCGTGACGGCCTCACGGGCGCCCTGACCGAGAAGCAGGCCCGCTATCTCATGCGTATCAAGAGCAACACCGACCGCCTGGCCCGCCTCATCGAGGATCTCCTCAACCTCTCGAGGCTCGAGGCAGGAAAGCTGGACCTGCGGCGCACGCAGGTGTCGCTGGCCGAGCTGGCCGGCGAGGTCACGGACAGCCTCCGGCCCGTGGCCCTGGAGAAGCGGATCGCCCTCCACGTCGTCTGTGACGACGCTCCCGTCACCGCGTGGGTGGACCGCGACCGCGTGGCGCAGGTGCTCGTCAACCTGATCGGCAACGCGCTCAAGTTCACGCCGGTCGACGGCCAGGTCACGATCTCCGTGCGGGCCGACGGCGAGAACGCTCGGGTCTCGATCGCCGATACCGGTTCCGGCATTCCCCCCGACGAGGCCGACCGCATCTTCGAGCGGTTCTACCAGGGGCGCGGGAGTGCACGGGAGAAGACGTCGGGGACGGGGCTCGGTCTGACGATCTGCAAGGCGCTGGTGGAGCGACACGGGGGAACGATCTCGCTGGAGAGTCGCCCCGGGATCGGAAGCACGTTCTCCGTCACGCTGCCGGCAGGCTCCCAGCCCGGACGCGCCGTCCTGCGGGCGCTGGACCAGCGCTGACGGAGGCCATGGGACAGACGATCCTCGTCGTGGACGACGACCCGGATATCCGCGAGATCATCGCCGACCGCCTGGAGTCGCTCGGGTATCGTGTTGTCGGCGTGTCGACGGGAGGCCAGGCGCTGGCTCGTCTCGAGAGCCGGGAGGCCGCGCTCGTGCTCCTGGACCTTCAGCTGCCCGACATGAGTGGCCTGGACGTCCTGCGAGCCCTCCGACAGCGAGGGGACGATGCCACGGTGGTCATGATCACCGCCTACGGGACGATCGAGCGCGCGGTCCAGGCCATGCGGGATGGAGCGTACGACTTCATCCCGAAACCCTTCACGCCCGACCAGGTCACGCTCACCGTCCGGCGCGCCCTGGAGCGCGAGGGATTGCGGCGAGAGGTGGCGGTCCTCTCCGACGCGGCGAATGCCAGAGAGCGGCTGATCCTGGGAGAGGACCCCGGCATGCAGTGCGCGGTGGAGCTGGCGAGGAAGGCGGCCGCGGCCCGGTCCACGGTGCTCCTGCTGGGCGAGAGCGGCACCGGCAAGGAGATCGTCGCGCGGGCCATCCACCGCTGGAGCGACCGGGCCAGTCAGCCGTTCGTCGCCGTCAACTGCGTTGCGCTCTCCCGGGAGCTGCTGGAAAGCGACCTCTTCGGTCACGAACGTGGCGCGTTCACCGGGGCCCACCAGCTCAAGAAGGGAAAGATCGAGCTCGCCCACGGAGGCACGGTCTTGCTGGACGAGGTGGGCGACGTGCCCCTCGAGCTCCAGACGAAGCTCCTCCGCTTCCTGCAGGAGCGCGAGCTCGAGCGCGTGGGTGGCACGAGACCCATCAGCGTGGACGTGAGGATCGTGGCGGCGACGAACCGTGATCTCGACCGAGCCGTCCACGAGGGCCGGTTCCGCGAGGACCTCTACTACCGCCTGAACGTGATCCCGATCATTCTGCCCCCGCTCCGGGAGCGGAGCGGGGACCTTCCCGTCCTCGCCGAGTTCTTCCTGCAGCGCTTCGCGGCGGAAACGAAGAAACGGTTCGCGGGCATCGCCCCCGAGGCGATGGAGCGCCTGCGTGCCCACACGTGGCCCGGGAACGTCCGGGAGCTGGCGAACGTCATCGAGCGCGCCATCGTGCTCGGGTCGGGGCCCATGATCACGCCCGACGATCTCCCGCGTCGGCTCGCCGACAGCGAGCCCCGCCGAGCGGCCGAGAGCCTGTCGTACCGCGAGGCGCTCGCGCGCGCGCGGCGAGCGCTCATCATCAAGGCGCTCGCCCGGACCGAGGGCAACCGCGCGGCCGCCGCCCGGGCGCTCGGGCTCCACAAGACGCATCTGTTCAAGCTGATGAAGGCGCTCGGGATCGACTGAAGGCCCGAGCCCGTTCGGTCGCGGGCGCGACTGGGGGCGGGCGACCTGTGGCTGGTGCGCCGGCCGTTCTGGTGCCGGCGCGCCGACCTCGAACGGTCAGCGGCGCGCGGTGGCGCCGGCGCGGAGCTGGTGCACGATGGCCGGCAGCAGACCGCGCACCCGTTCGACCTCGGCCTCGGCCGTGGGGGCGCCCAGCGTGAGGCGCAACCCGGTGTGGGCGAGATCGGGGCTCCGGCCGATCGCCATGAGCACGTGGGACGGGTCCTGGGAGCCGGCGTGACAGGCCGAGCCGCTCGAGGCGTAGATCCCCTCGCGCTCCAGCTCGAGCAGGATCGTCTCGCCGTGCACGTCGCGGAAGCAGAAGTTCACGTTGCCGGGCAGACGGCGCTGCCGATCGCCGTTCAGGAGCGCCCCGGGCACCGCGGCCTCGATCCCCTCGATGAGGCGGTCGCGCCAGGCGGTCAGGCGAGCGGCCGTCGCCGGGCGATGCCGCTCGACCAGCTCGAGGGCCGCGCCGCAACCGACGATGCCGGCCACGTTCTCGGTTCCGGCCCGGCGCCGCCCGGCCTGGTCGCCCCCGTCGATCGCGGGCACCAGCGGTGTCCCGCGCCGGACGTAGAGCACGCCGACGCCCTTGGGCGCGTAGAACTTGTGGGCCGAGAGCGAGAGCAGGTCGACTCCGAGCCGGTCCACGTCCAGATCGAGGAGGCCGGCGGCCTGGACGGCGTCGGTGTGGACCACGACCCCGCGCTCCCGGGCGAGGCGCGCGATCTCGGAGATCGGCTGGATCGTCCCGATCTCGTTGTTGGCGAGCATGACGCTCACCAGGAACGTGTCGGGGCGGATCGCGGCCGCGACCTCCGCGGGATCGACGATGCCGCG
>DATKEI010000043.1:0-8183 GCA_035544455.1 Binatia bacterium | reverse complement strand
CGCTGAGTTGCGGGAGCGTTGCCGGCGCACGATGGGGCCACGAGATGGGTGGTGGTGGCTTCGACAGTCCGCAGAAGAGACGGTCCCGCGGGGAGGGCCCCCACCCCACCCGGCGCCGCGCGTTGACGGGCTTCCGGCGCGGGACGCTGGCCCGCGACGGCGCTGGGCCTGTGGCCGGCTCTCCGGGTCGGCGCGCGGGGGCGGGGCTCAGCGCGGGCGGGTGGCGGCGGCGTGGGCGGCGAACTCCGGCATCACCGCCGTCGCGAGCAGCTCCATGGAGCGCCGCCAGAGCTTGGGCTGGTCCCAGTCGTGCCCCCCCATCAGGAGCGTGCCGAAGTGGCCGACCTCGTCACGCAGCGCGACGAGCTGGTCGAGCACGCGGCGGGGGGGGCCCGCGATAACCAGCGTCCGCTTGATGATGTCCATGGTCACCGCCTCGTCGGGCATCTCGAGGTCGGGCTTGAGCATGAACAGGGCCCGGCGCCCCTGGGAGAAGCTGTGGTGAAAGAAGCGATAGTAGAACGAGAGCCCGTTCTCGGGATCGGCCAGGTAGTCCTCGGCCGCGGCCTCGCTCTCGGTGACGAGGATGCTCCGGCACACCCGCCAGATGTCGGGATCGGGGCGCCGCCCGACCTGCTCACATCCCGTTGCGTAGCGCTCCCAGTGACCGGCGAGGTACCGGCGGTGGAAGAACTGGCCGGAGATCGGGATCCAGCCCCGGGCGCCCGCGGTCACCGCGCTCGCCGAGTTCGGCGTCAGGATCGACAGCGCGATCGGCGGATGCGGCTGCTGGTACGGGCGCGGGATGTAGCCCACCTTGAACTCCGGCCAGATGCTCTTCTCGAGCGCGATCTTCCAGAACCGCCCGTCGATCCGGTAGGGCGGGTCCTGGGCCCAGAGGGCGAGCACGGTGTCGATGGCCTCGATGACCATCTGGGGCCGGAGCTCCGCCTGGCCCACGTCGAACATCTCGAGGTCGCTCACGAGGCCGCCCGGCCCGATCCCCATGATGAAGCGGCCGCGGCAGAGCTGGTCGAACATGGCGGCGTGGGCGGCCACGGTGGCAGGGTGGAGCTGGGGCAGGTTGATGACCCCGGTGCCGAGGCGGATCTGCTGCGTCCGGTTGATCACGGTGGCGAGGAAGATCAGCGGGGATGTGATGCGCTCGCTCCAGGAGCTGAAGTGCTCGCCCACGAAGGCCTCGCTGAAGCCGAGGCGGTCGGCGAGCACGATGGCCTCCTGGTCCTCCTCCAGGATCGTCGCGTAGTCCCGGGCGGGATGGTGAAACGGCATCGTGAACAGGCCCAGCTTGACGGTCACGGCGGCTCCTTCGCGATCGGGTCGCGGGCGCTATCGCATCGCCAGTGCGGCGAGCACGGGGGTCACGCCGACGGGGGCGGCCACGGGATCTTCATGGCGTCGAGCCGGCGCAGGCGGTCCTGGCCGAGGGCGCGGTCCCAGATGTCGGCGAGGGAGGCCCCGGTCCACGCCTCGGCGGAGGACACCGTGCGGAGGGGGGCGGGGTGCGTGAACACCGTCACCTCGCTCCCGCGCACGCCGACCACCTGTCCCGTGATGTGGGCGGCGCGGTCGCTGGCCAGGAACGCCACGACGGGGGCGATGGCCTCGGGCGGGGTGGCTGTGGCCTGGCCGCGCCGCTCGCCGGGCAGGCGCTGGGTCATGCGCGTGTCCGCGGTGGGCGAGATCGCGTTGCAGCGCACGCCGTACTTGGCCATGGCGAGCGCGGTCGACCGCGTGAGCCCCACGATGCCCTCCTTGGCCGCCGAGTAGTTGGGTTGCCCGGGGCTGCCCTCGAGCCCCGCCGTCGAGGTGAAGGTGACGATGCTGCCCGACTTCTTCTCGCGCATGTGGCGGGTGGCCGGCTGCATCACCGTGAAGTGGCCCTTCAGGTGGACGGCGATCACCGCGTCCCACTCCTCCTCCGTCATGTTGAAGATCATGCGTTCGCGGAGGATGCCGGCGCAGCACACGAGCACGTGGAGGTCGCCGAACTCGCGGAGCGCCAGGTCCACGACCGCCCGGCCCCCGGCCATGGTCGCCACGCTGTCGGGGGCGGCCAGGGCCGTGCCCCCGTGGGCGCTGATCTCCGCCACCACCTGGTTGGCCGGCTCGCTGGAGGGATCGCGCCCGTCCACGCCGACCCCGTAGTCGTTGACCACGACCTTGGCCCCTTCGGCGGCGAGGCCGAGCGACACCGCGCGCCCGATCCCCGTGCCGCCACCGGTCACCACCGCCACCTTGCTGTCGAGCAGTCCCATCGAGCGTTCCCTCCCGCGGGGATTCTACGCCGATCGCGCCGGCTCCGCCGGATCACCGTGGCGGACGCGGGCTGCGGCGGTCCCCTCGGGGGGGCGCAGGAAGTCGAAGTCGCAGCCCGCGTCGGCCTGGAGGATGTGCTCCATGTACAGACGCCGGTAGCCGCGCGCGGGCAGGGCGGCGGGTGGCGGGGCAGCGGCCCGCCGGCGCTCGATCTCGGTCGGCGCCACCAGGAGATCCAGGACGCGGTCCCTGACGCTCAGCCGGATCCGGTCTCCGGTGCGCACCAGGCCGAGCGGCCCGCCCGCCGCCGCCTCGGGCGTGACGTGGAGCACGATCGTGCCGAAGGCCGTCCCGCTCATGCGGGCGTCGGAGATCCGGACCATGTCCGTCACGCCGGCCCGCAGCAGCTTTTGCGGGATCGGGAGGTAGCCGGCCTCCGGCATGCCTGGCCCACCCCGAGGTCCCGCGTTCTGGAGCACCAGGAAGTCATCCGGCTTCACGTCGAGGTCGGGGTCGTCGACCCGCGCCGCCAGATCCTCGAGCGACCCGAAGACCACGGCTCGCCCCTCGGTCTCGAAGAGCCGCGCGTCGGCGGCCGAGCGCTTCAGGATGGCGCCGCCCGGGGCCAGGGATCCGAACAGCGCCACCAGGCCGCCCATCTTCTGGAAGGGCTCGCCGGCGCTCCGGATCACGCTCCGGTCGACCCACGAGGGCGCGGCGTCGATCCGCTCGCCCAGCGTCTCCCCGGTGACGGTCACGGCGCCGAGGTTGAGCAGGGGCCGGAGCTCGCGGAGCACCGCGCCCATGCCGCCCGCCGCGAAGAAGTCCTCCATGTAGTGCTGGCCCGACGGCTTCAGGTCGACCAGGACCGGGGTCTCTTCGCTCATCCGGTTCAGCTCGCGCAGCGAGATGGCCACCCCCACGCGGCCGGCGATGGCGGCCAGGTGGACGATGGCGTTGGTCGACCCGCCGATGGCCAGGATGACGCGCACCGCGTTCTCGATCGCGGCCGGGGTGAGGATGCGGGCGGGCTCGAGCCGGCTCCGGATGAGGCCCACCGCCGCCTCGCCGGTGGCCTCCGCGGCGCGCAGCCGGTCGGCGTGCACGGCGGGGATGGCGGCGGTGCCGGGCAGGGTCATGCCGAGGGCCTCGGCCACGCAGGCCATGGTGCTGGCCGTCCCCATGACCGCGCACGTTCCCGTCGTCGTGGCCAGGCGTCCCTCGACCTCGTCGACCTCGTCGCGGCCGAGGGCGCCCGCGCGATAACGGCCCCAGAACCGGCGGCAGTCGGTGCAGGCCCCGAGGCGCTCGCCGTGGTGGCGGCCCGTCATCATGGGGCCCGCCACGAGCTGGATGGCCGGCACGTTGGCCGAGGCGGCGCCCATGAGCTGGGCGGGCACGGTCTTGTCGCAGCCGCCGACGAGGACCACCGCGTCCATCGGCTGGGCGCGGATCATCTCCTCCACGTCCATGGACATGAGGTTCCGGTACAGCATGCTCGTCGGCTCCAGGAAGACCTCGCCGAGGGAGATCGTGGGAAACGCCACGGGCAGGGCGCCGGCGGCGTGCACTCCGCGGGCGACGGCGGCGATGAGCTCGGGCAAGTGGCGGTGGCAGTTGTTGAACCCGCTGCCGGAGTCGGCGATCCCGACGATGGGCCGGGCCAGGGCCGCCGTCGAGTAGCCCATCGACCGGGCGAACGAGCGCCTGAGGTAGAGGGCGAAGTCCCGGTCCCCGTAGTTCGTCAGTCCTCGGCTCAAGCCCTCGGCCATGGGGGGCGGCTCCTCTGGTCATTGGTCATCGATCGGGGCGTCGCGTTGGCGGCGCGGGTCGCGCCCCCATCTCCCGGCGGACCGAGGATACGGCCCCTGGCCGGCCGGGAGCAAGGCAGCCGGTCAAGAACTGGGGGCCGCTGTGGCCCGGACGGCATCGCCCCGGAGGGTGCGCAGCCCTCTGCGAGATCACCGGCCGCGGGCAGGGACTCCAGCCCGGGCGCTTCGTCGACACGACGGGCAACGAAGTCGTGCCCGGGCCCTCCTTGATCATGCGCACGTTGAAGCGGGTTCCCGTCACTGGGGATTGCCCCGACGGTACCAGCCGTGACCGAAGTCATACCCTCGGTCGCTTCGCATGTATACTCTCCCGTCGGGAGAGGGGCGACCGGCATGACCAGGCTAAGCGACATCGTGCGCAGCGACCCGGATATCCTCGGGGGCACGCCTGTGTTCGTCGGCACACGCGTCCCGGTACAGTCGCTGTTCGACTACCTCGAGGGCGGCGAGACCCTCGACGAATTTCTCCGCCAGTTCCCGTCGGTGAGACGCGACCAGGCAATCGCGGCGCTCGACCTCGCGCGTGCTACCCTGCTGGCCGGTGCGCGTTCTTCTGGAGGTGATCCGTGGAGATAGCAAGGCGAGCGATTCTCGGCGGCGCGCTGGCCGCGGCCCTGGCCGGGGCGCGCGAGGCGGTGGCCGCGCCGCCCCGGCCCGCCATGACCGTGCACAAGTCCCCGACCTGCGGGTGCTGCGTGGCGTGGGTGGACCACATGCGCAAGAGCGGGTATCCGGTGACGACCGTCGACGCGGCGGACCTGGCGCCGCTCAAGAAGAAGCTCGGCGTTCCGGCGGAGCTGCAGAGCTGTCACACCGCCACCGTCGACCGGTACGTCATCGAGGGCCACGTGCCGGCGGACCTGGTGGACCGCCTGCTCCGGGAGCGGCCGCCCGTTCTGGGTCTGGCCGTGCCGGGGATGCCGATCGGATCGCCGGGGATGGAAGTGCCGGGCCGGGCCGCGGAGCGCTACCAGATCGTCGCGTTCGACCGCGAGGGGCGCCGCCTGGTCTACGACACCCGCTGACGGCCCCTGGCGGGCGGGGGCCCGGCCGCGCCGCCCGCCAGGGGCCTCAGGCGCGGTCGGCGGCGGTGAACTCCTCGTGGGCGATGCGCAGACCGCGGAGCGCGCATGGGATGCCTCCGTAGAAGGCCATCTGCATCAGGATCTCCTTGATCTCCTCCCGCGTGACCCCGACGTGCAATGCCCCCTGGAGGTGCCGGCGAAGATAGTCGTCCTTGCCCAGGACGGTCAGCGCGGCCACCGTGAGCATGCTCCGGGTCTTGAGGTCGAGCCCCGCCCGCGTGTAGATCTGGCCGAACACCCATTCGTCGGTGAGCCGCAGAAGATCCTCGGCGAGGTGCCCCGGCGGCACTGCCGATTCCTTCCCGACTCCGAACAGCTCGCCCTTCACCGCCCGGCCTCGCTGGTAGATCTCCTCCGGCATCCCCGTCTCCTTGTCCTGGCCGCCGCGCGTGATCAGTTGCCCATCACGGCGCCGCCGTCGATGTTGATGGCCTGGCCCGTCATGTAGTCGGACTCCGGGCCGGCCAGGAACGCCACGAGGCCGGCCACGTCCTCGGGCGTCTCGTGCCGTCCCAGGGGAATGCCGGCGATGCGCCGCTTCCACGCCGCCCCGCGCTCCAGGCCCTCGAGCGCGGTCCACTCGCGGTCGATCTGGTCCCACATGGCGGTGTCGACGGCTCCCGGGCACACGCAGTTGGAGGTGATGCGCGCTCCGGCGAGCGCCTGGGCCGCGGAGCGGGTGATGCTGACCACGCCGGCCTTGGTCGCCGCGTAGGGGGAGACGAGGGCGCTCCCGCCCCGGTATGCGGCGATGGAGGCGGTCTGGATGAGCTTGCCCCGGAGCTCCGAGCCCGCCATGGGCGGCTGGTCCACCATGCGGCGCGCGGCGGCCTGGAGCACGAAGAAGACCGCGCGAAGGTTGACGGCCATGACGTGATCCCATTCCTCCTCGGTCACCTGGAGGAGGGGCTTGACCCGGATCACCCCCGCGTTGTTGAACAGCACGTCGAGCCGGCCCCAGCGCGCGTAGGGCTCCTCGACCATGCGCGCCACGTCGGAGGGCTGCGTCACGTCGGCCCGGAGGCCGACGCCCCCCAGCTCGCCGGCGAGCTTCTCGGCCCCGGCCCCGTCCAGGTCGGCCAGGACCAGACGCGCGCCCCCGGCGGCCAGGCGCCTGGCCGTGGCCGCGCCGATGCCGCGCGCCGCGCCGGTGATGAGGACCACGCGATCCCGCAGGTCGTCGTTTCCCATTCGCGGCTCGCCCGGCATCGCGTGGTCGCCGCCGGCTAGCCCAGGTGGTAGAGGGCGACCACGTTCTCGCTCGTGATCTTGCGGCGCACCCGCTCGGGCAGCCCGGCCAGGTTGGCCTCGAGGTGGCGCCGCGAGTCCGGCCAGAGGCAATCGGGATGGGGATAGTCCGCCCCCCAGATGATGTTGTCCTCGCCGACCAGCGGGACGATGGGCTCGAGGAACTTGTCCTGCTGGTAGGTGACATACCCCTGCCGGTGGAAGTAGTCGCTCGGCTTCATGGAGAAGCCGAGGGCGCGGGCCCGATCGTGGTACTCCGTGTCGAGGCGGTCGAAGACGTAGGGCAGCCACGTCACGCCCGACTCGCCCAGCACGAAGCGAAAGTCCGGGTACTTCTCGCACGCCCCGGAGGCGATCAGCGACACCAGGACCTCCATGGTGTCGAGCTGGAAGAGGGCCGAGCGAACGAGGCGCCACTCGATCAGGTACTCTTGCTCCATCTGCGGGGAATCTGGCGTCCGCAGCCCCTTGAAGCCGGTGGAGTGGAACGAGATCGGGAAGCGGCACTCGGCCGCGGCCTCCCACAAGGGGTACCAGTCGTGATGGTAGAGGGGGACGCTCGTCCGCTTGAACGCGAGGTCGCCGCCCCGCAGCCCCATCTTCGCGCAGCGGCGCACCTCGGCGGCGGCCACGAGGGGATCGCTGTTGGTGATGATGGCGAGGGGGAAGATCCGGTTCGGGTCGGCCCGGCGGGCGAAGTCCGCCACCCAGTCGTTGTAGATCGCGTTCGCCCACGCCCGCTGCTCGCCGCTGCCGATGAGGTCGTTGATCATCAGGCAGCCGTAGATGACCTCGGCGTCCAGCCCGTCGCGGTCCAGGTCGGCGAGGCGCAGCTCCGGCGTGGTTGGCCGGGGCCGGGCTCCCCGCGTGTAGTCCCACTCGAAGCCGGCGTCGCGCATCTCGTCGATGTGGCCGAAGGCCCCCTTCTGGTACTTGAGGAACCCGGGCCCGACGCCGTTCCACATGCCCTTGTCCTGCCCTTCGACGAACCAGTGCAGGCCGTCCTCCAGCTCCTCGACCCGGGGCACCACGAGCTTCCACTTGGCGGGCGCCTGCGCGGACCACAGGTCCGGCGGGCAGTAGGTGAGGTCGATGTGGTTGTCTCCCGAGACGAGTCCGTATCGCATGGTGCTCTCCCTAGGCGACGTGCCCGGAGCGGTCGTTGAGCGGCCCCTGTCACTCGTGGACCATACTACCCGCTGCGCCAGCATCGTAAGCCGATCGCGCTCGCCGGTCCAGGGCGAGCACGCAGCGCCTCCCGGGGCCCGGCGCCAGGCGGCGAGGGCGCCTGGCGCCTCCCGGCCGGTGCCCGGAGAAGGGGGTGCCAGGTGCTAACCTGTGGCGGCACGAAGGCGTCCAGGACCTGACCGGGGAGGAGATCGGCATGAAGCTGTCCGTGGAATTTCCAAGCGTGTCGTATCGCGAAGGTCCGGGCGCCGTGCGGCGGCTCGCCAGCGCCATCGAGGAGATCGGATACGACCACATCGACATCTTCGATCACGTGGTCATGGGCCACCCGATGCCCGATCGCCCCCCCGGGCCCTACAACGCCGGCATGCCGATCCTGGAAGCCCTGATGACCCTGGCCCACATCGCCGCCGTCACCTCGCGGGTGACCCTCGGGACGGAGGTGCTGGTCCTGCCGCAGCGCCAGCCGGCGCTGGTGGCCAAGCAGGTGAGCACCCTCGACACGCTCTCCGGGGGCCGCGTGCGGCTCGGCGTCGGCGTCGGCTGGCAG
>DATKEI010000042.1:0-27574 GCA_035544455.1 Binatia bacterium | reverse complement strand
TCCCAGCCGAGGGCCTCGGCGCGCCGCACGTCGGCGGCGAACGCGCCGACCGAGCGGGCGTCGAAGCGGTTGAGCCCGAACCGCGGAACCGGCATGGAGCCGGAGTGTAGCATCGCCGCGGGCGCGCCGCCGCCGGCTCTTCAGTCGGCCGAGAAGCGGACGGTGAGGGTGGTGCCGTACATCAAGCGGGCGGCGACGACCCGGGTCGGCCGTCCGCCGGGGCGCCGATCCTGGCGCGGCCGCAACGACGCCCCCTCTGCATCGCGGGTCCATGGGCGCGCCTTGCTCAGGGCGCTCGTGTCCTGAGTCGGAAATGTGCCGACACAGCGCCGGGCGAGGTGGGGGCCCTCCCCGCGGGACACGCTGCGTCGCGGAGCGCTGCCGGCACTCAATGGGGCCACGAGATGGATGGTGGGTGGCTTCGGCGATCGGCAGAAGCTCCGGTCCCGCGGGGAGGGCCCCACCCCACCCGGCGCCGCGAGTCGACGAACGTCTGACTCGGGACACTAGGAGGCGTGGCCAGCGCCAGGAGCGGGCCGTTCCCCGGGGTAGGGTGGACCTAGGTCCACTAGCGCGGACGGGTGGACCGCCGCACAATTCTCTCCGCCTGCACCTCGGGTTTTCGGGTTGGCGCCCTTGGGTGTCAAGACCCCGGTGAATCTGGCGCGTCACACCTTGCCCTGATTCTGGGATGAAGCGATGGACAGGCCTACCCTCCGCATTCTCATTCGAGGCAAGCTCGACGACGGGCGGCTGCCGCTCAACAGCATCCCCCGGATCTCGGGCGGGCCTGGCAACGGAGAGCTGTGCGACGCCTGCGAGACCGTCGTCCCGAAGGACGAGTTCCTCATGGAGGGGATCTCGCCGTCACGGGGCAAGAGGCCCATTCAATTCCATACGCGATGCTTCTACCTGTGGGACGTGGAGCGCCGGTTGCCCGTGGCGTTGTGACTCGACCGGGCGCCGACTCTGGCATTCTGCCGGCCAGTGACCCGAGTCAGAGATGTGCCGAAATACGCCGCTGACGGGGGAGGAGTTCTCGTCAAACCCGACGCGCTGCCAGAAGCTCCTGATGACATTCAAGAGGAACCTGTCCTAGTGTCCTGAGTCAGAAATGTGCCGACAAAGCGCCGGGTGGGGTGGGGGCCCGCCCCGCGGGACACGCTCTGTTGTGGAGCGTTCCCGGCACTCAATGGGACCACGAGATGGGTGGTGGGTGGCTTCGGCAATCCGCAGAAGATACGGTCCCGCGGGGAGGGCCCCCACCCCACCCGGCGCCGCGAGTCCACGAACTTCTGACTCGGGGCACTAGCGGTGCGGCGCGAGGAAATGAATTCACCAGAGAAGGCCTGTAAGCCGGGTCCTGTGTCCCCGGAGGCCTCCCCCCGGGGCGACGATCATTTCTCTAGGGCGCCGGTTGCCCGGCGTCTCGAGCGGCCGTACCCGGGGGCCCCACGCGGGCCGCGCTTCACCCGAACGTCGAGCGTGCTGCCCGCCGCCAGGATCGCCCCCCTATTTGGCCTTGCTCCGGGTGGGGTTTACCGAGCCGACGCGGTCACCCGCGCCGCTGGTGAGCTCTTACCTCACCGTTTCACCCTTACCGTCAGTCGCGCCATCGGCGCGCCCGGCGGCGGTTTGCTTTCTGTGGCACTATCCGTGGGGTCGCCCCCCCTGGCCGTTAGCCAGCACCCTGCCCTGCGGAGCCCGGACTTTCCTCCCGCGTCGGATCGCTCCGCCGCCAGCGATCGCCCGGCCTTCTCTGGTGAATGTGAAATCGGACGTCAAAGAGCAAGGGAACGCTCGAAGTATAGCACCGGGTGAGGGGCCGACGCCCGGCCCGGCGCTTCGTCGGCGCATTTCCGACTCAGGACACCGGTTGATCTGTACCATCAGAGCTGGACCGCCACGCCTCGGCCGAGGGTGATCGCATCTCCGGGTGGACGGGACCGTGGTCGCCGGGGATTTTGCCCCGCGAGCCCGATTCCCAAGCGTGAGCCCCGCGGCTCACGGATCGCGCTCGGGTCGCGCCGGGTCGGCCCCCGGGAGATCCGCCGCGGGCCGCCCGGTAGCGGGCCGGGCGCGAGCGATCGCCGCCACGGCCAGGCGATCCGCCTGCTCGTTCAGGGGGTCGCCGCTGTGCCCGGCCACCTTGTGCCAGCGGACGTCGTGGCGCTCGGCCTCGGCGAGCAGCGCTTCCCAGAGGTCGCGGTTGTCGACCGGCTTCTTCTGCGCGTTCCGCCAGCCGTTCTCCCGCCAGCGCGCGTACCATCGATCCCGGAAGCAGTTGACGACGTACGCGCTGTCGCTGTGAAGATCCACCCCGCGCCGGCCCGGCACGGCGCGAAGCCCCTCGATCGCGGCGCGCAGTTCCATGCGCTGGTTCGTCGTGGAGGGCTCGCCCCCCGACAGCTCGCGCCGCTCACCGCCGTCGATCACGATTGCTCCCCAGCCGCCGGGCCCGGGGTTTCCCGAGCAGGCGCCGTCGACGTAGATGGTCACGCGGGGCCCCGGCGCGGCCGGGCGTGCTCCGGGGGCGGGTGCCCTGGACGCGCGCTCGTCCCGGGGCGGGGACGCCGCGGGGGCGGGGCGTGGACGGGGCGGGTTCAGTTGGCCCAGTAGAGGAAGCGGCCGCAGGACTCGCAGGGGATCAGCGCGTCCTGCTGGCGGAGCTCCTGGATGCGCTGCGGCGTGGCCGTCATGCGACAGCCCGCGCACAGGTTGGGCTTGACGATGGGGACGATGGCCAGACCGCCCCGCGCCTTCAGGATCCGCTGGTAGTTGAGGAGCACCGGCCCCGGGAGCTGGGGGATGATCTCGCCGCGCTCGCTCTTGAGGACGGCCAGGTCGGCCTCGAGGCCGCGGAGCTTTTCCTGGAGCGCGGCCTCGTCCCGGCCGCCCTCGTCCTCGCTGGCCCTGAGCTGGATCTCCGCCTCGCGGACCTCCGCGGCGAGGCGCTCCTGCCGCTCCATGAGGGTGAGGATGTCCTCCTCGACCCGGGCCTTTTCCTGCTTGACGTCCTCGATCTCGAGCAGGGCGGCCGAGTACTCCTTGTTGGTCTTGACCTCGTACAGCCGCCCCTCGATCCTCGATCGCTTGGTCTGCGTCACCTCCAGGTCCTTCTCGCGCGTCCGCGTTTGCTTGCGGGTGACGTCGAGCTGACCGGTGAGGCTGTCCAGCGCCTTGCGCCCCTCCTCGAGGGAGGCTTGGATCGCCGCGATCGCGCGGGGGAGCTTGGCCATCTCCCCCTCGACAGTGGCGATGCGGGTGTCGAGGGCTTGCAGGTCGATCAGGATCCTGAGCTGCGTGTCCAACTACTGCCTCCCGTGCGACCTGGCCGAGCTGGTGGGCCCACTTGGATTCGAACCAAGACCGGACCGGTTATGAGCCGGGGGCTCTGCCAGTTGAGCTATGGGCCCGTCCCTCATGGTACCCCCACTCCGGGCGGGCCCGCCTCGCTCGCCTCGCTCACGACTCCAGGAAGCTCCGGAGTTTCTTCGACCGGGAGGGGTGGCGGAGCTTGCGAAGGGCCTTGGCCTCGATCTGCCGGATGCGCTCGCGAGTCACCGCGAAGTCCTGGCCGACCTCCTCGAGGGTGTGCTCGCAGCCGTCGGACAGGCCGAAGCGGAGCCGGAGCACCTTCTCCTCGCGCGGGGTCAGCGTGTTCAGGACCTTGTTGGTCTGCTCGCGCAGCGAGAGACTGATCATCGACTCCACCGGCGAACCCACCTGCTTGTCCTCGATGAAGTCGCCCAGGTGGCTGTCTTCCTCCTCGCCGATGGGGGTCTCGAGCGAGATGGGCTCCTGGGCGATCTTCAGCACCTTGCGCACCTTGTCCACCGGCACGTCCATCTTGACCGCGATCTCTTCCGGGGTGGGCTCGCGGCCGATCTCCTGGACCAGTTGCCGGGAGGTGCGGATGAGCTTGTTGATGGTCTCGATCATGTGCACGGGGATGCGGATCGTGCGGGCCTGGTCGGCGATGGCGCGGGTGATGGCCTGCCGGATCCACCAGGTGGCGTAGGTGGAGAACTTGTAGCCGCGGCGGTACTCGAACTTGTCGACGGCCTTCATGAGGCCGATGTTGCCTTCCTGGATCAGGTCGAGAAACTGCAGGCCGCGGTTCGTGTACTTCTTGGCGATGGAGATGACGAGCCGGAGGTTGGCCTCGACCATCTCCTTCTTGGCCCGCGCCGCCTTGGCCTCCCCGGCCTTGATCACGGTCACGATGCGCTTGAGCTCCTCGGCGCGCATCCGGGCCAGCTCTTCCGCCCGCTTGATCTTCTGCTGGGCGAGCCACACCAGGCGCTCCTTGACGCTCGAGTACTTGCTGGCCGCCTTCTGGTAGAGCTCACCGTCCTCGGCGTCCTCGTCCGACAGGGAGGCGAGGAAGGCGTCCACCGCGGCGGGGGCCGGCCGGCGGCCGTCGGACCAGAGGGCGATCTCGCGCTCGGCCCGGTCCACGCGCTCGACCAGACGCTTGAGGTCCTGCCCCCACTGCTCGAGGAGCGAGGGCTGCAGGGTGAGCCCGCGCAGGGTGGTCAGGACCTTGGCCTGCTTGGCCTGGGCCTGCTGCTCGACCTTCTTCCAGGCCGGGTCCCCCTTGACTTTCTTCCTGGCCGGGCCGCGAGCGCGGAGCTTCTTCACCTGCTCCAGGAGCTTCTCTCGCTCGCGCAGGAGCCGATCCACGTTGCCCAGCTCCCGAATCACCGAGCGGCGGAGCTCTTCTTCCTTCTCCTCGGTCGACTCCTCTTCAGGAAAGTCCACGACATCCTTGATGGGCAGGACTTCCTTGCGGAGCTCTTCCCGCAGGGCGTGGATCTTCTCGAGGGCGAGGTTGGTGGACAGGATGGCCCGCGTCGCCTCGTCCTTGCCCTCCTCGATGCGCTTGGCCAGGGTGATCTCGCCCTCGCGCGTGAGCAGGGCCACGCGGCCCATTTCCCGGAGGTACAGCCGCACCGGATCCTCGGTGCGGCCGACCGGCCCAGGGGTGAGGTCGATCGGCGCATCGGCCGGTTCATCCTCCTCGGGCTCCGGCTTGTCCTCGACCATCTCCGACGGCAGGCGGCCGGCCTTGGAGGAGTCGACGACCTCGATGTCCATGGCCCCGAACATCATCATGATGTCGTCGAGCTGATCGAGCGACACGATGTCCGACGGCAGGGCATCGTTGACCTCGTCGTAGGTGAGGAAGCCCTTCTGCTTCCCCATCGCGATCAGCTTGTCGAGCTCTTCCAGCTTTGGTTCGTCAGCCATGCCTGTCGCCACTCCTCGCTAGTGGTTCGTGGAGCGCCCGGTTCCGGTCGCCGGTCTGGGCGCCATCAGGTCTCGGATCGCCCGGGCTTGCTGCTGCAGCCCCTCGAGCTCGGCCTCGAGCCTGGGCCGGGTCGGGTCGCCCACAGCCTGGGCGCGGGTGATCTCCTGCATCACGCTCTTGAGCTGCCGGCGCCGGCGGCGCATCTCGTAGCGCCGCTGGAACTCCTGGAGCTCGACCTGGGCATCCTCCCAGCTGCGCTCCTCCAGGAGCAATCGCGCCACGAGCCCGCGCTCGGCCTCGCCGGGCAGGCTCGCCAGGAGCGCCGTGGCCGTCGCTCCCGGATCGCGCCGCAGCGCCCCCAGCACCGCGCGGAGCCCAGGATGGGCGACGTCCTCGTCCTCGACGCAGGCGAGCATGGATTCCCTGAGCCCCGCCATGTGCAGGAGCAGGAGCAGCAGGTCGCGCTCCGCGAGCCCCGGCACCGGCCAGTCCGCGCGCGCTCCCGGCGGCGCGGCCAGGGCCGCGGCAGCGCCCCGGCGAGCGCGGGCGCCCTGCAGCTCGCGGGCCTCGGTCCACAGCTGTGTGGCGTCGACGCCGAGCTGCTGCTGGATCTGGCGCGCGAGCGCCGTGGCCTCGGCGGCGTTGGGCACCTTTGAGAGGATCGCGACCGCGCGGGCGTGACTGACCGCCTGCCCTCGGGGGGTCGCAAGGTCCTCCTCGGCGAGGGCCTTTTCCAGCACGAAGGAGAAGATACTCCCGGCAGTCGCCAAGCGCGACTGAAACTCGGCGGCCCCCTCCGTCCGGAGAAAGCTGTCCGGATCGTGGCCCGGGGGCAGGAGGGCGACCCTGACCGGGAAGAAGCCCGGCTGCTCGAAGCTCCCGGTGCGTGCCACCGACCAGGCCACGTCGCGCACGTCGGTCACCAGATCCATGATCTGCTCGGCCCGCTCCGAGGCGCGCTGGCCAGCGGCGTCCGCGTCGAAGACGGCGATGACCTCGTCGGCGTGCCGGCGCAGGAGGCCGAGCTGAGCCCCGGTGAACGCCGTTCCCAGCGCGGCCACGGTCTCGGTGAACCCGTGCTGGTGAGCCATCACGCAGTCGACGTAGCCCTCGACGACGACGGCCCGCCCGCGCTCCTTCATGCCGGGCCGTGCGAGGTCGAGCGCGTAGAGCATCTGCCCCTTGGTGTAGAGAGGTGTCTCCGGTGAGTTGAGGTACTTCGGCTGCTCCGCCCCCAGGGCCCGGCCCCCGAACGCCACCACGCGCCCCTGCCCGTCGCGGATGGGGAACAGCAGCCGGCCCCGGAAGCGGTCGTAGAACCCGCTGCCCGTCTGCCGGGGCAGCACCAGGCCGGCCTGGACGAGCGCGTCGTCGCCGACGCCGTGGCCGCGCATGAAGCCAAGAAGGACGTCCCATCCCTCCGGTGCGAAGCCGAGGCCGAAGCGACGCGCCGTCTCCGTGTCGATCCCGCGGGCGTCGAGGTAGACGCGCGCCCGCTCTCCCTCCCGGGCCCACAGGCGCTCGCCGTAGAATTCGGCCGCCGTCGTCATGGTGCGCCGCAGGACGTCCAGCCGGCCCTCCGTCTCCGGCCGGTCGCGGCGGTCGGCGGGCAGCTCCACTCCCGTCTGCTGGGCGAGCTGCCGGACGGCGTCGGGGAAGGCGAGCCGCTCCTGGCGCATGAGGAACCCGAAGGCGTCGCCGCCGGCGTGGCACCCGAAGCAATAGAAGATGCCCTTCTTCGGGTTGACGGTGAAGGACGGGGTCTTCTCCGTGTGGAACGGACAGAGCCCCTTGTAGTTCTCGCCCGCGCGCCGCAGGCTCACGACCTGCCCCACCAGCTCCACGATGTCCAGCCGCGCGCGGATGTCGTCGAGGAGGTGGGGCGGGAACGCCATGGTCAGGTGATCCTCAGCTGGGCGATGGTGGCGCCGTCGCCGCCCTCGTGGCTCGCGCCCGGTCGATGCGCCTCGACGAGGGGGTGGACGGCGAGCAATTCATGCACGGCCCGCCGCAGCGCGCCCGTGCCCTTGCCGTGCACGATCCGGATCGACGGCAGCCCGGCCAGGAACGCATCGTCCAGGTACTTCTCCAGGATGTCGCGCGCCTCGTCGGTGGTGCGCCCGATCAAGCGGAGCTCCGAGGCCACTTCCCCCTTGCCGGGCGTCCTGACGCCGGCCCGCCGACCCGCGGCGGCGCCGGCCGGAGGACCCTCGGCGGGCCGCGCCCGCATGGCGCCGCTGACCGGGCCATCGGCGGACCGCGGCAGGACACGCAGGCCCTGCAGCGGCACCTTCACCGTGACCGATCCCGCCTGCACCGTCGCGGTGGCTCCATCGACACTGATCACGTCCCCCTTGAGGCCGAGGTGCGCCACCTCTACCCGATCGCCCGCGGCGACCGCTGCCGCCCCCGGCTCGGCGTGGCTCTCGGGCCGCGCCGTCGCGCGGCCGGCCTCGCTCAGGCGACGCCGGCTCTGCTCCAGGGTCTCGCGGCTCCGGTCGTCCCGCCGCAGCCGCTCCCACTCCTCGTTCACGGCGCGCCTGACATCCGCCAGCATGCGCTGTGAATCCGCGCGAGCCCGCGCCATCGTCTCCGCCGCCCTCGCGTCGGCGGCCTCGGCCTCGCCGCGGGCGCGGTGAAGGAGCTGCGCCGCCTCCGCCTCCCTGGCCTCGATCTCGCCCGTGCGGCGGGCGAGCTCCCGCTCGCTCGCGTCGAGCCGCACCAGCAGCTCCTCCATGGCCTCGCCCGGGGCGGAGCGGTAGGATCGCGCCCGCTCGATGAGCGGCCTCGGAAGCCCGAGCCGCGCCCCGATGGCGAGCCCGTAGCTCTGCCCGGGGCGATCATACACGAGCCGGAAGGTCGGCTCGAGCCGCGCGCCGTCGAACTCGACCGAGGCGTTCCGCGCCCGCGGATCCGTGGCCGCGAATCCCTTGAGGGGGTCGAGGTGCGTCGAGGCCACGCACAGCGCGCCACGGTCGGCCAGCTCCTCGAGCACGGCCCGCGCCAGGGCGGCGCCGTCGTCGGGATCGGTTCCTGCGCCCAGCTCGTCGAGAAGGACGAGCGACCGCGCGTCCACGGTGGCGAACACCTCGCGCAGCTGGCGGACGAACCCGGAGAACGTCGAGAGGTTCTCGGCCACGCTCTGCTCGTCCCCGACGAGGGCGAAGAGCTTCGAGAACACCGGGAGCCGGCACCCCGGGAGGGCGGGCAGGTGACAGCCCGACTGGGCCATCAAGGCGAGCAGCCCGAGGGTCTTGAGGGTCACCGTCTTGCCCCCGGCGTTGGGCCCGGTGATCACCAGCAGGGGCCGCGCCGCGTCCACGTGGATGTCGATCGGCACCACCGTGCGCGGCGCCCGCTCGGGGGGCGCGGACCAGGCCTGGGCGACGAGCAGGGGATGGCGGGCGCCCTCGATGGCCACCGTCCGCTCCGCGTCGACGATCGGCTCCACTGCCTCCATCCGGTCGGCCAGCTCGGCCCGCGCGAAGACGAGATCCAGCTCGGCCAGGCCCGCGATCAGGTCCGCCAGCGCGGGGGCGGCCGCGCGCACCGCGTCCGTGAGGGCGGCCCGGATCCGGAGCGCCTCGGCGTCCTCCTCGCGCCCGACCTGGACCAGCTCGTTGTTGTCCTCGACCAGGGCTTCTGGTTCGACGAAGAGAGTGGCGCCGCTCTGCGAGCGGTCGTGGACGATGCCGCGCACGCGGCTCTTGGCCGAGGCGAGCACAGGGAGGACGTAGCGCTCGTGCCGGATCGTGACGTACCGCTCCTGGTAGATGCTGTCGGCCCCGGGCGCGTGGAACGAGGCCTCGAGCCGGCGCACGATGTCGCGCCGGAGATCCCGCAGGCGCTGCCGGATGCGCCGGATCTCCGGGCTCGCGATGTCGGTGACGGCGCCGTCGTCGTCGATCGCCCGCCGGATCTGCTGGCGGAGCTCCGTCACGGGCGGCAGCCGGAGGAATGCGGCGGCGATGCTGGGGGCGACGGACTGGATGCCTCCGCCGTAGCCGCGGAGGCGGCCGGCGGCCTCCAGGAGGGGAATGAAGGATACGAGATCACTGCCATCGAGGACGGCTCCGGGGGTCCCGGCTTCGACCAGGGCGGCACGCACGTCGGGGATCTGCTCCCAGGGCGGCCCACCGGAGGCGCCCAGGGCGAAACGAGCCTCGCGGGTCGCGGCCAGGGCCGCGCCGATCGCTGCGGGCTGGGCGAGGGGGGCACGGCTCCACACGAGGTCACGCCCCATCGGCGAGCGGGTGTGCCGGGCCAGGAGCGCCTGGAAGTCACTCCACTCGACCGCCTCCGCCCAGGCGGTCAGTCCATCAAGCGCTCGCGTTTCTTCGCCTTCTTGCGCGCGGCCAGGGCCTTGCGCTTCCGCTTGACGCTCGGCTTCTCGTAGTGCTGGCGCTTCCGGAGCTCGGACATGAGACCGGCCTTCTCGCACTGCTTCTTGAAGCGCTTGAGCGCATTCTCGAAAGACTCGTCGGCCTCCACGATGACCTTGGTCACTCACGACCCCCCTCTCACGACGGGACCGCGGAGCATTGTTCGGGCGCAAAGGGTATACCATCGGCCCCCCGCTCCACGCAACCGGAGGGGGCCGGCTCGCCCCTCCGGACATGCGGTCGGCCAGCGACGGGCTCAGGGGGCGTCAGCGGCCGGGGAGCTCACGAGCTTCAGGACGAGATGGGCAGCCTCCGCGCAGGCCTGCTCGATGGCGTCCAGCTCGTCGCGCCGGAACGGCGACAGCACGTGATCGACGACCTCGTGCCGCCGCTCGCCCGGGGGGCCGGGCCGGCCGATGCCGACCTTGACGCGGCGGAAATCGCTGGTGCCGAGGGCCTGGATGAGCGATCGCACTCCGTTGTGGCCGCCGGCGGTGCCCTTCATGCGGACGCGGGTGGCCCCGAGGGGCAGGTCGAGGTCGTCGAAGACGATGATGATGTCGGCGGGGCCGAGGTGGAGCCGGCGGCAGATGCGCGCCACCGCCGGCCCGCTCTCGTTCACGAAGGCGCGGGGCTTGACGAGGTAAACAGTCTCCTCCTGCCACTCGGCCTCGGCGATGGCGTGCCCGCTCGACCGGTCGAACCGGGCCCCGAGCGACCGGGCCAGACCCTCCACCACCCGGTGCCCCACGTTGTGCCGGGTGCCCTGGTACTCGGTCCCCGGGTTGCCGAGACCGATGATGGCCTGGGCCACCTACTTCTTCTTCTCGTCGCCCTCGTCCTTCTTGCGCTCCGTGAGCACCTCGGGCTCGGCCGCCCCCGTCGCCGCGGGCACGACGGCCTCCGCCTCCTCGGCCATGGGCGGCGCCACCGTGGCGACGGCCTGACCGGGGTCGGTGAGGATCCTGACCCCTTCCGGGACGTCGAGGTCACCCACGGTGAGCACGTCGTGAATGCCGAGCCGGCTCACGTCCCCGTCGATGACGGCGGGGATGGCACCCGGCAGGCACGACACCTGCACCTCGCGCAGGATCATCTCCAGGATCCCCTTGGCCTCCTTCACACCGGCGGCCTCGCCCACATGCCGGAGGGGCACCGTCACCTGGATGGGGCGATCCATCCGCACCTCTTGCAGGTCGACGTGGATGAGCCGCTCCGAGACGGGGTCGAACTGCATGTCGCGGATGATCGCCATGCGGGCGTCCCCGGCCTCGCCGAAGGAGACGCGAAGCAGCTGGGTGCCCCCCTCGTGGCCCTGCATGATGCGCGTGACCTCCCGCGGGTCGACGGCGATGTTCTCGGGGGCGGCGCCCCCGTACATGACGGCGGGGACGCGGCCTTCTCGGCGCAGGCGCTTGGCGCGCTCCTTGCCGGTTCCGTCGCGCTTCTGGATCGTCAGCTCCCGGATGTCCATGACTGGCCAGCTCCTTGGTCAGGCCGGCGGCCGCGCGCCGCCGGCCGGTTCGTCGTGTGTGCCTCAGACGAAGAGGGTCGAGACGGACTCCTCGTCGTGAATCCGGCGGATGGCCTGGGCGAGCAGGGGGGCCACCGACAGCACCTGGATCTTGGGTAGGCGCCGCTCGCCCACGAGCGGAATCGAATTGCAGATGATCACTTCCTCGAGATCGGATCCGGCGATGCGGGCGATGGCCGGACCGGAGAGCACGCCGTGGACGGCCGCGGCCAGGATGCGCCGCGCCCCCTCGCGCTTGAGGGCGTCCACGGCCTGGATCAGGGTGCCGGCGGTGTCGACCATGTCGTCGATGATGACGACGTCCTTGCACTTTACGTCGCCGATCAGGTGCATGAAGGCGGCGACGTTGGGCATGTCGCGGCGCTTGTCGATGATGGCCAGGCCCGCCTTCAAGCGCTTGGCGATCGCGCGGGCGCGCTCCACGCCGCCGGCGTCGGGCGAGACCAGCACGAGGTCCTGCAGATCCTTCTTGGCCAGGTAGTCGATCAGGACCGGGGCGGCAAACAGATGGTCGACCGGAATGTTGAAGAAGCCCTGAATTTGGCCGGCGTGGAGGTCGAGGGCGAGGACCCGGTGGATCCCGGCGCTGGTGACGAGGTCGGCCACGAGCTTGGCGGTGATCGGCACCCTCGACTGTTGCTTGCGGTCCTGCCGGGCGTACCCGTAGTAGGGGAGCACCGCGGTGATGCGCCGCGCGGAGGACCGCCGGAAGGCGTCCACCATCACCAAAAGCTCCATGAGCGTGTCGTTCACGGGCGGGCAGGTGGGTTGCACGACGAAGACGTCCTGGCCGCGGACGTTCTCGTTGATCTGCACGAAGACCTCGCCGTCGGAGAAGCGGGAGACGTCGGCGTCGCCCAGCTTCAGCCTGAGCTCCTGGGCGATCTCCTCGGCGAGACCGCGGTTGGCGTTCCCCGAGAAGAGCTTCAGGTCGTAGGACATGAGACGCTCCTGGTCGTTCCGGGAACCGGCCGTCCCCGGCTTCCGGTCGGGTGGTTGGGGCGGGAGGATTCGAACCTCCGAATACGGGATCCAAAGTCCCGCGCCTTGCCGCTTGGCCACGCCCCAGTCACCGAGGCTTCCTCCTTCTCGCCGGCCCCGCGGGCGCCGTCGCGACGCGCGAGACGGTGATGGCCGGGCCTGACACCGTCCGCACCGACCAGCAGGACCAGCCGGCCCGGTTCACCCGGCGCCGGATCTGCTGCGCGTGATCCAGCGACCGCGCCACCGCGAAGACCGTTGGCCCGCTGCCCGACATCGCCGCGCCGAGCCCTCCCGCCGCGAGCAAGGCCGCCTTCATGCGCCCGATGGCCACCACCGCCGGCGCCACGAAGTCCTCCAGGTGGTTTGTCAGCGCCGCCGCGAGCCCCGCGGCGCTGCGCATGCGCAGCGCCGAGACGACCGCCCCCGTACCGCTCGCCTCCGCCCGCCAGCCCGGCGGGACCCGCCCATAGACCTCGCGGGTCGAGAGCGGGAACCCCGGATTCACCAGGACCAGGGCGTACCCTCCGTCGCCCGGCAGCGGCCAGAGTCGCTCCCCTCGTCCCGTCGCCCGCGCCCGGCCGCGGCCGAGGAAGAACGGAACGTCCATTCCGAGAGCAACGGCTACCTCGGCCAGCCGGGCCCTCGACCACCGCAGTCCCCACAGGCTATTCAACGCCATCAGCGCCGCCGCCGCGTCGCTCGATCCGCCCCCGAGCCCCGCCGCCACCGGGATCCGCTTGTCGACCGCCATCCTGGCGCCCCGCGCCACTCCCGCGGCGGTCGCGAGCGCGCGCGCCGCGCGCATCACGAGGTTGCCATCATCGGTGGGCAGGTCGGGGTCACTGCAGATCAGCGAGAGGTCTTCGGCATCCTCCACCGTCAACCGATCAAAGAGGTCGACGGCCTGCAGGACGGTGGAGATCTCGTGGTAACCGTCCGCTCGCTTGCCGAGGATCTCGAGGGCCAGGTTCACCTTGGCCGGGGTCCTCAGAACCAGGCGATCGACCCCCCCCGTCCGCTTCGACAAGGCAGCGAAGGCTACCACGCAGCGCGTCGAGGTGTCAACGCCGGAAGTCCTGGATTCTCACGTCTTCCGGCAACTTCACGCGCAGGAGACCAGGGTCGAATCCGGAGTCCATCCGCGGGTTGCGGTAGCGGATGTCGACCTCCAGCGATCCGTCGAGCCGGGCCAGTCGCACGCCCTGCGGGGGCTCTCCCGGATCTCCCTGTCGGAAGGCGACCCGCGCGGCCAGGCGCCCGCCAGTCCACTCCACCTGTCGGGCTTGCCCGGTGGCGGGGTCGAACCAGATGCGCTGTGTCCCGGCGGAGTCCTTGAGGCTGAGCGAGGATTCCGAGCCGTGCTCGGTCGTGAGTGTCCCCGACGTGGGCTCGGGGAAGGGCCGGACGTTTCCGGAAAGCAGGGCGACGAGATCCTCGGCCCCGAGGGGCAGGCCGATCCACTGTGCGTTGGCCTCCGGGGTCGCCGACAGGAAATATGCCCGGTTCTGCAGGACCTCCCAGATCGTCACCAGGTCGGTATCGGACGTCACGATAAGAGCCGGCGGCCCGACAGGCGTGAGGGCCTCGAAGCGCAGCGAGGCGGGGGCCCGCAGCAGGAGCGGTCCGCTGAGTCGCTGCGTCTTGCCGTTCCGCTGGATCGTGAGATCGGCCAGCGTGCGGAGGTCGCCGAAGGTCTGCCAGCGCCGATCGAGGAGCGCCCGCGCCGCCTCGACGTCCGGCGGCAGGACCGGCTTGCCGCCGACCGAGGCGCACGCCCCCAGCGCGACGGCCGCCGCGAGCACGACGAGGGGGGCGAGCCGCCGCCGGTTACTTCGGCGGGGACAGCGGCTGCTCACCCCGGGCCCGGAGCTTGCGCTCGCGCGCGTCCTGGAGCTTCTTCGGGATCCCCTTCGTGCGGCCTTCCTTGTCGGCCTCGATGGCCCGCTCCCAGGCCGCGATGGCCTCGTCGAGCAACCCGTTCTTCAGGTAGGCGTCGCCCAGGTGGTCGAAGATCTCCGGGTCGTCCTTGGCCCGCGCGGCGGCGCGCTGGAGCTCGCGGAGGGCGTCGGCGTAGCGGCCCTGCTGGTAGTAGACCCAGCCGAGGCTGTCGATGAAGTACCCGTTGTCCGGGTCGATCTCCAGTGCCTTCTGGATCAGGTCGTGGGCCTCCGCCAGGCGCACCCCCCGCTCCGCCCACATGTAGCCGATGAAGTTGTAGGCCTCGGCGTTCCGGGGATCGATGTCGATCACCCGGCGGAAGGCGCGGACGGCGTCGTCCAGCCGCTGCTGCTTCTCGTGCACCACCCCGAGCTGGAAATAGAGGTCCTTGTTCCCCTGGTCCAGGGCAATGCCCTCCTCCAGGGCCGCCACGGCGCGGTCGTACTGGTCGGCGCGGTAGAGGGCGCTCCCGAGATAAAGGAAGAGCTCGGGCCGCTTCGGCTCGATGTTGACGGCTTCGCGCAGGACCTGGACGGCATCGGCGTGGCGCTTGGCGCGGCCGTGCAGGAACGCGAGCTGCACCCGCGCGTCGACCGACCGCGGGTCGGCACGGAGGATGTCCTCGAGCTCCTTGCGGGCCTCGGGCTCCTTGCCGCTCTCGATCAGCGCGGTGGCCAGGAAGTAGCGGGCCCGCCCGTTGCTGGGATCGAGCTGGATCGCCTGCCGGAAGGCGGAGACCGCCTGGTCCCAGTTCTTCTGCTCGTAGTGGACGGCGCCCAGCTTGAGCCAGACGCGCGCGTCGCGAGGGGCCAGCTGGGTCAGCGCCTCCACCTCTTCCTGGGCCTCCTTGAGCCGCCCCATCTGGCTGAGCAGGTCGGCGAGACGCTCGAGGAGGGCCGGGTTGTCCGCATTGGCCCGGATGGCCTCCCGGTACACGGCGATGGCCTCGTCGTTCTGCTTCCGGGATTCGAGGACGAAGCCGAGCGCGGCCCAGGCGCTGTCCAGGTCGGGGTCGAGCTGGGTAGCCTGCCGCAGGGAGCGGATGGCCTCGTCGGGGTTGTCGTTCTCGATCGCGATCCGGCCGAGGAGGAAGTAGGCCGGGGCGTGTCGGGGGTGCACCGTGGTGAGTCGCATCAGCACGGCGCGGGCCTTGTCGTAGCTCTTCTGCTCGAGGTGCTGCTGCGCGAGTGCAAGGTACGGCTCCGGCGCGCTCGGGCTCTGGGCGATCACCTTCTCGATCTCGGCCTCGGCGAGGTCGAAGCGCTTGTCGCGCCGGTAGATCTCGGCCAGGACCAGACGGGTAGCAGTGTCGCTCGGATCGAGCGAGACCGCCTTCTGGGCGGCCTGCAGGGCCTCCGTCGGCTCGTTCAGCCGCGCGAGCCACCGCGCGAGCTGCGACCACAGCAGGGGCGCGCTCGGATCGAGCTTGATGGCCTCCCGGACCTCGTCCACGGCTTCGCGGATGCGCCCGGCGCGGGCCTGCATCTGGGACACCGCCCAGTGGTAGTACGCCTGGGCCTGGGTGCTCGGCCGCGCGACCCGGGCCGGGACCGGACGCGGTTCGTCCGGCGGCGCTTCGGCGGGCGCCGTGACCGCGGTCGGGACTCCCGCGCATCCGCCGAGCAACACCAGAAGCGCCAGCAGGACCGGTGCCAGGCTGTTCATGATCGGGACCCCTTGCGATCAGGCCTCAGGCGGTCCGGACCGGCGACCGCAGGGGCTCCGTGTTGTGAGGGTGGGCGAGCTGCGGTCGCCGCGCCAGATGGTCCTTGACGAGCACTCGCCGCACCGCGGCGGCCACGACGGGGTCCGCGATGGCGGACGCGAGGCACTCGACGCTCGCGGTCTCCGCGGACGTCAGGACGACGTCGCGCAGCCGCTGAACAGTCGCCGGCGCGCTCGCGGGGCGACGCCGGTGCAGCGTCGGGCGAATGGACGAGACGGCGCTTCCGAACCGGCGGGCAAGGAGGTCGACGATGTCCGGCGCGCGCAGGGCGAGCTCCTGCAGGCTGGCCGAGGTCTCGGCGCCGACTGAAAGTGTGCCGTGCTCCAGGGCGAGCGGATCGGTGCGCAGGGCGAGCTCCGGGCCCACCGTGGCCGCCCATCCGCCCCGGATCAGGGTGATCAGCATCCGTTCGGCCAGACCGGGAACGGCCGCGGTCACGAGCTCCCGGACGGAACGCGCGGGAGCCGTTCGCCCGATCCTCATGTCGCCCATATTACTCGAGTGGTCCGTCCCCCGCCAGCGAGGAAGGGTGCGCGGTTTGACTCGGGTTGGAGCCCCCCCGTATAGTGACGCTGCCATGCGGCCCCGGCGCGGCGATTCCCTGTCCGTCACCATCGAGGACCTCGCGTTCGGGGGCGAGGGGGTGGGGCGCGCCGACGGCTATGTGGTCTTCGTGCCGCGATCGGTGCCGGGCGACCAGGTGCGCGTGCGTTTGACCCAGGCGCGGGCGCGATTCGGGCGCGGGACCATCGAGGCCGTCGAGCGCCCGTCGGCGGACCGCACGGAAGCGCCCTGTCCGTACTACGGGCGATGCGGCGGGTGCCGTCTGCAGCACGTCACCTACGCGGCCCAGCTGGCCTTCAAGCAGAAGCAAGTGGCCGATTGCCTGAGCCGCATCGGCGGGCTCGGCGCGTTCGAGCTCCGGCCCATCGTGGGAGCGGCCGAGGTCTGGGGCTACCGGAACAAGATGGAGTTCACGGTGGTGCCGCGGGGTCCGGACGGCGGAGCGGTGATCGGCCTGCACGAGCAGGACCGGTACGATGTCGTGCTCGATATCGAGCGCTGCCTGATCCAGTCCGACCGCATGAACGTCCTTCTGGACGAGGTCCGCCGCTTCGCCGCCGACCAGCGCCTGTCGGCCTACCGGCAGGAGACCGGCGAGGGGCTGCTGCGCTTTCTCATGTTGCGGGAGGGGCGCGCGACGGCGGAGGCGATGGTCAACGTCGTCACCTCGGCGCCGGCGGTCCCCGAGCTGGCCCCGCTGGTGGCGCGGGTCCAGGCGCGCGTGCCCGAGACGACGAGCGTGGTCATGAACGTCAACCCGAGGAAGGCCAGCGTCGCCGTCGGCGTGGAGGAGCATCTCCTCGGCGGCCGCGACCACATCCGGGAGTCGGTGGGGGGGCTGAGCTTCCAGGTGTCGCCCAGCTCGTTCTTCCAGACCAATACCGCCCAGGCCGAGCGGCTCTTTGCCCTGGCGCTCGAGGCCACCGGGCTCACCGGGGCGGAGACCGTGATCGATCTCTACTCGGGAACGGGGGCCATCAGCCTGCTGCTCGCCCGGCGGGCCCGCTGGGTCTATGGCATCGAGATCGCCCCGGCGGCGGTGGCCGACGCCGAGCGCAACGCCGCCGCCAACGGGATCCAGAACTGCACGTTCCTGGCCGGCGAGGTTCGCCACGTGCTGCCCTCTCTGATGGCGCGCGGGGTCGCGGCCCAGGTCGTGGTCGCCGACCCGCCCCGCGCGGGCTTTCACCCCCGGGCCCTGCGAACGTTGATCGCGCTCGCGCCCGAGCGCATCGTCTACGTCTCGTGCAATCCCGCCACCCTGGCCCGGGACCTCGCCGAGCTCGGAGGGGGCGGGTACCGCCTGGAGTGGGTCCAGCCCGTTGACATGTTCCCGCACACGCCGCACATCGAGGCGGTGGCGCGGCTCGTGCGGACCACTCCGTGACGGGGACCGCGCGGAGGAGATCGGGCTCTCCGGGTTGACCGTCTGGTGACGTCGACCGCGCGGCGATGAAGTCCTACCTCCTGCGGCGGCTGCTGCAGTCGCTCTTCGTCCTCTTCGGCGTCTCGGTGGTGGTCTTCCTGATCCTCCATCTCACCGGCGATCCCGCCCTTCTCCTCCTGCCCCCCGATGCGACGGTCGAGGACGTCGAGCGCTTCCGGAGGCAGATGGGGTTCGACGACCCTGTGGCCGTCCAGTACGTGCGGTTCCTCGCGGGCGCGCTCCAGGGTGACTTCGGCGAGTCCCTGCGCCACGGCGAGCCGGCCATGGCGCTCGTGCTCGACCGCCTCCCCGCCACCTTCGAGCTGGCCGGGGCCGGCCTCCTGATCGCGATGTGCCTGGCCGTGCCGGCCGGGATCATCTCGGCGGTCCGGCGCAATACGGCCGTCGATTACGTGTCCACGGTGATCGCCCTCCTCGGCCAGGCCATGCCCACCTTCTGGCTCGGCATCATGCTGATCCTCGTGTTCTCCGTGCATCTCGGGTGGCTGCCGTCCTCGGGCCGGGGCGATCTCGCGCACCTCATCCTGCCCGCCATCACCCTCGGCCTGTTCACCACGGCGCGCATCACCCGGCTCACGCGGTCGGGAATGCTCGAGGTGCTCGGCCAGGACTACATCCGCACGGCGCGGGCCAAGGGCGTGGGCGAGCCGCCGGTCGTGTGGAAGCACGCGCTCCGGAACGCATCGATCCCCATCGTGACCATCGTCGGCATCGAGCTGGGGACGCTGCTGGGCGGCTCGGTCATCACCGAGACGATCTTCGCCTGGCCGGGGGTGGGGCGCCTGTCGGTGCAGGCCATCTTCAATCGCGACTATCCGGTGGTGCAGGCGGCGGTGTTCATCCTGGCCGCCACCTTCGTCCTGGTGAACTTCCTCGTCGACATCATGTATACGTATCTCGACCCCCGGATCCGCCTGCGATGACGGGGCGCCGGTGGTTCAGCGGTGCGCCCCCCGTCCGGCCGCCGGCCTCCGGCCACGGGGGGCCGGCGTGACCGCGCCTGGCGCCGTCTTCAAGATCGTCGCCCTCCCCGCGTCCGGCGCGCGGCGGGAGTGGCTGCTGCTGGTGGCCCGGCTGGCCCGGCGGCGCACCGCGCTCTTCGGGTTCCTGGTGGTGGCGGCGGTGGTGCTGATCGCGCTCCTGGCCCCCCTGATCTCGCCGTTCGATCCCCTGGAGCAGGACATCGGCCAGCGCCTCCGGCCGCCCGGATGGCAGGATGGTCAGGGCCGCGTGCATCCGCTTGGCACCGACCACCTGGGCCGCGACATCGCGGCGCGCATCATCTTCGGTTCGCGCATCGCCCTCCTGGTGGGCATGTCCGCGGTGCTGATCTCCGGAGTGCTCGGGATGCTGATTGGCCTTCTGGCTGGCTACTTCGGCGGGCGCGTGGACGATCTGCTCATGCGGATCGCCGACGTCCAGCTCGCGTTTCCCTTCATCCTCCTCGCCATCGCCGTGATCGGGGTGCTCGGCCCGAGCCTGCGCAACATCATCATCGTGATCGGCGTGTCGTCCTGGGTGGTCTACGCGCGGGTCGTGCGCAGCGAGGTGCTGTCGATCCGCGAGCGAGAGTACGTGCAGGCGGCCATCGCCCTCGGCAGCCGGGACGGGCGCATCCTCCGCCGCCACGTGCTGCCGAACACGTTCACCCCGTGGCTGGTGGTGGCCACCCTGGACATGGCCCGCGTCATCGTCATCGAGTCGGCCCTGTCGTTCCTGGGCCTCGGGGTGCAGCCGCCGACTCCCACGTGGGGCGGGATGCTCGCGGACGGGCGCGTCTACCTGTCCACGGCCTGGTGGCTCGCCACGTTCCCCGGTCTGGCCATCCTGGTGACCGTGCTCGGGATCAACCTGCTCGGCGACGGCCTGCGCGACACCCTCGACCCCCGGCTCAAGGTCTGAGCGCTCGCCGGTCACCGGCGGGCTTGCGTCCGCGCGGGCTGCCGCCGCCACCAGAGGGCAAGGGCGGCCGCCGGTGTCGTCAGCCAGAGCCAGCCGCCGGGCGCCCCTGCCGCCACCGACAGCGCGAGAAGCGCCGTCCCGCCCCCGGCGGCGATCCACAGGAGGAGTCCGGTCAGCTGGCGCAGGCCCACCTCGAGGCCGCGCCCGACGAGGACGAGCGCGGCCCCGATGCCGAGCCCGTCGATGAGGACGTCGGCCGCGCTCCCCGTGCGCGTCGCCGTCGTCGCCTGGTGGAGCTCATCGAGGCAGGCGGTGGCGAGAGACAGCATCACGACTGCTGTCCACCGGACGGGAGCGCGGATCCCGGCGAGCGCCCACGCCCAGAGGGCGGCGAGCACGCCGTACTCGGTCAGGTGCGCGAGCTTGCGGATGAGCCAGTGGACGCCCGCGAGCAGGTCGGGGGGAACTGCGTGCAGGATGCTCGGGAGCCAGGGCAGCAGGAGCGATCCCGTCTGCGCCCCGCTCCACTGGTCGGTGGAGAGCCACGCGATGAGTGCCGTCCAGGCGAGCGGCGCGGCGAGGCGTGGAAGGCGCATCCCGCTCAGCCTGCCGCCTCGTCCGGAAGTTGACAAGCTTCTCGCGCGCCCCCTAGGATTGGCCATGTCCCTCCGAGAGCTCCTCGACGAGCTCTTGACCTCGCTCGAGATCGGCCCGCGGATCACCGCGCTGCGGCACTTCGAGGCCAAGCCCGCTGTCTTTGCCCCGTTCCCCTCCTCGCTGGACCCGCGCCTACAGGAAGCCCTCCGGGCCCGGGGCATCGCCGAGCTGTACTCGCACCAGGCCGAGACCTTCGCGCGGGCGAACAAGGGCGAGCACGTGGTGGTTGTCACGCCCACCGCCTCGGGCAAGACGCTCTGCTACAACCTGCCCGTGCTCCAGGCCCTCGTGCAGCAGCCGGACGCGCGTGTCCTCTACCTGTTCCCCACGAAGGCGCTCGCCCAGGACCAGCTCGCCGAGCTGACCGAGCTGGCCAGGAGCATCCCCGACATGCGCATGTTCACCTACGACGGGGATACGCCGCAGGACGCCCGCCGGGCGGTGCGGGCCCGCGCCAACCTCGTGCTGACCAACCCCGACATGCTCCATTCCGGGATCCTCCCGCACCACACCAAGTGGGTGAACCTGTTCCAGAATCTCCGCTACATCGTCATCGACGAGCTCCACGCCTACCGGGGGGTCTTCGGCTCGCATCTGGCCAACGTCATCCGCCGCCTCAAGCGGCTATGCCGGCACTACGGGTCCACGCCGCAGTTCGTCCTCGCCTCGGCCACCATCGCCAATCCGCGGGAGCTCGCGGAGCGGCTCACCGGCGAGGTCGTCGGCGAGATCAGCGAGAGCGGAGCGCCCACGGGCGACAAGCTCTTCCTCTGCTACAACCCGCCCGTGATCAACCCCGATCTCGGCATCCGGGCACCGTACCTGACCGAGGCCGCCGGCCTCGCCGTGCGCTTTCTCAGGCGGCGCGTGCCAACCATCGTCTTCTGCCAGAGCCGGCTCGCCACCGAGGTCGTGCTCGCCACCGTCAAGCGCGGCGTCCAGGACCGCACGGGCGACACCGGGATCGTGCGCGGCTACCGGGGCGGGTACTTGCCGCTGCGCCGCCGCGAGGTCGAGCAGGGCCTGCGCTCCGGGGACGTGCTCGGCGTGGTCGCCACCAGCGCCCTCGAGCTGGGGATCGACATCGGGCACCTCGACGTGGCCGTGCTCGCCGGCTATCCGGGCACCATCGCCTCGATGTGGCAGCAGGCGGGGCGAGCCGGTCGGCGGAGCGGACCCTCGGCCGCCGTCCTGGTGGCGACCAGCTCGCCCATGGACCAGTACCTGGCGACCCACCCGGACTACCTCTTCGGGGCGCCGCCCGAGCATGCCCGCGTCAATCCGGAGAACCCGTTCATCCTGATCAACCACTTGAAGTGCGCCGCCTTCGAGCTGCCCCTCGGCCGCGGCGAGCTGTTCGGGGGCGACGTCTCGGTTCACCTCCAGACGCTCGAGGAAGAGGGGCTCCTCCACCAGGCGGGGGACCGGTATCACTGGACGTCGGAGACGTACCCGGCCGACCACATCTCGCTTCGCACCGTCACCTCCGACAACTTCCTCGTCATCGACACCACGGCCCGGGACGGGGCCCAGGTCAAGCGCCGGCAGGTCATCGCGGAGGTGGACTGGAAGAGCGCCTTCGCCATGATCTACCCCAAGGCGATCTACATGGTGGAGAGCGAGCCCTTCGAGGTGCAGGAGCTTCGCTACCGGGAGGATGAGGAGAAGGTCGCCTACGTCAAGCGCGTGGTGGTCGACTACTTCACCGACGCCGTCAGCGCCAAGGGGGTGTGGATCCTCCGGTCGCTCACCCGCCAGGACCGGCCGGGGCTCGGGGCCGAGCAGGGCGAGGTCCTGGTGGCCGAGAAGGTCGTGGGCTTCAAGAAGATCAAGATGGGCACGCTCGAGAACGTGGGGGCGGGCGAGGTGGAGCTGCCCCAGCAGGAGATGCAGACCACGAGCGTCTGGTTGACCTTCGACCCCGCGGTCCTCGCCCGGATCTCGTCCCGGCGCGAGGAGCTGGTGGATGGTCTGCGCGCCCTCACCCACCTGCTCCACCACCTGGCCCCGATCTTCCTCCTGTGCGACGTACGCGACGTCGGGGCGTGGCTCGGGGACGGCGCGACCTCGCAGGCCGGGGTGGTCGCCACCCGGGAGTCCACCCGGGCGCGGCTGATCCACGCGGCGGAGTTCACGCCGACGATCTATCTCTACGACAACCAGCCGGGCGGGATCGGGCTGGCGGAGCGCGTGTTCGAGGTGCTGCCCGACCTGGTGCGCCGGGGTCGCGAGATGCTGGAGATCTGTCCGTGCCGGTCGGGCTGTCCCTCGTGCGTGGGCCCAGTCAACGAGGTGGGCCGCCGCGCGAAGCCGGTGGCCCTGGCCCTCTTGCGCGCGATCGTCCCTTCCTGACCGGCCGTGACGGGATCCCTCGACAGCGCGCCGGTTCCGGGGGGCGCCGACCCGTGCGGTGGGCTCCGGTGGCCGGGGCGCCCTCCCACGAGCCCGGGAGCCACGACCGCCGACGACCTCCGCCGGATCATCCGGAGGATCGAGGACAAGCGCCGGGGACTGGCGCCTCCCGTCCGGCGCCGCGCCTCGGTGGAGGAGCTCGTGGGCGGCGAGGTGGAGGATACGGGTCACGGCGGCGTCCTGGTGGTGCGCCGGCGCTTTCCCCTCGGGCACCGCCACGGGGCCCAGCTGCTGGCGGCGGCGCGCGCCGTGCCGCGCGAGGCTCTGGCGCTGCTGGCGCGAGCGGCGGACGCGCCCGCCGACGCGAGCCGGCTGCTCTACCTCGACACCGAGACGACGGGGCTCGCCGGCGGCACCGGCACGTACGCCTTTCTGGTGGGCCTGGGGTTCTTCGACGGCGACGTGTTCGAGGTGCGGCAGTACTTCATGCGCGATCTCGACGAGGAGCCTGCCCTGCTCACGGCTCTGGAGGCCGTGATCGAGCGGTTCGATGGGATCGTGACCTACAATGGGACCGGGTTCGACCTGCCGCTTCTGGAGACGCGCTTCGTGCTGGCCCGGCGGCGATGGCGGGGCGAGACCGCCCACCTCGACCTGCTCCGGCCCGCCCGCCGGATCTGGAGCACGCGCCTTCCCGACTGCCGGCTCGGCACGGTCGAGGAGCGCGTGCTGGCGGTCGCGCGCGACAACGACCTGCCGGGCGCGCTGATCCCCTCGGTCTACTTCGACTATCTCAGGCGGAAGGATCCCGTCCAGCTACCGCGCGTGTTCGAGCACAACCGGCAGGACATCCTGTCGCTGGTGGCGCTGGCCGGCTGGGTGGGGGGCGCGCTGGGCCAGGGACTTGCTCCGGGCTCGCCTTGCGGCCGCGCGGATCTGCACCCCGAGGAGATCGTCGGCCTGGGTCGGCTCTGGGAGGACGCCGACGCCGAGCGGAGCGGTGCCTGCTACCGGATGGCCCTCGACGCGGGCCTGACGAGCCCCGGGCGCGAGCGCGTGCTCTCGCGCCTGGCCCGGAGGGAGAAGCGGCGGGCCCGATGGTCGGAGGCGCGCGCCTTGTGGGAGCAGGCGGCGCGGGCCGCGAGCGGCTTCGACCCGGTGCCGTGGATCGAGATGGCCAAGATCGACGAGCACCGGCGCCGCGACCTCGACACGGCGCGCTCCGTGGTGCAGGAGGCGCTGGCCTTCGCCCATCTTCATCGGGCCCCGCCCGGTGTCATTGCCGGGCTGGGGCACCGCCTCGACCGGGTCAGCCGTCGCCTCGCCGGCACCCCCTGAGGGCGGCCCGGTCGCCGGCGTTCCGGTCAGGGTCCCCCGGCGCCCGGTCCCACGAAGGTGACGACATGCAGCACGTGCGCGTGTGCCCGCACTCGCGTCCCCATCGGGAACATCGAGGCCGAGGGTTGCGAGGAATGCACGTGTCGGCCCGAGGGCAGGCGAATGCTGTAGAGGGTCTCCGAGCCGCGGAAGGAGCGCCGGGTGATGACGCCCGAGCCTTCGCGGTGAGGGGCGAACGTGATGTCGTCCGGACGGATCATCACCTCCACCCGGGTTCCCGGGTCGAGGCGATCCACGTTGCCGAACACGCCCACCTCCGTCACGATGCCCTCTGGCGTCACCTGTCCGGGCAGGAAGTCCGCGGCACCCACGAACTCGGCCACGAACTGGGTGCCCGGGTGGTGGTAGACCTGCTCGGGCGACGCGAGCTGCTCCAGGCGGCCCCGGCGCAGCACGCCGACCCGGTCGGCCAGGGTGAAGGCCTCCTGCTGATCGTGGGTCACGAACACCGCGGTCGTGCGCGCGGCGCGGAGGACCCGCTCGACCTCGTCCCGCATGTGGGCGCGGAGATCCGCGTCGAGGTTCGAGAAGGGCTCGTCGAGGAGGAGCACGGCCGGGGCCGGAGCGAGCGCGCGGGCGAGGGCGACCCGCTGTTGTTGCCCGCCGGACAGCTCGTGGGGATAGCGCGCCGCCAGCTCGTGCAGGCCGACCTGCTCGAGGGCGTCCCGGACCCGATCGGCCCGTTCGGCTCGGCCCAGCCCGCGAAGCCCGAACCCGACGTTGTCGGCCACCATGAGGTGGGGGAAGAGGGCATAGTCCTGAAATACAATGCCGATCCCCCGCCGCTCGGGCGGCACCCAGTGCCCCTCTCCGGCCATCACCTGGCCTCGAACCGCCACCGTGCCCGAATCTGGCACCTCGAACCCCGCGATGATCCTGAGGGTCGTGGTCTTGCCGCAGCCCGAGGGACCCAGGAGGGCGAGGATCTCACCCTCGTCGACGGCGAGCGAGAGCCCGTCGATCGCGGGGAAACCCTCTGGTGAGTAGCGCTTGCTCACGGCGTCGAGCCGGAGCAGCGCAGATTCGTTCATGGGCGATGACCTGGTGGCCGCCCCCCGGCGTCAGCCGCGCGGCAGCACCTCGGGGTTGGGTAGCCGACGGCCACCAATCCCTGCTTACCCTGTAGCCTGGCGATCAACTCCGGCTTCGCCAGCGGCCTGTCCCCGGTGTGCAGATCCACCTCGGCCCGGCTCCGGCCCAGCTGGATCGCCGGTTCCGGGAGCGACCGGGAGATCAGGATAGCTGGCCGAAACCCCTGGTTAGCCATTCGACCGACCTTTGCTAATCCCTTGATAAAGAGGTGGTAATATGCCCTTGACGGCGTATGGGGCCGCCTGTATATTAGCAGTCGTTGTTAGCGAGTGCTAACGGCTTTAACCCTCGAAAGTTGCCGCTGGGTCCACCATCTTACCTATTCGGGAGGGTGAGTTCACATGAAGATTCGTCCGCTGCATGACCGCATTCTTGTCAAGCGCATCGAGGAGCAGGAGGTCCGAACGGGGGGGATCATCATCCCCGACTCCGCCAAGGAAAAGCCCCAGGAAGGCAAGGTCATCGCCGCGGGCAATGGCAAGATCGGCGAGGACGGCAAGAGGATCCCGCTGGACGTCAAGGCCGGCGACCGCATCCTGTTCGGCAAGTACGCGGGATCCGAGGTCAAGGTCGAGGACGAGGAGTACCTGATCCTCCGGCAAGACGACGTCCTGGGGATCCTGGACTGACCGCCTCCCTCCCGGGCGACCGCGCCGCGGCCGACCAGGCGGGGCCGGGACATCGGCCGGGTCGTGCTTCCGATCGACGCACACCACACAACTGCGAGGAGGACAGCCGGACATGCCCAAGCAGCTCAAGTTCGAGGACGAGGCGCGCAGCGCGCTCCTGAAGGGCGTCAACATCATGGCCGAGGCCGTCAAGGCGACGATGGGCCCCAAGGGGCGCAACGTCGTGATTGACAAGAAGTTCGGCTCTCCCACGATCACCAAGGACGGCGTGACCGTGGCCAAGGAGATCGAGCTCAAGGACAACTTCGAGGACATGGGGGCCCAGATGCTGAAAGAGGTCGCCTCCAAGACCTCTGACATCGCCGGGGATGGCACCACCACCGCGACCGTGCTCGCCCAGGCCATCTTCCGCGAGGGTCTGAAGAACGTCACCGCCGGCGCCAACCCCATGGGGCTCAAGCGGGGGATCGACGCCGCGGTGGAGGCGGTGGTCGAGGAGCTGAAGACGTTCTCGAAGTCGACGAAGGACAAGAAGGAGATCGCCCAGGTCGCGACGGTCGCGTCGAACAACGACAAGACGATCGGTCAGCTCATCGCCGAGGCCATGGAGAAGGTCGGCAAGGACGGCGTCATCACCGTCGAGGAGTCGAAGTCGGCGGAGACCGTGCTCGACGTCGTGGAGGGCATGCAGTTCGACCGCGGGTACCTGTCGCCGTACTTCGTGACGGACCCGGAGCGCATGGAGTGCGTCCTCGAGGACGCCCTGGTGCTCATCCACGAGAAGAAGATCAGCGTCATGAAGGACATGCTGCCCCTCCTCGAGCAGGTGGCGCGCGCGGGCAAGCCCTTCCTGGTCATCGCCGAGGACGTCGAGGGCGAGGCGCTGGCCACCCTCGTGGTCAACAAGCTCCGGGGCACATTGCACTGCGCGGCGGTCAAGGCCCCCGGGTTCGGGGACCGGCGCAAGGCCATGCTGGAGGACGTCGCGATCCTGACCGGGGGCAAGGCCATCACCGAGGACCTCGGGATCAAGCTCGAGAACATCAAGCTGGAGGACCTCGGCAAGGCCAAGAAGGTCGTGGTGGACAAGGACAACACCACCCTCGTCGAGGGCGCGGGCAAGTCGTCGGCGATCGAGGGGCGGATCAAGCAGATCCGGGCGCAGATCGAGGAGACGACCTCGGACTACGACCGGGAGAAGCTGCAGGAGCGGCTGGCCAAGCTCGCCGGGGGCGTGGCGGTGGTCAAGGTGGGAGCGGCCACGGAGACGGCGATGAAGGAGAAGAAGGCGCGGGTGGAGGACGCGCTGAACGCGACGCGGGCGGCGGTGGAGGAAGGGATCGTGCCCGGCGGTGGCGTGGCGCTCCTGCGGGCCTCGAAGGCGGTGGATCGCCTCAAGCTCGAGGGCGACGAGAAGGTCGGCGCCCACATCGTCCGGCGCGCTCTCGAGGAGCCCCTGCGCAACATCGTGGAGAACGCGGGGCTGGAGGGCAGCGTCATCATCGAGAAGGTCAAGGCGGAGACGGTCGCGAACCGGGGCTTCGACGCGGAGACCTTGCAGTACGTGGACATGCTGCAGGCGGGGATCATCGACCCCACGAAGGTCGAGCGGGTGGCGCTGCAGAACGCGGCGTCGGTGGCGGGGCTGCTGCTGACGACGGAGGCGCTGATCACGGACCTTCCGGAGGACAAGCCGGCGGCGGCGCCGCCCATGC
>DATKEI010000041.1:0-4086 GCA_035544455.1 Binatia bacterium | reverse complement strand
CTGATCGCGCGCGGCTCGCCTGCCGACCGGGCGTCGGTCGCGCGGAGCCGGCGCCATCGGGCCGGGCGCCGGCACGACCGGGCATCCGGCCCGCGCCCGCCTCCCAACGTGCTGGTTTCGCGTGGGCTGGCGGTTGGCATGGCCATTGCCGTGGCTCTCGGCAACGGGCGTGCGGCCCGAGCGGCGCCAGGACAGCGCCCTCCGAGCGCGAGGCAAACGCAGCGGGAGAGCGAGGAGGGCCGGGCGATGGCGGTCAACGTCTTCGTGTCGTATTCATTCAAGGACAAGCTCGCGGCCACCCTGGTGGGCACCCTGCGCGCGAACCGCGAGGTGCGAGTCTTCATCGCCCACCAGCAGCAGGCGGCACCCGGGACGTCCATCCGCGAGTGGGTGCTGCGCAACGGCCTCCAGCGGTGCGACGTCCTCCTCCTGCTCTGGAGCCACCGCGCCGCGGAGTCGGAGTGGGTCGAGGAGGAGGTCGGGCTGGCCCGACAGCTCGGAAAGCCCATCGTGCCGCTGATGCTCGAGGAAGACGCAGAGCTTCCCCCCGCGCTCAGCGACATCCAGGCCCTCCGGCTGGACCGCAACCCGGAAGCGGGGATGTCCTGGCTTGCGATGCACCTCGCCCAGGCGGCGACTCCGTGGTGGCAGCGGGCGCTCCGGACCGCCGTGGGCAACCCGCGCCTGGGCAACCTCGTCGCCGCCGGCGTGGCCGTCGGCATCGGTCTGCTCGCCGCCGCCGCCGAGAACAAGCCGGCCGCGGCCGACCCGCCCGCCAGGCCGGCGCCGCGGCGGCGCCCCCGGAGGGCGGTGCAGGGCGCGACGAAGGACTGACGGCCCGGCGGGGCAGCTTGGCGCGCGATGACCAGCTCGACGGTTCGGCGGATGCGAGCCCGCGAGCCCGTGTATCGTGGCAGGCCATGGACCGGACCTTCGTGGCGATCGGAGCGATCTCGGGCCTGCTGGGGGTGGCCCTCGGGGCCTTCGCAGCGCACGGGCTGCGCAGCCGCCTCGAGCCCGAGATGCTGCAGGTGTTCGAGGTGGGCGTCCGGTACCAGATGTACCACGCGCTCGCCCTGGTCGCCGTGGGCTGGGCCGCCACGCGCTGGCCCGGTGCCGCCGGCGCCGCCGGCTGGCTCTTCGTGGCGGGCACGCTGATCTTCTCGGGCAGCCTGTACGGGCTCTCGCTCTCCGGAGTGCGCTGGCTCGGCGCCATCACGCCGCTCGGCGGCGCGTGCTTCATCCTGGGCTGGGCGGCCCTGGCGTGGGGGGCTCTCAGCGGGAAGTGAACGCGGCATCACGCGCGCCGGCAACGCGGCGCCGGTGGTCCGCGGCCGACGGCCGGCCCCCATCCGACGGCGCGATGATCGACCGCCCCGACCTCGGCGCCAGCGTGCCCTGCGCGCCCCCGTCCGTCCACGACACCCGGTGAGGGACGCGCGACGACGCTGGTCCTGCGCGGCCGAGCGGGCCCCGGGCTACCGCTCCAGGCCGAGCAAACGGGCGTAGAGACCGAGCAGCCGGTCGGCCACGGTCATCGCCCGCCGCGCGTCCTCGTCCCCGAACAGCTCCGATGCGGGCACCCCCTCGGCCTCGTCGCCATAGAACGCGGGCGCGCGGTCGGCGGCGAGGCGGTCCAGCGTGGGCCGTAGATCGGCCAGCATCTCCCGCCACTCGAGCGGAAACCGACCGATGAACTCCTCCACCGTCGCATGCACGTCGTGCCGTTTTGGCGGTTCGATCCCGACGAATCGCAGAGCCCCCTTCAGCACGAGCTCGACCAGGTCCTGACTCTCCCGGACCACGTCCGCGTGGCCGCCCGCACCGAACAGGGCGTCGATGGCGATCCGTCGCGCTCGCGCCCGGTGCAGATAGTCACGCGCCATCCCGGCCGAGGTCATAGCGTCACGACATCCCCCGGCTTCCAGTCGGGCTTGAGATCCCAGTACTCGTAGCCGTCCTTGTCGACGTGGCGGCGCGACCCCAGCTCGGCCAGGCGCCGCCGGAGTCGCTCGAGGACGGCGGCGAAGAACCCGTCGCGATCGCGCAGGATCTCGTGCCCCGACAGCATTCCCAGGTAATAGGGCTTCACGTGCCGGGCCTCCTCGGGCGTGAGCAGGATGGGGGCGACGGCCTGCCCGAACGCGGCCGACACCCCACGCGCGAGATCCGGCACGTCGCGGTACCGCTCGAACCGCCGCCGGGGGAGTCCCCGGATCACGATCAGCACATCGATGTCGCTCTCGGGATGCGGCCGACCTCGCGCGCGCGAGCCGAAGAGCACGACGCTGACGAGGTCGGCCCCGAAGCGCTCATCGAGAAGGCGAACGTAGCGGCTCAGGTCCGCGCGCAGATCCGGGACCTGCGTCATGCCGGCCCGCTACATCTGCTTCCAGTCGCCCGCCTGCTCGAACGCGTGGGCGGCGCGATAGATCGTGGGCTCGTCGAAGTGCTTGCCGACGAGCATCATGCTGACGGGCAGCCCGTCGCTCATCCCGCAGGGGATCGCCATGGCCGGATGGTGCGAGATGTCGAACGGCGCGGTGTTCGAGATCATCTCGAGGGCGCGCTCGACCGTCTCCTCCCGCGCCGCCCCCGGCCCCGGCATGGGCTGGGCCTTCATGGGCGTCGTCGGCATGAGCAGGAGGTCGTGGTCGGCGAGGGCGGCGTCGTACGCCGCGATGAGTCGGCGAGTGATGTTCATGGCCTTTCCGTAGTAGCGGTGTCCGTGGTTCCGGTGGATGTAGGTGCCGAGCAGGGTGAAGAGCTTCGTCGTCTCCGACAGCTCGTTGGCGCGGTGCCGCCAGCCCCGGTGGTAGTCCATCAGGCTCGTCACGTAGAGGTCGGGCCGGCTCAGGCCGTACCCGTCGCCCCACATCATGGTCTGGGTCAGCCCCTCGACGCCGATGGGAAGCCAGAGGGCGCCGCCCAGCGGGTGCCACGGGATCGAGACCTCGCTGACCTGCGCCCCGAGCTTGCCCAGGAGGTCGGCCGCCTTTCGCACCCGCGCGTCGACGTCGGGCTCGGACTTGGCATGGCCGAAGCCCTCCTTCACCACGCCGATGCGCAGACCGTCGACGCCGCGCTCCAGGGCCTGCGTGTACGCGTGCACCTTCGGCGCGTACTGGCGGGGATCGTAGCCGTCGGCCCCGGCGATCACCTCCAGCAGGAGCGCGTTGTCGCGGACGGTCGCGGTCATGGGGCCGGTGTGGTCCACGTAGATCTCGATGGGCATGATCCCCGTGTAGGGCACGAGGCCGTGCGTCGGCTTCATGCCGTAGATGCCGCAGAACGAGGCGGGCATGCGGATCGAGCCTCCCTGGTCGCCGCCGAGGCCCATGTCGGCCTCGCCCACCGCCACGAGGACGGCCGTGCCGGACGAGGAACCGCCCGCGGAGTATCCGCGCTTGTGCGGGTTGTGGACGGCCCCGCTGGCGTTCGTGTGGCTGCCGCCGGACAGGCAGAAGTACTCGCAGTGCGCCTTGCCGACGATGGTGCCGCCCGCGTCGAGGATGCGCGTGACGACGGTGGCGTCCACCTCCGGCATGTAGCCCTCCAGCGTCGACGCGCCGTTCATCATGGGCACGCCGGCCACCATCACGTTGTCCTTCACGGCGACGCGCTTCCCCTTGAGCTTGCCGCGGGGCGCGCCGGTGATGGTGGTCTTGTAGTACCAGGCGTTGTGCGGGTTGTCCTCGGCAGGGGGACGGACCCCGGGCGTGCGCGGATACTTCACGACGGGCAGGTTGTCCGGCAGCTGGTCGACGACGTTGTAGCCCTCGATGCTGGGCTTCATCAGTCCGATGAACGACTCGATATCGGCATCCGTTAAGGATAGGCCCATCTCCTCGGCGATCTGCTTCATCTGGCTCGGGGTGGGAACGCTGACCGGCATGGCATCCTCCTGTCTGCTTGGTTCGAGTCGACTCCCCGGAAGGCGGCGACGCCTCCCGGCCGCGGCGTCAGGGCGCCAGGTAGCGGAGCAGCCGCGGGTCCCGCCTCACCGCGTCGGACGGGCCCTCCAGGGCCACACGACCGCGGTCCAGCACGTACGCATAGCCGGCGACGCTGAGCGCCAGCTCCAGG
>DATKEI010000040.1:0-5582 GCA_035544455.1 Binatia bacterium | reverse complement strand
GGCGACATAGGGCAGGTTGCGGTGGCGCTCGTCGTGGTCGAGACCGTAGCCGACCACGAACACGTCGGAGATCTCGCGCCCGACATAGTCCACGGCGATGGCGACGGAGCGCGGGCGCTGCTTGACGAGGAAGGCGCACGTCCGGAGGGACGCGGGCTGCCGCGTCTCGAAGTTGCGCAGAAGATAGGACAGGCTGAGGCCGCTGGCGCAGATCCCCTCGACCACGATCACGTGGCGATCCTCGATGGGTTCGTCGAGATCCTTGCGGATGCGCACGACGCCAGTGGTGGTGACCTGCCCGTAGGGGACGATGGAGATGAAATCCATGCTGGCCGGGACGGTGAGGGCGCGCACGAGATCGGCCACGAACACCGCCGCGCCCTTGAGGACGCCGACGAGGTGGACGCCCCGGCCCGCGTAGTCCTCGGAGATGCGGGCGGCAACGCGCGCGACCTCCTCGTGGATGGTCTTCTCGTCCAGGAGGACGTCGCCGACGCCGGCCGGCCTCATCGGGCCGCCCTGGGCGTCGATGCGGGCGCGACGCGCGTGGCGCGCACGAACTCCCGGCTCCGCGCGAGGACCGTCGGCTCCACCCGGCCGCTCTGCGCCAGGTGGTCGAAGCACTCCGAGATCGTCAGCACCGGGTGGAGGGCGTAGCCCCGCGCCGCCAGTCGCTCCTGGCCCCCCTGCTCGCGGTCGATCAGGATCACGAGGTCCTTGACGACCAGCCCCGCCTCCTCGAGCGGTGCGATCGCCTCGAGCTTGCTCGCCCCGTCGGTGACGAGGTCGTCGATCACCACCACGCGCTCGCCTCGCGCGAAGGTTCCCTCGATGCGCTTGCGGGTGCCGTAGGCCTTTTCCTCTCTCCGGGAGTAGACGAGCGGGAGGTCGCCGGCGAGGCTGGCGGCCACCGCCAGGGGGAGGCCCGCATACGGAATGCCGGCGATCCGATCCACCGGGCAGCGCCGCACGGCCTCGGCCAGGAGGGTCCCGATGCGGGCGAGCACGGCGGGATGCGAGATGACGACCCGCAGGTCGATGTAGAACGGCGACACCATCCCCGACTTCAGGGTGAACTCGCCGAACCGGATGGCCCCGATGTCGATGAGCTCGCCGATCAACCGGGCGCGAGCGTCCGCCGCCCCGGCCCCTCCGCTCATGGCCCGCCCTCCCGTGCCCGGCCGGCCGTGACCGCCCGGGACGGACGCCTCATGCCACGATCTCCCGGAGGATGGCCTGCGCAACCGCCGCCGGCTCGGGCGCGGCAGTGACGGGGCGGCCCACCACCAGGAAGCTCGCGCCGGCGCGGGCCGCGGCGGCCGGCGTCGACACTCGCTGCTGATCCTGGCGCGCTGCCCCTTCCGGGCGGACGCCGGGGGTGACGATCACCCAGCCCGGCCCGTGATGTGTGCGGATGGCCCGCGTCTCCTGCGGGGAGGCCACGGTGCCGTCCAGCCCGGCCTCGCGCGCGAGCGCGCTCAGGTGGAGCACGTGGTCCTCCACCGCCGCGGCCACGCCGAGCTCCCGCTGGAGCGCGGCCGCATCGAGACTCGTCAGCACCGTCACCGCGATCAGCAGCGGGCGCCGGACCGTGAGGCGGGCCGCGGTGTCCGCCGCCGCCTCGGCGCCCGCCTGCATCATGGCGACGCCCCCCGAGGCGTGCACGTTGAACATGAACACCCCCATCCGCACCGCCTCGGCGGCGGCGGCGGCCACGGTGTTGGGGATGTCGTGGAACTTGAGGTCGAGGAACACCTCGCCCCCGCGCTTGCGCACGGCCTCCACCGCGGCCGGCCCGCACGCGGTGAAGAGCTGCGAGCCGATCTTGTAGTGGCGAACGGCGCCCTCGAGCTGGTCGAGGAGCCGCTCGGCCCCGGCCAGGCTGTCCACGTCGAGGGCCACGATCAGCTCGGTGCTGGCGGCCCCGCTCATCGCGCGGCCTCCGCGTGGTACTCCTGCAGGGAGCGCACCCCGATCTCGCCCTTGAGCATGGCCTCGATCCCGCCGACGGCGGCCTGGGCGCCGTCGACCGTCGTGTAGTACGGGATGTTCTGGGTCACCGCGGTCCGGCGGATCAGGTACGAGTCCTGGCGCGCCCGCCCGTCCTCGGGGGTGTTGAACATGAGGGCGATCTCCCCGCGCTTCATGAGATCCACGATGTTCGGCCGGTAGCCCTCGGCCACCTTGAAGACCGTCTCCACCGACATGCCCTGCAGGGCGAGAAGCTTGGCCGTGCCCTGGGTGGCGACCAGACTGAAGCCGAGGTCGGCCAGGCGCTTGGCCAGGGTGAGGACCGCCCGCTTGTCGCGGTTCCGGACGGACAGGAACACCTTGCCCGTCGTGGGCAGCGGCGAGCCGGCGGCGATCTGCGCCTTGACGTACGCCTTGCGAAAGTCGCGGTCGATACCCATGACCTCGCCCGTCGACTTCATCTCCGGCCCGAGCACGACGTCCACGCCCGGGAACTTCACGAACGGGAAGACCGCTTCCTTGATCGCGATGTGCAGGAGGGGCCGCTCCTGGGCGAAGCCGAGCTCGCGCAGGGTCGCCCCCAGCATGACCTTGGTGGCGAGCTTGGCGAGGGGCACCCCGATGGCCTTGGACACGAAGGGCACGGTGCGGGAGGCGCGCGGGTTCACCTCGAGCACGTGCAGGGCGTCGCCCTTGATCGCGAACTGGATGTTGAGCAGCCCGATCACGCCGAGCTCGCGCGCCAGGGCCCGCGACTGCTCCTCGATCCGGCCGACCTGGTCGTCGCCCAGGGAGTAGGGCGGCAGCGCGCACGCGGAGTCGCCGGAGTGGATGCCGGCCTTCTCCACGTGCTCCATCACGCCGCCCACCACCACCCGCTCGCCGTCGGCGATGGCGTCCACGTCGATCTCGAGGGCGTCCTCCAGGAACTTGTCGACCAGGATCGGGTGCTCCGGACTCACCCGCACCGCCTCTCTCATGTACCCGGCCAGGCCGGCCTCGTCGTAGACGATCTGCATGGCCCGCCCGCCGAGGACGTAGGATGGGCGCACCAGCACCGGGTAGCCGATGGCGTCGGCGATGCGCGCGGCCTCCTCCAGGGACCGGGCGGTGGCCCCGGGCGCCTGGTGCAGGCCCACCGTGCGGAGGAGGTCGGCGAAGCGCTCCCGGTCCTCGGCGCGGTCGATGGCATCGGGCGACGTGCCGAGGATCGGGACGCCCGCTCGCTCGAGCGGCACCGTCAGCTTGAGGGGGGTCTGGCCCCCGAACTGGACGATCACGCCGCGCGGCCGCTCCCGCTCGACGATGTTCATCACGTCCTCGAGGGTCAGGGGCTCGAAGTAGAGGCGATCGGAGGTGTCGTAGTCGGTGGATACCGTCTCCGGGTTGCAGTTGACCATGATGGCCTCCACGCCGATCTCCTTGAGCGCGAAGGCGGCGTGGACGCAGGCGTAGTCGAACTCGATGCCCTGGCCGATGCGGTTGGGCCCGGAGCCGAGGATCACCACCTTGTCCCGCTCCGTTCGCGGGGCCTCGTCCTCCTCCTCGTAGGTCGAGTAGAGGTAGGGCGTGTGGGCCTCGAACTCGGCGGCACAGGTGTCGACCATCTTGAACGTCGCCCGGATGCCGGCGGCGAGGCGGGCCGCGCGCACGGCCGACTCGGTGGTGCCGGTGAGGTCGGCGATGCGGCGGTCCGCGAAGCCCATCTGCTTGGCGGAGCGCAGGAGCCGGGTGTCGGCGAGGCCGGCCCGGGCGATCTCCGGCTCGAGCGCCACGATCTCGCGGATGTTCTCGAGGAACCACGGGTCGATGGCCGACAGCTCGTGCAGCTCGGCCGTGGTCAGCCCGCGGCGGTAGCCCTCGGCGAGGGCGAAGCAGCGCTCGGGGGTCGGCGTCCGGATCTTCTGGCGAAGGGCGTCGAGGTCCGCGGCGGGCGGGTCGAGGGTGAGGCCCCAGCGGTCCTGCTCGAGGGAGCGCACCGCCTTCTGGAGCGCCTCCTTGAACGTGCGGCCGATGGCCATGACCTCGCCGACGGACTTCATCTGCGTGGTGAGGGTCTGGTCGGCCTCGGGGAACTTCTCGAAGGCCCACCGCGGGAACTTGACCACGCAGTAGTCGATGACGGGCTCGAAGGAGGCCGGGGTTTCCCGCGTGATGTCGTTCCGGATCTCGTCGAGCCGGTAGCCCACCGCCAGCTTGGCCGCGATCTTGGCAATGGGAAAGCCGGTGGCCTTGGAGGCGAGCGCCGAGGAGCGGGACACCCGCGGGTTCATCTCGATCACCACCATCCGGCCGTCGCGGGGGTTGACCGCGAACTGGATGTTCGAGCCCCCGGTCTCCACGCCGATCTCGCGGATGACGGCGAGGGCGGCGTCCCGCATGCGCTGGTACTCCTTGTCCGTCAGCGTCTGGGCGGGACACACCGTGATGGAGTCGCCGGTGTGGACGCCCATGGGGTCGAAGTTCTCGATGGAGCAGATGATGACGACGTTGTCGGCGAGGTCGCGCATCACCTCCAGCTCGAACTCCTTCCAGCCGGTGATCGACTCCTCGACCAGCACCTGGCCCAGCGGGCTCTGCTGAAGGGCCCACTTGAGGGCGGCCTCCAGCTCCTCCGGGTGGTAGGCGATGGAGCCTCCGGTCCCGCCGAGCGTGAACGACGGGCGGATGATGAGCGGGAACTGCATCCGGTGCCGGCGCATCCCCTCCGCCGCCTCCTCCGGCGTGCGCGCATAGAAGCCCCTGGGCATCTCCAGGCCGATCCGCGCCATGGCCGCGCCGAAGAGCGTCCGGTCCTCCGCGGTCTTGATGGCGGGCAGCTTGGCCCCGATCAGCTCGACCCCGTAGCGCTCGAGGGTCCCGTCCTCGGCCAGGGCCACCGCGAGGTTGAGAGCGGTCTGCCCCCCCACCGTCGGCAGCATGGCGTCGGGACGCTCGCGGGCGATCACCTTGGCGACGAACTCCGGGGTGAGCGGTTCCACGTAGGTGCGCTGGGCCGTCTCGGGGTCGGTCATGATGGTGGCGGGGTTCGAGTTCACCAGCACGACCTCGAACCCCTCCTCGCGAAGGGCCTTGACCGCCTGGGTCCCGGAATAGTCGAACTCGCACGCCTGCCCGATCACGATCGGCCCCGAGCCGATCAGCAGGATCCTCTTCAGGTCAGTCCGGCGCGGCACCAGGCCCTCCTCGCTCCGTCACGTGCAGAACGGCGCCAGCGATCACCAGCGCCTGGTGTCCCCGGGTCGAACGGTGGTCACCTCGCGGCGCCGGGTGGGGTGGGGGTCCTCCCCGCGGGACCTATCGTCTGCGGATTGCCGAAGCCACCCACCACCCATCTCGTGGCCCCATTGCGTGACGGTAGCGCTCCGCGACATCGCGTGTCCCGCGGGGAGGACCCCCGCCTGGCCCGGCGCTGTGTCGGCACATGTCTGACTCAGCACACTAGGGCTCGACGAGGCCGTAGATGATGGAGACCTCCGGCGCGGCCTCCTCGCGCTTGTACAGGACGTCGTCGAGGCGGCCCTTGCCCACCCAGACGACCTCGCCGTCGCCCCAGAGCTTCTCGCCGAGGACGCCCGCCCGGCGCTCGACGCGCTGCTTGACCGCCTGCG
>DATKEI010000039.1:0-2837 GCA_035544455.1 Binatia bacterium | reverse complement strand
GAGCGCGACGGCGAGGAGAGCGGGTGCCGGGTGACGATGAGCCTGCCCGCCGACGGCGCGGATTCCCCGGTTTCCCCACAGGCCGCGGAGGCGACACGCTAGTGCCCCGGGTCGAAAGTCCGTTGACTCACGGCGCCGGGTGGGGGCCCTCCCCGCGGGACCGTATCTTCTGCGGATCGCCGAAGCCACCCACCACCCATCTCGTGGCCCCATTGAGTGCCGGTAGCGCTCCGCGACACAGCGTGTCCCGCGGGGAGGGCCCCCACCCCGCCCGGCGCTTTGTCGGCACATTTCTGACTCAGCACACTAGCTTAGCTAGCTGGGCTTGCCCATGGCCGCGGCGGCGCGGCGCTCCATCTCCTCGGGGGGGACGTCTTCGATGTGCGTGGCGATGTGCCAGCGATGCCCGAACGGGTCGTCGATGGTGCCCGTCCGATCCCCGTAGAACATGTCCTCGACCGGGCGCGTGACCTTCGCTCCCGCTGCCACCGCGGTCTTCACGGTGGCGTCGACATCGGGCACGTACACCATGATGCTCACCGGAGACCCCCCGAAGGCCCGCGGTGCCCGCGCATCCATCTGCGGGTGCTCGTCGGCCAGCATGATCACCGAGTCACCGATGGTGATCTCGGCGTGCCCCACCTTGCCCTGGGGCCCGGGCATCCGCATCCGCTCCTTGGCCTCGAAGACCTGCTTGTAGAAGTCGAGCGCCTTCGCCGCACCGTCGACGATCAGGTACGGCATCGCCCTGGGATACCCGTCCGGAATTGGCTTCACGTTGCCCTTCGCCATGGTCTGTATCTCCTTTTCGCCTCGTGCGCTCGTCGTGCCTGGTCCATCGCAGACGGTAGGGTCCTCTCCCTGTGGGGGCTGCTGGGCCATGCCGCGTCAGTCACACCGGTAGTTGCATTCTCCGGCGATCCAGCGCCCCCCGGCCCGCACGCACTGCCGCCCGCGCTCCTCGTCGCGCTCCGACCACGCGAGTCGTGCCTCATCGCGCGCCGCCGGATTCGCTGCGCACCCGAGCAGGACCCCGGCCAGGCCCGGCAGGACCAGCGGCCAGACCAGCAGCCCGCGGCGAGAAGCACGGCGGCGACGCGCCGGACGTCCTGAGCTCATGATCATCATCGGGCTCAGCCTCTCACAATCCGGCACACACGCAAGGGGGACACGGTCCGCCGCGTCCCCGCGACAGCCGTGCGGCCCGCCGCGCCGGCCAGACGAGAGTTCCGCCGGGCTTCTCAGACCCCTGTGCCGGCGGGACGCGTCTCGACACACGCCGTCAGACCGTGATGGCGCGCATCGACAACGGCCGGCGATGCCCGCGCCGGAGCGCGCGGCGCACCGGGCCGGGCGCCCGGCCCCGGCTCGTCGACCCGGGCAGAACGCCCAGCGCTTGCGCCGCTCGTAGAACTTGACGTCCCGGAAGCTCTTCAGGAACTCGCCCGCGTCGACATCCAGCGGCGGTCGTTCGATATCCTGAACGCCGCCACGTCGGCGTCCGCCCGACCATGACCGGCGCGCCACGAGTCGACGCGCCTCGCGCGTTTGACCTCGTCACCCGCCTGCTGCAAGATGGCGGCGCCCGCAGCGATGAGTCCCGAGGAGGCATCGAATGACGCGCGGCCGCTCCCTCTCCATGACCATCCTCCGGCGCGCCGCTTGCGCCGCGCACCACGTGGACGCGTAGCCGCCATGCGCGTCGCCGCGCTGGAGACCTACGTCCTGTCCGTACCCTTGCCCCGACCCGTGCGCACGTCGAACGCGACGATCGGCCAGGTGAGCGAGGTCATCGTCAAGCTGACGACCGACGATGGGCTCGTGGGGATCGGCGAGGGCCACGGGCCGTTCCTCACCCGCCAGGGCGCAGACGGGCTGCGCGCGGTCAACGAGACCGTGCAGCGGATTGCGCCTCTCGTGATCGGCCGGGATGCGTTCGACACCGAGCGGATCTGGCAGGACCTGTTCGCGCTCACCTACACCTCCGTGCGCGGCATCCCGACCCTGGCCCGGCAGCAGCGGCCGCTGGTGACGGCGATGAGCGCCATCGACATCGCCCTGTGGGACCTCAAGGGCAAGGCCATCGGGCGGCCGGTCCACGCCCTCCTCGGCGGCGCCCTCCGGACGCGAGTGCCCGCCTACGTCACCGGCTTCTACTACCGGGACGGCGAGCGCCTCGACGACCTCCGGCGGGAGGCGGCCTCGTACGTCGAGCAGGGCTACCGGACGCTGAAGGTGAAGGTGGCGGGGCTGACGCCCGAGGCCGACCTCGAGCGGGTGCGCGCCATCCGGTCCGCGGTGGGCCCGGACGTGGCCCTCATGCTCGACGCCAACCAGGGCTGGGATCTGCCCACCGCGGTGCGGGCCGCGCGCCTGTTCGAGCCCTGCGACATCTTCTGGCTCGAGGATCCGATGCCCTGGTACGACGAGCGCGCGAGCCTCGCGCGCCTCCGGGCGCAGACCCGCATCCCGATCGCCGCGGGCGAGACCGAGGTGAGCCCGTTCGGCTTGCGGGCGCTGGTGGCGGACGGGCTTGTCGACTACCTCATCATCGACTCCACCTGGGCGGGCGGGCTGACGACGTGGCGCAAGGCGGCGGTGATGGCCGAGCTGTATCAGGTGCCCATGGCCGCCCACCACGACCCCCAGATCCACGTCCACGCGATCGCGGCCAGCCCCACCGGCTTCATCCTGGAGTCGTTCGCCGATGCCAGCCGCGATCCGCTGTGGTTCGAGCTGTTCCGCGAGCGGCCGGCCATCGTCGACGGCTTCATGGCGCTGCCCGAGGCGCCGGGGCTCGGCCTCGAGCTGCGCGCCGACACGCTGGAAAAGTACGG
>DATKEI010000038.1:0-16623 GCA_035544455.1 Binatia bacterium | reverse complement strand
CCCACGGCGGGCTCGATCCATTTCGAGGGCCAGGACGTCAGCCGGCTCGACGCGGTGGGGCTCCGCAACTATCGCCGCTCGGTCCAGGCGGTCTTCCAGGATCCGTACGCCTCGCTCAACCCGCGCATGCGCGTCGGTGCCATCATCGGCGAGCCCATCGTCACCAACCAGCAGATCGCGGCGGTGGCCCTGCGGGCCCGGATCGAGGAGCTGCTCTCGGTGGTGGGCCTGCCCGCGCGGGCCGCGGATCTCTTCCCTCACGAGTTCTCGGGCGGTCAGCGCCAGCGCATCGCCATCGCGCGGGCGCTGTCGCTGTCGCCGAAGCTCGTCGTGCTGGACGAGCCGGTGTCCGCCCTCGACGTGTCCATCCGTGCGCAGATCCTGAACCTCCTGCGGGACCTCCAGTCCCGCCTCGGGCTGTCGTATCTCTTCATCGCCCACGACCTGGCCGCGGTGGCCCACATGAGTCACACCGTGGCCGTGATGTACCTCGGGCAGATCGTGGAGATCGGCCGGGGAGCGGCGGTGACGGGCAAACCCCGCCATCCGTACACCCAGGCTCTCTTCGCCGCCGCCCTGCCGTCCCACCCGGACGAGCGACGCGACGAGGTCGTGGTCCGGGGCGAGATCCCGAGCCCCCTCAACCCACCGGCGGGCTGCCGGTTCCATCCGCGCTGCCCGTTCGCCATGCCGCGGTGCTCGAGCGAGGAGCCGCGCCTCCGTCCGGTCGCCCCGGACGTCGCCGTGGCCTGTCACCTCTTCGACGGCGAGGAGGTTCCGGTGATCGTGCCCGCGGGGAACGGCGCGGCCGCCCGGGCCTAGTGTCCCGAGTCAGAAGTTCGTGGACTCGCGGCGCCGGGTGGGGTGGGGCCCTCCCCGCGGGACCCTATCTTCTGCGGATTGCCGAAGCCACCCACACCACCCATTTCGTGGCGCCATTGAGTGCCGGTAGCGCTCCGCGACACGGGGTGTCCCGCGGGGAGGGCCCCTACCCCGCCTGGCGCTTTGTCGGCACATTTCCGACTCAGCACACGGGTCCAGGCTTGGCCCGGGCTCGCCCCTGACCTGCGCCCGGGGAGCCGGCCGCCTCGCGCCGAAGCTTCAGGGTGACGATGGCGAGAGCGAGGAGGCCCAGTCGGATCAGGTCCGGGAGCGTGCCGGGATCGAAATCGACCACCACACCGCTTCCACGGTTCGCCACGTCGGTTCGCCACGTCCATCGGGATCTCCGGCCACGAGCCCTGGAGCAGGAGCGGCGGGTGTGCTGCACGGGGACCGTTCGAGGCGCGGCAGGGGTCGGATCACAGGGAGGCCCGGAGGCTGTCAACGTCCTTGACTTTGCAGGCGACGGCCCGTAAAACTACACGCCAACTTGGGCCTGATGTTCTCATGCGCTCGAACGCCCTCGGCGTCCCCTCGGTCCTTCTGGTGTGGCTCCTGGTCGGCGGCTGCTCCTGGGCGTCGGATACGCTCGGCAGCCTCTTCACCCAGGCCCCGCAGGCCCTGCCGTCTGCCGCCGAGCTGTACCAGCAGGGCGAGACCGACCTCAACCGGCGCCGGTACGGAGATGCCCGAGCGGCTTTCCTCAAGATCGTCGAGCGGCACCCGCAGAGCACGCTCGCGCCCAAGGCCCGGTTCCTCGTCGGGGAGGCGTACTACCGGGAGGGCGAGTTCGAGCAGGCCATCAAGGAGTTCGACGCGTTCCTGTCCTTCTACCCGCGGCACGAGATCGCCGATCTCGTGCAGTACCGACTGGCCATGAGCTACTACGACCAGATGAAGCCGGTGGAACAGGACCAGAGCGCGGCCAACAAGGCCATGGTCGAGTTCCGCAAGCTCGTGCGCGAGTATCCCGACAGCCGGTACGCGTCCGAGGCCCTGGCCAAGGCAGACGTCTGCCGCGGGCGCCTCGCCCAGAAGGAGCTCTGGGTCGCGAGCTACTACCTGAACCTGGGGAACCTGGTGGCGGCGCGTCAACGGCTCGAGTTCCTCCTGAAGGAGTACCCGCGGACGCTGGTGATCCCCGAGGCCCTGTTCCGCCTGGGCGAGCTGCAGGTCCGCGAGGGACAGCCGCGCGATGCCCAGGCGACGTTCCGCCGGCTCGCCGACGAGTATCCCTACACGGAATGGGGTCGCCGCGCCGCCCAGCGGCTCCGGACCGCCACGAGGTAGGCGCATGCACGACGTGGTCGACCTGCGATCGGACACCCTGACTCTCCCCACCCCGGCCATGCGCGAGGCCATGGCTCGCGCCGAGGTGGGGGACGACGTGTGGGAGGAGGACCCGACGGTCCAGCGGCTGGAGGCGAGGGCCGCCGCCCTCATGGCCAAGGAGGCGGCGCTGTTCGTGACCTCCGGGACTCAGGGCAACCTCGTGTCCGTGCTGGCCCAGACGCGGCCGGGGCAGGAGATCCTGCTCGACGAGGACTCGCACATCTTCAACTACGAAGGGGCGGGGGCCGCCCTGATCGGCGGGGTGCAGACCCACCCCGTCCGGACCGCCCGCGGGTTCCTGACTCCCGAGCAGGTCCGGTCCGCGCTCCGTCCGGCCAACATCCACATCCCGAGCACGGGGCTGGTGTGCCTCGAGAACACCCACAACCGCCACGGGGGCACCTGCTGCACGCCCGACGAGATCGCGGCGGTGGCCGAGGTCGCCCACGAGGGGGGGGTGCCCGTGCACCTGGACGGCGCCCGCCTTTTCAACGCCGCCGTCGCCCTGGGCCGCCCCGTCGCCGACTTCACCCGGTCCGTCGACTCCGTGACCTTCTGCCTCTCCAAGGGCCTCGGGGCGCCAGTCGGCTCGGTCGTCTGCGGGGACCGCGGACTCGTCCTGCGCGCGCGGCGTATCCGCAAGATGCTGGGGGGCGGTATGCGCCAGGTCGGGGTGCTGGCCGCGGCCGGGCTCGTCGCGGTGGACACCATGATCGACCGCCTGGCCGAGGACCACGCCAACTGCCGCCGCCTCGCCGAAGGCCTGGCCGCCCTGCCCGGGATCCGCGTCGACCTCGCGACGGTCCAGACCAACATCGTCATATTCCGGGTCGACCGACCCGGGGGCGGCGCCGATCTCGTCTCCGGCGCTCTCGCCCGCAAGGTGAAGATCCACCAGATCGGTCCCGACGCCGTTCGATGCGTGACCCACAAGGACGTCGACGCCGACGACATCGCCCGGGCTCTCGACGCCTTCCGCGAGATCACGAGCAGCTGGCCGTCAACGCGCTGAGCCACGACTCCAACCAGCCAGGAGCGCACACATGGCCGACCCTCTACTCGACGTCAAGAACCTGAAGACCTACTTCTTCACCGACGAGGGCGTCGTGCGGGCCGTGGACGGCGTGGACATGCACATCGATCGGGGGGAGACCCTGGGCGTGGTCGGCGAGTCCGGCTGCGGCAAGTCGGTGACCGCCCTCAGCATCATGAAGCTGATCCCCCAGCCGCCGGGCAAGATCGTGGAGGGGCAGATCCTCTACAACGGGCAGAACCTGGTCGATCTCGCGCCCAATCGCATGCGCAAGATCCGGGGCAAGGAGATCTCGATGATCTTCCAGGAGCCCATGACCTCGCTCAACCCCGTCTTCACCTGCGGCGAGCAGATTGCCGAGGCCTTGCGCCTGCACGAGGGCCTGGGGCGGCGGGACGCCATGGCCAAGACGGTGGAGATGCTCAAAATCGTGCACATCCCGAACGCCGAGCGCCGGGTCAAGGAGTACCCGCACCAGCTGTCGGGCGGCATGCGCCAGCGCGTGATGATCGCCATGGCCCTGTCGTGCAACCCCAAGCTCCTGATCGCCGACGAGCCCACCACCGCGCTCGACGTGACGATCCAGGCCCAGATCCTCGAGCTCCTCAACGAGCTCAAGTCCAAGCTCCACATGGCCGTGCTGCTGATCACCCACGACATGGGAGTCATCGCGGAGACCGCCCAGCGGGTGATCGTGATGTATGCGGCCAAGGTGGCCGAGGAAGCGTCGGTGTCCGATCTCTTCAAGGAGCCCCTGCACCCGTACACCCAGGGCCTGCTCCGCTCGATCCCGCGAATCGACCTCGACGCCACGGAGAAACGGCGGCTCGAGGCCATTCCGGGCACGGTGCCGAGCCTGCGCGGCGCCATCGCTCCCGGCTGCCGCTTTGCTCCCCGTTGCCCGTTCACGAAGCCCGTCTGCACGGAGAAGGATCCCGTCCTCAAGGAGGTCAAGCCGGGGCACAAGGTCTCGTGCTGGCTCTACTAGTGCGCGGCGGGGCACGTCACAGGATGGCGATCAACCGGACCGAGGGGAGACATGATGGCTGACACACCGCTCCTGCAAGTCAAGAACCTGAAGAAGTACTTCCCGATCCGGGGCGGCCTCTTCTCCCGCGAGGTGGCGCGGGTGCACGCCGTCGATGACGTCTCGTTCGACATCATGCGCGGGGAGACGCTCGGCCTGGTCGGCGAGTCCGGCTGCGGCAAGTCGACGACAGGGCGGTGCATCCTCCGGCTCATCGAGCCGACGGCGGGCGAGGTATGGTTCGAGGACAAGAACGTCACCACCCTCGACAAGCGATCGCTCCGCGCCCTCCGCCGCGATATGCAGATCATCTTCCAGGACCCGTACGCCTCGCTGAATCCGCGCATGACGGTCGGCTCGATCATCGGGGAGGCCCTCGTCATCCACAAGCTCGCCAAGTCGAAGCGCGAGCGCGAGGAACGGGTGGCGAACCTCCTGGAGGTGGTGGGCCTCAGCTCCGAACACCTGCGCCGCTATCCGCACGAGTTCTCGGGCGGCCAGAGGCAACGCATCGGCATCGCCCGGGCCCTCGCCGTCAGCCCGAAGCTCATCGTGGCCGACGAGCCGGTGTCGGCCCTGGACGTGTCGATCCAGGCTCAGGTCATCAACCTGCTCGAGGACCTGCAGAAGCAGTTCAACCTGACGTACCTCTTCATCGCCCACGACCTGTCCGTCGTCGAGCACATCTCCACGCGGGTCGCCGTCATGTACCTCGGCAAGATCGTGGAGATCGCCCCGGGCAAGGACCTGTACAACAACCCGCGGCATCCCTACACCGAGGCGCTCCTGTCCGCCGTGCCCATCCCCGATCCCGCGGTCAAGCGCAAGCGGATCATTCTCGAGGGCGACGTGCCCAGCCCGATCAATCCCCCGTCGGGGTGCCGATTCCACACGCGCTGCCCCATCCGCATCCCGTCGTGCTCCGAGAATGAGCAGGTGCTGAAGCTGGTGGCGCCGGGCCACTGGGTGGCTTGCCAGGTCCGCGACTAGTGATCCGAGTCGGTATCCGGGACGAGCTGACCGAGATCCTGGCCGCCGTCGGGGTCTGAGGCCAGGTGGGGGAGGCGCCGCCTCGGGAGCCGCCCGCCGGGGAGCTCGGGGGCCTCCTCGGATTGGTCCCGCGCCCGGAGGGTGGAGCCCGCTGACCGCCGGACGGCGGGCGGGCGAGGGGACTTGCTCCATGGCCCGCCGCCTGCCGCCTCGCGCGCGCGCCGGCGGCGTCAAAGCCGCGGGCCGGACCGGCCCCCCGGGTACAATGGGCCATGCTCGCCGGCCACGCGGTCCGCCCGCGGCCATGACGCCGGCCTCGATCTCCGCTCCCGATGCGGCGGGGCGGGCCCCGCGGGTGACCCTCGCGCGAACGCCGGACGCGCTCACCGTGCGGCTCGGCGGGAGCTGGCGGCTGGGGCCGGGAATCCCCTCTCCCGAGCCCGTGTACCGCGAGATCGACGCCCTGCCGCCCGCGCGCATCGCATTCGACGCGCGCCAGGTCGCGGACTGGGACTCCGGCCTGGTCGCCTTCATCTCGACGGTCCTCCGCCAGGCGGCCGAGCGGGGCATCGCCGTCGAGCGCTCCGGGCTGCCCGACGGCGTGCAACGCCTGCTCGCGCTGGCCGAGACCGTTCCCGAGCGCAAGACGCGGGAGGCGGAATCCCGCTCCTCGTGGCTCGCTCGTGTCGGCACCCGCGCCCTCGACACCGCCGCCAGCGCCCGGGAGATCCTCCGGTTCCTGGGCGAGGTGATCCAGGCTCTCGGTCGCCTGTTTCGCGGGCGCGCGCGCCTGCGCGCCTCGGACCTCGCCCAGATCATGCAGGAGTGCGGCCCGAACGCCCTGCCTATCGTCAGCCTGATCAGCTTCCTGGTCGGCCTCATCCTCGCCTTCATGGGAGCGGTCCAGCTCCAGAAGTTCGGGGCCCAGATCTACGTGGCCGACATGGTGGCCATCGCCGCCGCCCGCGAGATGGCGGGCATGATGACCGCCATCGTGATGGCGGGCCGCACCGGGGCCGCCTTCGCCGCGCAGCTCGGCACCATGAAGGTCAACGAGGAGATCGACGCGCTGACCACCATGGGCATTTCCCCCATCGACTTCCTGGTGCTGCCCCGCATGATCGCCCTCGTGCTCATGATGCCGCTGCTCACGATCTACGCGCTGGTCGTGAGCATCGTCGGCGGGGGCTTCGTGTCCATCGTCCTGCTCGGTCTTGATGTCGGGCCCTACGTGCAGCACACGCGCCACGCCCTCACCATGCACGACATCGCGTCCGGCCTGTTCAAGGCCTCCGTGTTCGGGGTCCTGGTGGCGGTGGCGGGCTGCCTTCGCGGCATGGAATCCGGGCGAAGTGCGGCCGCCGTCGGACTGGCCGCCACCTCGGCGGTGGTCACCGCCATCGTGATGATCATCGTCGCCGAGGGCATCCTCACCGTCGTCTACAATGCCCTCGGGATCTAGCGCGCCCGCGCCGGTCGAGGTCCGCGGCGTCACGATCGCCTACGGCAGCTTCGTCGTGCAGCGCGATCTGAGCTTCGACGTCAAGCCGGGCGAGATCCTCGTCATCATGGGCGGGAGCGGATGCGGGAAGAGCTCGCTGCTGCGGGTGATGAACGGCCTGGTCGCCCCCGCCGCCGGCGACGTGCTCATCACCGGCAAGAGCCTGTGGCAGACGGACGACGAGGGCCGCCAGCGCCTGATGCAGCGCTTCGGGATGCTCTATCAGATGGGCGCCCTGTGGAGCTCGATGACCCTGCTCGAGAACGTCGCGCTGCCCCTCGGCGAGTTCACGGACCTGACGCCGGCCCAGGTCCGCGAGGTGGCCGCGCTCAAGCTCGCCCTGGTCGGGCTCGCCGGGTTCGAGGACTTTTCCCCCTCGGAGATCTCGGGCGGCATGCGCAAGCGCGCCGGGCTGGCCCGGGCCATGGCCCTCGACCCCGACATCCTCTATCTCGACGAGCCGTCGGCCGGTCTCGACCCCGTGAGCTCGCGCCTGCTCGACGACCTGATCCTGTCGCTGCGCGACAGCCTCGGCTGCACGGTGGTCATCGTGACCCACGAGCTGCCGAGCATCTTCGGGATCGGCGACAGTGCAGTGTACCTCGACGCCGAGACCCGGACCATCAGCGCCCGCGGCAACCCCAAGCAGCTCCTGGAGGAGTGCCGCGACCCGAAGGTCCACGCGTTCCTGACCCGCAGCCAGCCCGGCGCCGCCCCCTCGTGACGGCGCCGGTTGCCCGAGGAGACCTCGCATGAGCCAGCGCGCCAACCCCACCGTGATCGGCGCCTTCGTTGTCGGCGCCGTCGTGCTGGCCGTCGCCGCCGCCCTGATCCTCGGCGGCCGTCACTGGTTCGCGCGGCCCCAGGAGTACGTCATGTTCTTCGACGGCAGCGTGGCCGGGCTGTCCGTGGGCTCGCCCGTCCAGTACCGGGGGGTGCCGCTGGGAGCCGTCACCGACATCCGCGCCGTGACAGGAGCCACCGAGATCGCGGTCTTCGTCGGCCTCGACGTCAGCCGGCACAAGTTCCTGGGGGCCGGCACCGGCGTCCTGTCCAGCCCCGACGTGGCGACGGCTGTTCGCAATGCGGTCGCCCAGGGCCTGCGCGCTCAGCTCCAGAATCAGAGCCTGGTGACCGGCCAGCTCTACGTGGCCCTCGACTACTTTCCGGACAGCCCCCTGCGGCTGAGCGGCCTCGATCCCAACGTGCCCGAGATCCCCACCGTCCGCACCACGGTGGAACAGGCGTCCGAGAAGCTCCAGCGCCTGGTCGCGCGCGTCGAGGCCCTGCCCGTGGAACAGCTTTTCCAAACGACGATGCGAGCGGTGGACTCGGTCCGCGGCGTCACGGACTCACCGGAGCTCCGGCAGGCGCTCCAGGATGCCGGGCTGGCGCTGCGCGAGGCCCGGGGCCTGATCGCCAATCTCGAGCGCGAGATCGCACCGGTCGCGCGGTCGGCGCGACAGACGCTCGACGAGGCGCGGGTCGCCGTCGCCGATCTCAAGGGAGCGCTCACCAAGGCCGTCCGCGAGGTCGACGACCAGCTCGATCCGCTGGTGGCGGGGACCCGCGAGGCCCTCGACGCCACGAAGGCGCTCGTGGTCGACACCCAGCGCCTCGTCCAGCAGACCACGAGCCTCGTCGGTCCGCTGACGGCAACGGCCACCACCGCCGCCGACGCCGCGCGGCTCACCCTGGAGAAGGCCCAGCTCACCCTGGCCAATGCCGACGGCCTGCTTACCGAGGAGTCGCCTCTGGGCTATCGACTCGCCCAGACGCTGCAGGACCTCGGGGAGGCCGCGCGGGCAGTCCGGATCCTCGCCGACAACCTGGAGCGCCAGCCGAGCAGCCTCCTCTTCGGCAAGCGGCCGGCGGGGGCGCGCTGATGCGCGCGAGCCTTTGCCTCTGCCGGGGCGCCGCCCTTGTCGCCCTTGCGGCGATGGCCACCGCCGGCTGCACCCCGACCCCTGTACCGACGCGCTTCTACGTCCTCAGCACCAGCCCGCCGCCGGGCGGAGTCCCGACGGCGCCGCCGGCGGACTTCGCCGTCGGGGTGGGGCCCATCACGATCCCCGCCTACCTGGACCGCCCACAGATCGTCACCCGCACGGGCCAGGACGAAGTCGACCTCGCCGAGTTCGACCAGTGGGGCGAGCCGCTCCGGCCCGCGGTCCAGCGCGTCCTCGCCGAGGACCTGGCCCTGCGCATCCCGACCCAGCGGGTCATCCTCTTTCCCTGGCGCGGGACGCGGAGCGTGCAGTATCAGGTCGCGGTGGAGATCCTGCGATTCGAGGGCCAGCCGGGCGGGGACGTCGTGCTCCAGGCGCGATGGCGCCTGCTCGACGGCGCGGGCCGGGAGCTTCTGCTGCGGACAAGCCCCCTCACCGAGGCGACGGGCGCGCCCGGCTACCCGGCGATGGTGGCGGCCCTGAGCCGTGCCCTCGGCGCCCTCAGCGGGGAGATCGCCGCCGCCATCGCCAGCGTCGTCCGCTAGTGTCCCGAGTCGAACGTTCGTCGACTCACGGCGCCGGGACATCTCTGATCCGGGACGCTGGCCCGGCTCAATCCCAGAGGAAGGTGCGGGGATCGACCGCGCGTCCCTGCAACCGGATCTCGTAGTGCAGATGGGGACCGGTCGAGCGGCCCGTCGACCCGGTGTGCGCCACCAGCTGACCGGGATCGACCTTCTGGTCCACCTCGACCTCGAGCCGCGACAGGTGAGCGTACAGAGATCGAATCTCGTTTCCATGGTCGATGATCAGCGTCAGACCGTAGTCGCCCTGGGATCCGGCGAACGCCACGACCCCGGTTGCCGGCGCCACCACCGGCGTCCCCCGCTGGGCCGCGATGTCCAGCCCGCTGTGGAACTCGGGGCTCACCGACCATGGAGAGGAGCGGGGGCCGAACTCGGAATTGACGCTGCCCCGGACGGGCCAGCGAGACGGTAGGCTCGTGAGCACGCGGCCGGCCCGGATCATGAGCTGATCCAGGGCCCGGAGGTTGTCACCGGTTTCGCGGACGGCCGCGGCCAGGCCCTCCATCTCCTCCTGGAGCGAGTGGGCTGGCGGGTAGGGCTCGATGTGGCGGATGGCGGTGCCGCCCACGCCGCCCTCCGCCACGGGAGCGCCGGCTCCTGGCCCAAATGGTTCCCAGATCCGCGCCTGGAGCTGCCGCCAGTCGTCCACCTCCGCCCGGAGCTGCCTGAGTCGATCCTCGAACCCCTGGATCAGGAGGTTCTGGCTGTCCAGGGTGATGCGCTGGCTGTCGACCAGCGCCTGCTGCCGCGCGAGGCGCTCATCGACCGCGGCGAAGATGCTCCGCTGTCGGGACAGCGCCACGTAGTCCCCGTACAGGGCTCCTCCCGCCAGCAGCCCGAGCCCCACAGACGCGACCAGGGCCCAGGCCACCCATCGCGGAGCCGGGACGCGGGCCAGGCGGAGACCATCTTCTCGCTCGATGACGACGTGGACGCGCTCGGGACACGGCGTCATCCCAGACCCGGCCCCCGGTCACCCGGTCGCCTGTCGCTTCGCGAGTCGTTCACATCAGGCCTCTCTGCGCGAGTGCTCAGCGCTCGGCGTTCACGCCAGTGAACGGGCGCCGCGGCGACGATGGACGCGGCGCTCCCCTGAACTGTGCTGGCGGGCTCCATGACACCCGGCTCGCGGGCTGCCGGCTTTTTAGCATCGCCACCCGGAGGTGTCAACCCGGAATGAGGCTCCGCCGAGTGACATGCGCGTATCTCCTCGGAAGAGTGCGGCTTTGTTTGACAGCTCGGACGGCTGGCACGTATGATCGAGCGCGCGCCAGCGTCCCGATATGAACGACTTCTACCGGATCAAGCGGCTTCCTCCTTACGTCTTCTCGATCGTGAACGATCTGAAGACCAAGGCCCGCGCCCAGGGCGAGGACATCATCGACCTCGGGATGGGAAATCCCGACCAGGGCACCCCCAAGCACATCGTCGACAAGCTCGTCGAGGCCGCCCGCAACCCGCGCAACCACCGGTACTCCGCGTCCCGGGGCATCACGCGGCTGCGCAAGGCGATCACCACCTGGTATCAGGAGCGCCACGGGGTCGAGCTCGATCCCGAGACCGAGGCGATCGCAACCATCGGGGCCAAGGAAGGCCTGGCCCATCTGGCCCTCGCCGTCCTGCAGCCCGGCGACGGCGCCCTGGTGCCCAACCCCACCTATCCCATCCACTCGTACTCCGTGGTGATCGCCGACGGCGACCTGCGGTCGGTGCCCCTGGTCCCGGGCGAGGACTTCTTCGCCCGGCTGCAGGAGACGGCCCGGCTCGCATGGCCCAGGGCGCGGCTGCTGATCCTGTCCTTTCCTCACAACCCGACGACGATGTGCGTGGACCGGGCGTTCTTCTCCCGGGTGGTGGATTTCGCCCGGGAGCACCGGCTCATGGTGGTTCACGACTTCGCCTACGCGGACCTGGCCTTCGACGGCTACCGGCCGCCGTCGTTCCTCGAGGTCCCCGGGGCCAAGGACGTCGGCGTCGAGCTCTACTCGCTCACCAAGTCGTACAACATGGCGGGGTGGCGGCTGGCCTTCTGCTGCGGGAACCGGGAGATGGTGCACGCCCTCGCCCGCATCAAGTCGTATCTCGACTACGGCGTCTTCCAGCCCATCCAGATCGCGGGCATCATCGCCCTCGAGGGCGACCAGTCGTGCGTCGAGGACATCAACGAGCGGTACCGGCGGCGCCGGGATGTCCTTGTCAACGGCCTCAACAAGGTGGGCTGGAGCGTGGCCAAGCCCAGGGGGACCATGTTCGTGTGGGCCCCGATCCCCGACGCCTTCCGGGGTCTCGGATCGCTCGAGTTCGCCAAGCTCCTGATCCAGGAGTGCAAGGTGGCCGTCTCGCCCGGCATCGGTTTCGGTGACTACGGCGAGGGCTACGTGCGATTCGCCCTCGTGGAGAACGAGCAGCGCATCCGGCAGGCCCTGCGCGGCCTGCGCAGCCTCGGCGGTCGGTAGGGAGCCGGCCGCCCACGGGCGCCGTCGGGAACGGCGAAGTCGCCATGAACGAGATCAGGCTCGGGCTCCTCGGCCTCGGCACCGTCGGCGCGGGTGTGGTCAAGATCCTGCAGACCCACGGCGAGGCGCTCCGGGAGCGGATCGGCGGAAACGTCGTCCTGGCCCGGATCGCCGACGCCGACGTGCGGCGGCCGCGAGCCGGTCTCGACCTCCCCGCGCTCCCGCTTGTGGACGATGCCCGCCGCGTGCTCGACGACCCCGACATCGACATCGTCGTGGAGCTGATCGGGGGCCTGGAGCCGGCCCGGACGTTCATCCTGAAGGCCATGGCCGCCGGCAAGCACGTGGTGACGGCCAACAAGGCGCTCCTCGCTCATCACGGCCCTGAGCTGTTCGACGACGCCCGGCGCAATCGCGTCCTGCTCGGCTTCGAGGCCGCGGTGGCCGGTGGCATTCCCCTCATCCGCGCGGTGAAGGACGGCCTGCCCGCCAACCGGATCCTCTCCGCCTTCGGCATCGTCAACGGGACCTGCAACTACATCCTGTCCAAGATGACGGACGAGGGACGCGACTTCGCGGAGGTGCTGAAGGAGGCCCAGGCCCAGGGCTACGCCGAGGCCGACCCCTCGCTGGACGTGGACGGGTTCGACTCCGCCCACAAGCTGCAGATCCTGGCCACCCTCGCGTTCCGGACGGCGGTGGACCTCAAGGACATCTACACCGAGGGCATCGTCGGCATCCCCCAGCAGGACGTCGTGTATGCCTCCGAGCTCGGCTACCGGATCAAGCTCCTGGCCATCGCCAAGGCCGCGGGCGGCGCACTGGAGGCGCGGGTCCACCCCACGATGATCCCGGCCACCTCGCCCATGGCCGCGGTCTCGGGTGTCTTCAACGCCGTGTTCATGACGGGCGACAACGTCGGCAACCTCATGTTCTACGGGCGGGGGGCCGGCCAGATGCCCACCGCCTCCGCCGTCTGGTCGGACACGGTGGAGATCGCGCGGCGCGTCGCCCACCGGTTGCCCGCGCTCGACGTCGACCTGCCCTCGCTGGCGCGCGATCCCCTGCCCCTCCGGCCGATGGACGACATCCGGTCCGAGTACTATCTGCGGGTGATGGCCCAGGATCACCCGGGAGTGCTCGCGCAGGTGGCGGGCATCCTCGGCCGGCACGACATCTCCCTCGCTGCCGTCCTCCAGAAGGGACGGGCGCAGGGGGAGGCGGTGCCCGTGGTGATGCTGACGCACGAGGCCCGGGAACGCGACATGCGGGCAGCGCTGGCGGCGATCGACCGGCTACCCGTGGTGGCGGGGCGGACCACGATGATACGCGTGGAGCCCCAGTGAGCGGGGCTCCCTCCCCCGCCCGGCCCGGGCGCTGATTCTCTCGCGTGCCGTCGCCCCGACGGCTGGTCAAGATCCTCGTTGGCCTGACCGTGAGCGCGGGCCTCCTCGTGTACCTGTTCTGGAACACGGACCTCGCCGCCATCGCGGCGCGGCTCCGGGAGACGAGCTGGGGCTGGCTCCTCGCCAGCATCGCCCTCGGATACGGTTCTCTCTGGTCCCGCGCCCGACGCTGGTTCTACCTGTTCCCGCCCGGGTCCCGGCCCTCGCATCTGTTCAACGCGGTGATGATCCTCTACATGGGCAACAACCTCCTGCCGCTCCGGGCCGGCGAGGTCCTGCGAGTCTTCGTGGTGGTGCGCCGTGGCCAGCCCGTGTGGACCACGGTGGCGACCGTCGTGGTCGAGCGGCTCCTCGACGGGCTGGCCATCTGCCTGATGCTCGCCGGGATGTTCCTCGTGCTGCCCGTCCCACGCCAGGTCCGGTGGGGGGCGGTCGTGCTCCTCCCCGTCCTCGTCGCCCTCGTCGTGGTCGTCGCTCTCGTGGCCGTCGTCCCCGAGGCAGGCCGGGGTCTGGTGCGGACGCTGTTCCTCTGGGCGTCTGGCCTGCCGGGGAGCGAGCGCCGGCGCCGCCTGGAGAACCGGGCCCTGGACATCGTCGATACCGTCCACCAGGGGCTCGAGGCGATCAGGACCCCGGCCAGCGCCCTGCCCATCGCGTTCTGGTCCGCCGCGGTCTGGACGTTGATCGCCTTCTCGGTCTGGGTGGCGTTGTGGTCTGCCCATCTCTTCCTGCCGCTCTCGGCGGCCTGGACCCTGATCGCCGTGCTCGGGCTCGGGGTGAGCGTGCCGTCGAGCCCCGGCTTCGTGGGCGTGATCCAGGCGGCCACGGTGGTGGCTCTCTCGCTCTACGGCGTGTCCCGCACCGACGCCCTGAGCTTCTCGCTTCTGCTGCACGCCTCCCAGTTCATCCCGGTCACCGTTCACGGGCTCATCCTGCTCGCCGTCGAGCACGTGAGCCTCACCGACGCCGCCCGGCCGGCGCCGGCCCTGACCAGGCCGGGCCACGGGCCGCCGGCCCCGTGAGCGCCAGCGCCGGCGGTAAACGCCGGGGCGGACCGCGCCGTCATACGGGGCGACAGGAGCCAGCCCGGACCGGAACCCCGGGACCGGGGGGAGCCGGCCATCGCCGCGTGATTGTGGCCGTCTTCCGCCTGTGGGAACATCGCCTCGCGTGGACGGCCTGGAGCTTTCAGATGAGCAACTTTGCCAGCGGGTCGCCGCCCGCGTGCCCGGCGCGTTCGACGCCCTGGTCGAGCGCTACCAGGCGCGCGCCTACCGGATTGCGTGGTCGGTCCTGCGCGACCGGGAGGATGCCCGCGATTGCTCCCAGGAGGCATTCCTCAAGCTCCACGATGGGGCGGGGTCCTTCGCGGGCCAGGCCCGGTTCTCGACGTGGTTCTACCGGATACTCGTCAACTGCTGCCTGGATCACAAGCGCCGCGGCCGGGGCTGGCTGAAGCTGGTCCGCCCCGCCCACGAGGGCCGCGACGGGGAGGGGGCGGCGGGGGCGCTCGAGCAGCTTGCCGGGCCGGCGGAGGACCCGGCGGATAGGCTGGAGGCGGAGGGGCGGCTGGCCCGGGTCTGGGCCGCCGTGGGCGACCTGTCGCCACAGCAGCGAGCGGTGGTGATGCTGCAGTGCCGCGAGGGGCTCGCCACCGGTGAGATCGCGGCGATTCTCGATCTGTCGGAGGCCACCGTGCGGGTGCATCTGCACCGGGCGCTCGGGACCCTCAGAAAGCGGCTGGGGAGCGCGACATGAATCCGGAGGCAAGTCGGGAGCACGCGGAGGATCGGCTTGCTCTCTTGCTCGGCGGTGAGCTGCCGGCCGGGGAGCGGGACGCCGTGGAGCGGCACCTGGCCGGGTGTGCGCCCTGCCGGACTGCGCGGCGGGAGCTCGCCGAGCTCCGGGAGAGCCTCGCCGCCCTCGCGCCGCCGCCGGTCGACTGGAGCGCCTATCGCGCAGACCTGGGCCGGCGGCTCGCCCGGGGCGGCCCTGGCACTGCGCGCCACTGGTCATGGTGGCAGGTGCCCCTGCCCGCCGCCCTCGCCGCGGGCCTGGTGGCCGCGCTCCTCTACGCCGGGTCCGAGCCCCCGCTGCCCCGCGTGAGCGGGGTGGACCCCGCCGCGCTCGACGCGGTGGCGCTGGCGAGCCGCCTGGATCTCATCTCGCGATTCGACCTCGTCGAGCGCCTCGACATGCTGGAGGACTTCGATGTCATCGATCGCCTCGACCGGGAGGCGCCGAATGGCAAGAGCTGACGCTCGCGGCCGCGCTCCCGCCCGTCCGGACGTCTGATGGGCTGGCCCGCCATCGCGAGGACGCAGAGCCTGAGCGCGCTCGCCGCGGGGATGATCGCCCTCGCGGCCCCGCCCCTGCCCGCCGCCGCCCAGACGTCGCCGGCCCCGGTCAGCCCGCCCGCGACCCGGCCCGCGCATCCAGCCGAGGCTCCCGGGCGGCCGGCCCCCGACCGCGGATCGCCGTCGAAGCGGACCGGCGCTCCGGAGCCGCCGCAGACACCCGAGGAGCGGAAGCGGGTGCAGAAGAATCGGGAAAAGCTCCGGAACATGTCGCCCGCGGAGCGGGCGCGGGTCATGGAGGACTTCCAGCGCTGGCGCGAGCTACCGGCGGAACGGCGGCGCGAGCTCGAGGCCGCGTACGAGCGCTTCCAGCGCCTGCCGCCGGACCGGCAGCGCAAGATCCTGCAGCGCTTTCACGAGTACCAGGCCCTGCCCCCCGACGAGCGCGGGCGGATCGAGCAGAACTGGCAGCGCTGGCAGAGCATGACCCCGGAGGAGCGCGCGCGCGCACGCGAGACGCTGCGCCAGCGCCCTCTCGACGCCCCGCCTCCGAGCGCGCCCCCGCCGCCCCCTGTCCGCTGATCCGCGCGCGCGTCTCCGGTTCGGCGCCGGGGCGCCTCCCGCCGTGCTCCCGCGGCGCGCGCTTGTCCCCTCGCCGTCCCCTGGCGGCCGGCCCGCGATGCCGTCCGGAGAGACACTACCGTCCGGCGCCGTGGTTTGCGGGCGCGGGAGGCGTCGTGTAGCATGGCGCCCTCATGGGTCCGCTCACCGTGCAGAAGTTCGGCGGTTCCTCCGTCGCCGACCCCGAGTGCATCGGCAACGTCGCCCGCCGCGTGGCGGCCTCCGCACGGCAAGGCCACCACCTCGTCGTCGTGGTCTCGGCGATGGGCAAGACCACCGACTCCCTCCTCGGCCTTGCGTCTGCGGTCGCGCCGTTGCCCGATCCGCGGGAGATGGACATGCTGCTCGCCTCCGGCGAGCAGGTGACCATCGGCCTCCTCGCCATGGCCCTGCAGGCCCTCGGCCATCCCGCGTGCTCCCTGACGGGTCCGCAGGCCGGCATCGTCACGAACGAGGCGCACACCAGGGCCCGCATCCGGCGGATCGGCGCGGAACGGATCCGCGCGGCCCTCGACGCCGGCAAGATCGCCGTGGTGGCCGGC
>DATKEI010000037.1:0-15258 GCA_035544455.1 Binatia bacterium | reverse complement strand
ACGCCGGAGCCCAGGAGCCGGGTGACGAAGAAGAAGACGGCGCCGGTCGTCTGGCTCGCCCGGCCGAACCGGTAGAGCAGGAACTGGTAGATCGTCGTGCAGTCGTACCGGTAGAAGGCCGGGATGAAGAGGAAGGCGACCACGACCTTGGCCAGGCTCGATCCCACGAAGAACTGGGCGTACTCCCAGTTCTCCCGGTAGGCGGTGGCGGGCACCGAGATGATCGTCACCGCGCTGATCTCGGTGGCCAGGAAGGACAGACACGCCGCCCACCACGGGATGCGCCGGCGCGCGAGGAAGAAGTCGCTGGTGTCGCGCTGCTGCCGGGTGAAGCCGGCGCCGATGAGGACGAGCCCGGCCAGGGCCGCGGCCAGGATGGCGTAGTCGGGCCACGTCAGACCGCCGCCGAGCGGAGCAGGGGCCATGGGCGCCCGCCATTATCTCCCGGGACGCCTCGCAGGGTGCGCCCGTTCCAAGGTGAGGCCGATCGATCGATCCCGAGCCGGTGGAATATCCGGCGCGGGCCGAGGTCGGCGCGCTCACCGCGTCAGAGGCGAGGCAGATCGGTCCTGGCGAAGTCGTCCCCAACGTAGAGCAGCGGCTGGCCCGCGAGGCTGGCAACAGCGTAGGTCAGGCAGTCGCCGAAATTCAAGGAGGCCGCGTGCCGCCCCTTGCCGAACCGGGCGTAGGCATCGATCGCGATCGGCCAGTGCTCGTCGGTGAAAGGGACAACCGCAATTTCCGCCTCCTGCAGGAGGCGGGCGAGAAGGCTTCGCCCACGTGGGCCCAGCTTCGCGGCGAGGACCACCCCGGCTTCGGCCAGCGTCGGAGCCCCGGCGCCGGCGGGGCCCGTCCCGAGCCTGTCGACGAGCCCCTCCCAGCCGGGCTCCCGAAGAACGATCGCGACGAGCGCCGACGAGTCGACGATCACACACCCTCCGGCCCGAACCCGAGGATCCGTTCCCGCTCCCGCTTGCTCGTCCTGCGCCCGAGGACCCTGCGCGGCACCTGGGGCCATACCTCCGTCTCGAGGAAGCGCACGAGATCGGCGCGACGGTCACGGTCGCGGCCCCGGACGGCCAGCCGGGCCCGGCGCTCCTGGAGTGCCACCTTGATCGCTCGCGTCTTGCTCTCTCCGGCGAGCGCCGCCACCTCTGCGGCCAGCCGTTCGGTCTCCCGGTCCTTGATGTTGAGGGCCACGTCGCCACCTCCATGGTGTAAATCAACCAGAATGGTACCATGCGTCGGTGGTCGCGCATAGGTCGGGCTAGACCGCCGGTCGGCGGGGCAGCACGCGAGGCACCTTCCCGCGCCGGAACCGGCGGCCCGGAGGCACAATGGGCCTCATGGCCTCCCGGAGAGCGATCCGCGCCGCGCGAGTAAAGCGGTGGGCGGTCGGGCTGGACGTCGGGGGGACGTGGGTCCGCGCCGTCGCCCTCGACGGGGACCGGGGCCGGCGGGCCGCGAGGCGGCGAGGGCCGGCGGCCGTGCGCGCGATTCCGGCCATCGTGCGCCAGGCCATCGCGGCCTTGCGGATCGAGCCCGGTCGGGTCGGCGCGCTGGCCGTGGCCTCCCGCGGCGTGTGGACGGCGCCGGAGCGGCGGCGGATGCGGCGAGCCCTCGCGGGGCTCGCGCCCGCCGTCGACGTCATGTCCGACGTCGAGGCCGCCTATCTCGGAGCACTCGGCGCGACCGCGGGTGTCCTCCTGCTGGTGGGTACGGGCTCCATCGCGCTCGGCCGCGACGCCGCCGGGCGCTGGCACCGCGCCGGAGGCCTCGGCCCGCTCCTGGGCGACGAGGGCTCGGCGTTCTGGATCGGCCGCGCGTGGCTGACCGCTGCGGGCGGCCGGGGAGGCGGAGAGCGCCTCCGCCGCGTGGCTACTGCGCCCGACACCGTGGCCCGCGTCGCCTCGGTGGCGCCCGCGGTCCTGCGCGCGGCGCGCCGCGGCCATGGCGGCGCGCGCGCGATCGCGGGGGACGCGCAGCGCCGGCTGGCCGCCATCCTGTTGGATCTCGCGCGCCGGATCCGCCTCCGCCCTCCGCTGCGCGTGAGCTGGGCCGGCCGTCTGATGGAGGACCCGGAGTTCCGCGCGGGCGTCTGGCGACAGGTGAGGCGGGCGGGCCTCGCGATAGCGCCCCGCGCGCCGGAGACCTCGGCCGTCGACGCCGTCGCGCGCGTGGCCTCGGCCCGGCTCCAGGCGGGGCGGCCCTCCGCGTCGCGGCCAGCAACCGGGCCTCGGGGCCTCACGCGGGCTCCCGCCCTCCGGCCGCGGACGCGCCCCCGCGCCACACCGGTACGCGACGGGGCCGGTGAGCGCGGCCAGGAGGCCCACCGCGGTATTCAGCACGCCCGCGGTGGCCATGGCGGCCAGGCTCACCACGGCCGGGAGCCCGGCGGCGAGCCACATCCCAACCGCGCCCCCGCCGACCCGCCACGGGCGCGGCAGCGCGGGCTCGTGGAGCCGGAGAGCAGGCTGTAGACGAGGGGCGTCAGGAGGAGCAGCAGAAGGGTCAGGCCGGCGTTCGTCGATTCAGGACAGGATGTCTGGTGGTCCAATGCGGAGATGTGCCGACAAAGCGCCGGGCGGGATCACAGCGGTCCGACGGCGCGGATCATGTCGGGCAGGCCGCGGAGCCATTCCTCGAAGGGCACCTCGGCGTCGACGATGATCTCGATCTTGCCGCCCGGCGTCCGCCGCACGCGGCCCTTGCCGGTGCCGAGCGGGATGACCAGGCTCTCGCGGTGGATGCCCATGGCGTCCGTCACCGCGAAGATCTCGTTGATCTCCTTCATTCCCACGGCATCGAGCACGGCAGCCTCAGGGCCCCTGGCGAACCCCGGCGGCGGGCGCCTCGCGGCGGTAGATGTGGCTCGGCACGCCGGGCGGCAGCGCGCCCGTCGATCCGTAGACGGGGAGCGTGGGCACCGCGACCTGGGTGTTCGAGAGGATGCGCTCGGAGTGAGCGGGGATCACGATCTGCTGCGCGGTGCCGGGCACTGTGACACGCCGCTCCGGCACCACCCGCTCTGCGGGCTGCGGCGCCGGCCCCAGGCTGGGCCTCGGGGCCGTCGAGAGCGCGCGCGCCCGGTCGATGGGATCGAGCGGGCGGGTCAGCGACGCCGGCAGGCCCGGCACCTGAGCAGACGCGGGCGCCGGGGTGGCGACGAGGCCGGTCACGGCCACCGCCACCGCGAGCAGGGCTGCTGTCGAGCGACCGGGCATGCTCCAATCGTAGAGGACGGTCCGCGGCGTGGCAAGGCGATGGCCGTGGTATCCTCCCGCCCAATGTTCCGCGCACGGATCCTCGTGGCGCTCGCGGTGGCCGTGCCGCTCGTCGGGGGGCCGGGGGCGGCCTCCGCGCCCCCCGAGCTGCCGATCTTCGACACCCACATCCACTACAGCGCGCCGGACTGGACCGAGTACCCCCCGGAGCGGATCCTGGGGATCATGCAGCGGGCCGGTATCAAGCGCGCACTGGTCTCGAGCACGCCGGACGACGGCACGATCACCCTGCACCGACACGATCCGCAGCGCGTCGTCCCCATCCTGCGGCCGTACCGGACCCGGGACGACATGGGCACCTGGTGGCAGGACGAGGCGATCGTGACGTATCTCGAGCAGCGGCTCCGGCTCGGCGTTCACAAGGGGATCGGCGAGTTCCACCTGTTCGGAGGCCAGACGGGCACCCCCGTGGTCAAGCGGGTGATCGAGCTGGCCATGCGTCACGACCTCTACCTGCACGCGCACTCCGACGACCTCGCCATCGCCGAGCTCTTCACGATCGAGCCCCGGGTCAAGGTCATCTGGGCCCACGCCGGAATGTCGTCCGGGCCCCAGGCGGTGGGCGCGTTGCTCGATCGCTATCGCACGCTGTGGGTCGATCTCGCCCTCCGGAACGGCGACGTGGCTCCGGGCGGCACGCTCGACCCGGCCTGGCGCGCCGTCTTCCTGCGCCACCCCGACCGCTTCCTGGCCGGGACCGACACCTGGGTCACGGCCCGGTGGGAATCGCTGCCCGGATCGGTGTCCGACGTGCGGAGCTACCTCGGCCAGCTCCCCCGCGACGTGGCCGAGCAGATCGCCTTCCGCAACGCCGACCGGCTGTTCCCGAACTGAACGGTGCCCGAGCTTCCCGAGGTCGAGGCGGCCCGACGCCTGGTCGATCGCACTGGCCGCGGCCGGCGCATCGTGGACGTGTGGTGCGCCGATGACCCGATCGTGCTCGAGGGGACGACCCCGGCCGCGCTGCGCAAGGTATTGCTCGGCCGCACCATGCGGCGCGCTCGACGCCACGGCAAGCACCTCTGGATCGAGCTGGACGGGCGCCCGTGGCCCGTCTTCCACTTCGGCATGTCGGGCGGGTTCCACAGCACAAGCGAGCGCGGGGTGCGGCTCGTGTCGAGCCGCTGGGACGCGAACGAGACGGCATGGCCCCCCCGCTTCACCAAGCTCCGGATGCGGCTCGACGACGGGACGGAGATCGCCTTCGCGGACGCCCGGCGGCTCGGCCGGATTCGCCTTCGCCACGAGCCCCGCGCCGAGCCGCCCGTCAGCGCCCTGGGCTTCGACGCCCTGCGCGAGCTGCCTCCGGCCCGGCGGCTGCGGGACCTGCTCGACGGTCGCACGGCGCCCGTCAAGGCCGTGCTCCTGGACCAGTCGTTCGCGGCCGGCGTGGGGAACTGGATCGCCGACGAAGTGCTGTATCAGGCCGCCATCGACCCACGGCGCCGCGTGCACACCCTGACCTCCCGGGATCTCACGCGAATGCGCGCGGCGCTCCGAACCGTGGTCACCACCGCCGTGCGCCTTCAGGCCGACAGCGAGCGCTTTCCGCGCGCGTGGCTCTTCCACTACCGCTGGGGCCGGAACGCCGACGCCGTGACGCCGCGCGGCGACCGCATCCGCCACATCACCGTTGGCGGCCGCACCACGGCCTGGGTGCCGGCCGTCCAGCACTGACGGGCCCGGGCATGGCGGCCGGCAGCGCGGGTACGCGTCTCGTCTTCTCCTCGGCCCGGGTGACCCGGGCTTGCCCTCCGCGGCGGCAAGCGCCGGGGCCGGCATGAGCGCGGAGCGGGAGGCCGTGATCGCCTGGCTCCTGGCCCACGGATTCGCCGAGCGCCGGGGCCGGCAGACGAGCCACCGCCAGTTCTCCCGCGACGGCGTGCTGGTGACCATCCCGGGCCACGGCCCCAAGGACCTCTCGAAGAAGCACCTGGGGATGCTGCTCCGCCAGCTCGAGCGGGCGGGATTCGACCGCGCCGCGGTCCGGCGCGAGCTCGGCGTCGGCGGGGCCTGACGAGCAGGACGTCCCGCCGCACGCCACCGGAGGGCCGACCATCGAATGCGCGCCCCGCCGAGCCGGGTGTTCCGGACGCGCCGTGACACGGAGTCCCGGGCAGCCCCCACCGTCGCGCCAGCCACGTGACCACCGCGTGATGAGGTCGTTGCCGCCGGGTGCGTGCGCGCAGCAGATCTTGCTCGAGTACCCGGTGTCCTGCGACAGGCGGGTCCTGCGCGACGAGAGCCGGCCGGCGTGTTTCGCCGGCGCAGGTGTGCCGGTAGACGAGAGCGCTCTTGACCGGCCCCGGCGTCACCCATCGCCCGGGGGCGGGAGGATGACGCCCTGCGGGTTCCGGCGGCCGTCGAGCGCGTCGCGCTCGTCCAGATCCAGCACCCGCTCGCGCTCGACGCCGAGCAGCCGCGCCGCCTCGGCCACGATGTGGGCCCAGCTCGAGCGGTTGACGAAGAGCAGGCCCGGCGTGTCGTAGGTGCCGCCCTCGCCGACGTAGCCCAGCGCCGTGCTGTGGGCGGGGGCGCGCAGAGGCTCGAGCAGCCCCAGCATGGGCTCGGGTCGCGTGTGGGTGACCAGCAGGCGGCACCGGGCCCGATCCGGGAACAGGGCGGCCTGCACCCCGGCCGGTGCCTGGTGGTCGCGCTCCGCCGCGCGGCGCGGACTCCGGAAGCGTCCGGGCTCCAGGATGTAGACCACGGTGTGCGGCACGTCGCGCTGCGCCAGACGGCGCGAGGCGCGCAGCACCTCGCCGAGCTGATAGGCGCCCACCGCGGCCAGGAGCAGCTCGGCACGACCTTCGTCGTGGCCGGCCCACTCCAGCCGCAGCCCGCCGTCGTCCATCAAGCGCCGCGCCTCCGCGGGAGTGGAGAGGTCGGGGATCCCGTCGGCCTTGGGGACGACTACCGTCCAGAACTGGCCGGGTGTCTGGTACAGCCGCTCCATCACGGCGGCGGCCGTGTTGAAGTCCGCCGGGAAGACCACCCGCGAGGCGTGGCTCAGCTCGCCCAGCATCGCTTCCGCCATGCTCGGGTCCTGATGCGACTGCTCGTTCTTGCCGTTCTCCCACGTGTGCGACGTCAGGACGAGCGGGATCGAGAGCCACCGCTGCGGGCGACCCGCCTCGGCACAGTGAATGGCGAAGATCACCTCCTGACGCAGCGCCCCGTGCATCTTCGTCCCGAACGCCTCGTAGGTATGGATCAGATTGATCCCACCCTTGTTGGCGAGCGCCGCGCTGGCGACGGCCTCCTCGTTGAGGGCGGTGATCACCGCCCCGAGCACGGACTCCGGCACGCCGGGTTCCGGGTCCGTCACGCGGAACTTCAGCAGCTCGAGGGTCTCGAGGAGGCGATTCGAGCGCATCTCGTCGGGGTTCCCGACTCGCGGGCGCAGGCGCGGGTTGGCTCGCACGATCGCGGCGAACATCCGATCCACGGCGGCCATCGGCGACGCCCGCGTCCACGTCGAGGGATCCCGGCGCTGCGCGGTGTCCACCGCCCGGAACGGCGGTGGCGGCACCTCGGGCACGACCACCTCCCGGTCGGCCAGGGGGTGATCCCGCTCCCGCCGACGCCCGGAGACCGCGTGCCGCTGGAACCGCTCGACGGCCTCCCGGAGCTCACCCTCGGACACCCAGAGGCGGCGCGCACCCTCGTTGAACCGCTCCGCCGCGCGCGCGTCGCTGAAGGGGTTCGCCATCAGCGGCAGGTTGTGCGCGAGATTGGTGCCGGCCCCGGGGAAGCCGAACCCCTTTGGCGCCACCGCCACGCCATACGGAAGCGGCACGGGATACCCGCGCCGCTGGTTCCGAACGTCCTCGGCGGCCGCCCCGAGACGGCGCTCGGATTCCAGGATAGCCCACACGAACGCGGCCGGGTCGCGGCCGTCGAACACGAGGGGGTCGAACCCGTTGAGCCGGAGGTGCCGGACGAACCACGTGGTGCCGCCCTGCTGCGACATGGTGGTCCGCTGATCGATCCGGCGCCCGTTCTTGATCATGATCGGCGTGGCCAGGCCGCAATCCTCGGCGCGCCACCAGCGGGGAGCCCAGTCGCCCCCGCGTTGCTCCTCGAAGGCGCCGTCCGACAGGAACGCCACCAGGCGCTCGCCCGGCAACGGCATGTGCACGTACTGCAGCTGGGCGAACCCGAGGTAGCCGCCCTCGGCAAGACCGCCGGCCGTGTGGGCGTTGACGTGGCTGCCGAGCGGCGAGTCCTGGCGCCCGTCCTCCCCGAGGCGGTAGGAGTAGAAGTCCCGCACATACCGCGTCAAGCCCTCGTCGTTCAGCGCGTATCGCGCGGCGTGCGCCGGTGTCATGTTGCCGACCAGGAGGTTGGCCGAGTCGACCGCGGCCACGCAGTGCCCCTGCCCCATGAGCCAGGCTCGCGTGATCCCGGTGAGCGCGTTGGCCGCAAGGTAGCCAGCGTAGGCCGGTACCATGTTGAGCGCGCCCCCCGTGTGCCCCTCCGGCCGCGGCTTGAAGTCGGCCGGCTCGAGCGGCCGGCCATCGAGGTACACGCGTCGCGCATAGGTCTCGTGCACCACCAGCCACAGCGCGGCGCTCGTCACCCGGTCCAGCGCCCGCAGCACCTCCCACGGGTCGGTCCCATCACCGCTCTGCCCCTCGGCGCGCAGGCGCGCCACCAGGTCACGGACCCGCGCTCTGGTGGCGGCGGTGTGGCGGATCACCCCGTAGCCCCGAGCCCAGCGGGCGAACTCGACGTCGGCGGAAGTGGATGCAGGCACGATGGTCACCTCCTCAGCGGCGCCACGAACACGGGCTCGGCGATCGTGCGGGGGCCGGACGCCGAGACGGCCGGCGAGCCGCGCCGCCACGGGGACGGCCCGCACCGGATCGAGCGAGCAGTCGGTCCCGCCCACGATCGACATCGCCCCTCCGGTCAGCGTGCCCCCGCCCGCCGGATGCGGCTCGGCGGGCGGCGGGATCGGACACGGCGGAGCATCGTGTAGGGCAACCAGCGGCGCCGCGCCGGGATCCCCGGCCGGCCGGGGTCATCGGCCCGAGTCGCTGGCCGGCATGCAGACGCAATCATGCAGACGCAATGTAGAGTAACCTTCTGGGCCGACGTCCGCTAGTCCGGGGACGCTTTCACGAGTTCCTTCACGAGCCCGCTCGCCGCGCCCCCGTCGACGGGGGCGCGAGACCGAGCCTGGCGAGCGTCTTCAAGACCGCTCGACGCTGCTGAGGTCGCACCCGGTGGCCCCTGGTGCCCGTGCCACCCCGAGGGGAACGGCCGCGCGTCGAGCACCGCGCGGGGGACCGACATGATCGCGGGCGAGGACATGACGTGAGGACCGGGCGAGGCGACCTCGAGTTTGACGCGGTGCTGTTCGATCTGGACGGCGTCGTGACCCGCACCGCGAGTCTGCACGCCGCCGCCTGGGCCGAGCTGTTCGACGACTTCCTGAGGCGCCGGGCCGCGGAAGGCGGCGAACCCTTCCGCCCCTTCGATCCCACCGCCGACTACCTCGCCCACGTGGACGGCAAGCCGCGCTCCGACGGGGTCCGCAGCTTTCTCGCCGCGCGGGGGATCGCGCTGCCCGAGGGCGCCCCGACCGACCAGCCGGAGGCCGCCACCGTCCACGGCCTGGGCGGCCGCAAGGATGCGCTCTTCATGGTTCGTCTGCGGCGCGACGGGGTCGAGGTGTTCGCTGCCACCATCGCGCTGATCCGTGCCCTCCGTGAGCGAGGGGTGAAGACGGCCGTGGTCAGCTCGAGCCGGAACGGCCGCGAGCTCCTGCGGACCGTGGGTATCGAGGAACTCTTCGACGTCCGGCTCGACGGGCTGGACGCCGAAGCCCTCGGGGTCAAGGGAAAACCCGACCCGGATCCGTTCCTCAAGGGTGCCGAGCTGCTCGGGGTGGCGCCCGGCCGCGCCGTGGTGATCGAGGATGCGACCGCGGGCGTCGAGGCCGGCCGCCGCGGCGGTTTCGGGCTCGTGGTTGGCGTGGATCGCGGCGGCAACCGGGAGGCCCTCATCGCCCACGGCGCCGATCTCGTCGTCGCCGACCTGGGCGAGGTCAGCGTCGACGAGCTGGATGCCCGCCGGCGCGAGAAGCAGGAGACCGTCGCGGCGTGGCGTATCGAGCAGGAGGGCTTCGATCCGGCGCGCGAGCACGCGGTGGAGAGTCTCTTCACCGTCGGCAACGGATACCTCGGCGTGCGGGGGGCGCTGGACACGCCGCTGCCGGGCTCGCAGGGCGACCTCTTCGTCGCCGGCGTCTACGATCGCAAGCACCCCGAGCGCCCCTACTCGGAGCTCGAGTTCCTGGGCGGGGGCCGCGGGGACTACCCGTACAGCGAGCTGGTGTCGGCGCCGTTCCCGTTCCGCCTGCGCCTCGCCCTCGACGGCGAGCCGCTCGACCTGGCGAGCCCGCACTGGCGCGAGCACCGGCGAGTGCTGGAACTGCGGCTGGGCGTGCTGCACGCGCACGGCGTGTACGAGACGGAGGCCGACCGCCGGACGGTGGTGCGGACGCGCCGCTGCGCCTCGCTCGACGACCTGCATCTTCTGCTGCAGGAGATCACCGTGGGCCTGGACAATCACGGCGGCACCCTCGAGCTCGACACCTCACTCGCCGACCCCGACCTCGCGGCCCACCACCCGCACCTGGTGCCCCTGGAGGCCAGCGCCGCCGATCCCACCATCGACGTGCATCACTTCACCACGCAGGTTTCTGGCCTCGAGATGTGCCTGGCCGCCCGCACCACGCTCGCCGGCAGCGGCAAGGACGCCGTGCGCTGGCAGGTGGCGGGGACGATCGGCGAGACGCTCACCTTCCGCCGCTACGTGGTGGTGTACACCAGCCGCGACCTGGCCGACCCGCGGGCGGCCGCGACGGCGCGCGTCCGGGCGCTTCGCTGGGAGGACTTCGAGGACGCGCTGGCGGCGCACGCGGCGTGCTGGCACCGGATCTGGCAGCGCGCCGACGTGCGGATCGCCGGCAGCCCGGCCACCGAGCAGGCCCTGCGGTTCAACACCTATCACCTCACCAGCGCCGCCGACCGCGATCCACGGGTGTCGGTGGGGGCGCGCGCCCTGACCGGCCGCGCCTACGAGGGCCACGTGTTCTGGGACGTGGAGATCTTCAAGCTGGCCTTCTATCTGCACACCTGCCCGGAGGTGGCGCGCTGCCTGCTCCTCTACCGCCACCAGACGCTCGACGGCGCGCGCCGGCACGCGCGCGAGCTGGGCTATCGCGGGGCGTGCTACGCGTGGGAGTCCACGGTCACCGGTGACGACGTCACGCCCACCACGATCCGGCTCAAGACGACCGGCAAGGACATTCCGATCTTCACCGGCACGCAACAGATCCACGTGACGGCGGGCGTGGCCCACGGCGTGTGGCGCTACTGGGAGGCGACGCGCGACCGTGATTTCCTGCGCGACGCCGGCGTCGAGATCCTGGTGGAGACAGCGCGCTTCTGGGCGAGCCGCGCCACGCGCGGCCCGCGCTCCTATCACCTCCGCGGCGTCGTCGGCCCGGACGAGTATCACCACTCGGTGAACGACAACGCCTACACGAACTGGATGGCGCGCGTCAACCTCGAGCGCGCGGTCGAGGCCGTCGCCTGGCTGCAGGGCGAGTTCCCGCCCGCGTGGGGCGCCCTGGCCGACCGCCTCGCGCTCGCGGCGGACGAGCCGCGAGCGTGGGCGGCGGTGGCCCGCGACCTCTACTGCCCGGGCCCGAATGCGCAGGGCGTCATCGAGCAGTTCGAGGGCTTCTTCGACCTGGAGGACTATCCGCTGCCCCGGGAGGAGCGCTTCAAGGCGCCGATCAGCCGGCTGTTCGACTGGGACCGGATCAACCGGCTCAAGCTGATCAAGCAGGCCGACGTGCTCATGCTTCTCCACCTCTTCCCCGAGGCGTTCCCCCGCGAGGTGGTCGCCGCCAGCTACCGCTACTACGAGCCGATCACCGATCATGGCAGCAGTCTCTCGCCGGGGATCCACGCGGCGGTGGCCGCGCGACTGGGCCTGCGGGAGGACGCGGAGCGCTACTGGCGCGAGAGCCTGTGGCTCGATCTTTCCGACGTGATGACCAACAGCGCCCTCGGCGTGCATCCGGCATGCATGGGGGCCACCTGGCAAGCGCTGGTGCTGGGTGTCCTCGGCGTCCGCTTCACGGACGCCGGGCCCGTGGCTGACCCCGGGGCCGGCGGGCGCCTGCCCGCGAAGTGGCGCGCCGTCTCGCTGGCGCTCACCTGGCGCGGTCGCCTCCACCGGGTCGAGGTGGCGAGAGAGGCGTCCCGATGAGCGTGTTCGCCTCCATCCTGGTGCCGCTCGACGGCTCCCGCCTCGCCGCGCGAAGTCTCGGCTGCGCCACCTGGCTCGCCGCCCGGCTCGGCGCCCGGCTGCACATCCTGAGCGCCACGCCCCACGAGCTGCCGGCGCGCGAGGAGGCGGCCCGGCTCCTCGTGCCCGAGGAGCACTGGCCGCTCATCACGCTGCACCAGGGGCCGGCGTACCCGGAGGGCGCCATCCTGGCGGCCCTGGCGCGCTACGACATCGGGCTGATCGTGATGAGCGCGGGCGGGCAGACCGCCGAGGCGGCGGTCGCGGCAGAGCCCGGCCCGGATGGCATCGTCGGGCACGTGACGCGCGCCATCATCGAGCAGAGCCCGGTGCCGGTGCTGCTGCTGCCCCCGAACTATCGCGAATCCCTGCCGTGGGAGCGCACGCTCGTGCCCGTGAGCGGCGAGGTCGGGGTCGACGAGGCCCTCGCCCTGGCCGTACGCCTCGCGAACGCCCTCGACCTCGAGGTCCAGGTCGCGCACGTCGCCGACGTGGATACCGGCGACGAGGGTCTCGCGGCCCGGGCGCGATACGCGGACGCCCTCCACCACGAGTATCCGCGCCAGCTCGACGAGTTCGTCAGCCGGGCCCTGCCCCACTGCTCCCCCGAGGAGTGCCGCCGCATCGAGGAGGTCGCGCTGTGCCACGGCGACGCCGCCGGCGAGCTGCGGAGGCTGATCGAGCGCAAGCGTGTGAGCATCCTTGTGATCGGCTGGCGCGGCCAGTTCATGACCGGCCGCGCCCGGGTGCTGAAGCAGCTGATCCAGGCGATCACCACCCCGCTGCTGCTGGTCCGAGCCACGGCCCGGATGCCGTTCCGGCTCAAGGTCGGCGAGGAGATCGGGTGAGCGGCGGAACCAGCTCCCCCCTCGATCCACCGGGGCGGCGCCGCCTCAGTACTTGTGGAAATGGTGCGCGATCTCGAAGGCGGTGTCGCGGCCCTCGAAACCGCGGACCTCGGAGCGCTTCACGATGAGGTACTCGCGGCCGAGCACGGGGCCGAGGGCGCCCATGAGCACCTCGTCCCGCTCGAGGTTGTCGAGCGCCTCGCCGAGCGTGGCCGGCAGCCGATGGATGCCCCGCCGGCGCCGCTCGGCGTCCGGGATCGCGTCCGGATCGACGAGCGCGGGCTCGCCGGGATCGAGGCCCCGGGCCATGCCGTCGAGCCCGGCGGCGAGCAGGCCGCCGAGGGCGAGGTAGGGGTTGTTCGACGGGTCGGAGGGCTTCAGCTCGAGGTTGGTCGACTCCATTTCCAGCGTCCGGCGCTTGGAGGGCACGCGCACCGCCGCCTCGCGGTTGTCGGGGCCCCACGCGGTGTAGGCGCTCGACCAGAAGCGCGGCCGGAGCCGGCGGTAGGAGTTCACGCTGGGCGCGGTCAGGGCGACGAGGGCGGGCAGGTGAGCGAGCACCCCGCCGATGAAGCCATAGGCCGCCTCGGAGAGGCCGTGCCGCCCGCTCGGATCGTGGAAGTGGTTCCTGCCGTCGCGGGCACGCCACAGGCTGAAATGGATGTGGCTGCCGTTGCCGGCCTCGTCCGGGAACGGCTTGGGGGCGAACGAGGCCACGAGCCCGTGGCGCGAGGCCACGCCTCGCGCCGTCTCGCGCAGCGTGATCTGGGTGTCGGCCGCGCGGAGCGCCGGGCCGTGGTGCACGGGCAGCTCCTGCTGACCCGGCCCGAGCTCGGCGTAGTACTGCTCGGGCTGCACGCCCTGGGCGACGAGGGCGTCGATGATCTCGGCAATCACGCCGCCCGCCGCGTCCATGCCGATGGTGGAAAAACACGAGCTCCGGTCCAGCGGGGCGTGGCCGTCGCCGAGCGCGCGGGCCAGCGTGAACTCGTTCTCGAACGCGGCCTGCAGCTCGAATCCGTCCGCGGCGGCTTGCGCGATCATGCGCCGGAGGAAGCTCCGCGGGCAGGCGCCCCACGGCTCGCCGTCGAGCGTCAGCATGTCGCACAGCAGGCGGGCCGAGCGCGCCGCGTAGGGCAGCACGGCGAAGGTGCCGAGGTCCGGCACGAGGCGAATCTCGCCCACCGGCCCGAAGGACCCCTCGGGCGCGAGCTGGTCGAGCATGTTGAACGACTGCATGGCCACGGTGAGGCCGATGCCGGAATCGAGGTAGGAGGGCAGGAGCGCGACGTGACAGGCCTTGCCGCGGATCACGCTGTCGTTGCCGCAGTAGAGGAAGCGGACGAGCTGGGTCCGCTCGGCCCGGCACTGGCGAACGATGGCCCTGACCTGCCGCTCCCGGGTCCGATCGGGGCGGGCGCGGGATCCGGGAGTAGGCATCGCGAACCTCCAGGCTTGTCCGACCCCGGGGGGGAAGGCTCTCCCGCGCCGGGCGAGGGCGCCGGGATCAGCCGACGCCGAGCTCGGCGGCGACCGTCTCGATCTGCCGCCAGGTCTCGTCGTCCAGGCTGATGCCCGTGCGGGTGAGCTCGGCCTCCAGCCGGGCCTCGGGCTCGCCCGGCACCAGGATCTCTGCCACGCCGGGCACGAGGGGCGCCGACTTCACCCACTGGAACAGCGCCGCGACCTGCCGCTCGAACTCGGCGCGGGGCAGGAACTTCTCCACGTCCAGGCAGATCATCAGGGTGCCGTTCTGGAACAGCCCCGAGCCCGGGCCGGCCGCGCCCGAGCCCGACAGGATGCCGCCCAGGATCTCGACGGCGAGGGACAGGCCGTAGCCCTTGTGGTCCCCGGCGGGCAGGATGGCGCCGGGGGGATCGCCGTAGAAGCGCTCGGGATCGGTGGCGGGCAGGCCCGACGCGTCCAGGAACCAGCCGGGCGGTGCGGGCTGCTTGCGGTTGCGCTTGACGCGGAGCTTGCCCTCGGCCACCACGCTGGTGGCGAAGTCGAGCAGCATGGCCGGGCCGTCGGGCCCGGGGATGCCGACGGCGTGCGGGTTGGTGCCGAGCCGCCGCGCCGCGCCGCCCCACGGGGCGACGTTGAGCCCGTGCACCGCGTTCACCCACAGGAGCCCGACGAGGCCGGCGCGGGCGGCCATCTCCGCGTAGTCGGCGAGGCGCCCGACGTGGCTCGCGTGAACGAGCGTGACGGCCGCCAGCCCGGAGGCCCGCGCCTTGGCAATGGCCAGCTCCGTGCCCCGGCGCGCGACGACCTGCCCGAACCCGCGCCGGCCGTCGACCATGGCGGTGACCGGCGTCTCCCGCGTCACCTCGATCGGGGCCTTCGGGTCGACCTCCCCCTTGCGGACAGACGTCGCGTACTGCGGGATGCGGATCACCCCGTGCGAGTCGTGACCCCGGAGGTTCGCGCGGACCAGGAGGGTCGCGATGAGCGCGGCGTCGTCGGGCGGGCAGCCGAGCGCGCCGAAGACGCGGGTCGCCGTGCTCTCCAGGCGGTCGCGGGCGATGGTCGGCACGTGCGCTACAATACACCAGCGTGAAAGGCGAGCGCGAGACCCTCGCGCCGGCCGCCGCCCCTTCGCTCTCTGCGGCCGGCTGGCGTTCCCCCGGGCTCCCCATCCGGATCGGGATCTCGTCCTGCCTCCTCGGCGAGGAGGTGCGCTTCGACGGCGGCCACAAGCAGGACAGCTTCATCACCGGCGTGCTCGCGCCGTTCGTGTCGTTCGTCCCGGTGTGTCCGGAAGTCGAGATGGGGCTCGGCGTCCCGCGGGAGCC